>MEPT01000100.1:5504-14969 GCA_001769925.1 Bdellovibrionales bacterium RBG_16_40_8
CTCTGCATAAGAAAAAACTGGATAAACAGCAGCCATAAAAAAAATAGAGGCAAATACACGTAGTCGCATACTTTTCTGATGGTATGTTGAAAGGGTCTACTTGACTATCTATGTTCGCACAGCCCCGACCTTGGTCAGTGTAATATGTACTGAAATCTAAGGCCTATCACTACCGCAGCTTAGCTTTTAATAGATCTTGCAAATGAATTATACCTACAACTGCTTGCGGTGTTGTAGACTGTTTATCAGTAATAAATAAATTTTGAATTTGAAATTGCTCCATAACAAAAAGTGCTTTTTCAGCCATTTCAGATACGTCTATAGTTTTTGGATTTAATGACATTATATCTTCAACTAAATCATCTAGCGGGTTTTTCTTTTTCTCAAGGCGACGACGTAAGTCACCATCAGTGATACAACCGCATAATTGATTAGTGTCATCAACCACTCCAGCAACGCCACGCACCTCTGCAGAGGTCATGAGTGCCAGAGCCTTAGCCATATTGTCTTTCTTTTTCACTACAGGTAGCGCAACACCTGAGTGCATCAAATCGCGCACCCGCAAAAATAGTCGCCGCCCCAGTGAACCAGCCGGGTGAAATTCGGCAAAGGCATCGCGCCCGAAGCCACGCACTTTTAATACCGCCATAGCTAGAGCATCACCTAATGCTAATGTAACTGCCGAGCTTGATGTTGGCGCTAGACCGAGCGAGCAAGCCTCTTCTTTTACACTTATATCAATAAAAATACCGGCCTTACCCATTAGACTTGAGGCTTTACTAGTCATCACCAAAAGCGGAATATTTCTGCGCACTACGAAATTAAGTATTGGGACAAGTTCTTCTGTTTCGCCGCTATTACTGATAGCAAGCACAATATCTGAATTACTAATAACACCCAAATCTCCATGCGAACTCTCAGCTGGATGCAAAAAAAGCGATGGAGTGCCGGTAGAACTAAAAGTACTAGAAATTTTACGTCCAATTAGACCGGATTTACCTATACCTGTAATAATAAGTTTACCCTTACACGCAATTATTTTATCAACTGCAATTTTAAAATTTTGATCTAACCTTTCTGCCGTATCAAGAATAGATTGAGCTTCAACACGCAATACTCGTCTTGCTTCTTCTATTTCAATCATAATTTGCCTCTCTTATAACCTTTGCCGTCTTTACCTTTCGCGTCTGTCTATTTGTAACACTCAACATCTGTTTTTTATGATCTAATGCTGCTGCCACAAAACTTGTAAAAAGCGGGTGCGGCATCAATGGTCGCGATTTAAATTCAGGGTGAAATTGTACGCCAATAAACCATGGGTGCTCTGTAATCTCAATAATTTCAACCAAATCACGCTCTTCACAAATGCCCGACAAATTCATACCGCGCTTTTCAAAAAGCCCACGAAATTTATTGTTAAACTCATAACGGTGGCGATGGCGCTCAGAAATATGCGTGGCATCATAAATTCTTTTCACGCGAGATCCCTTCATTAGGGTACATGAAAACGCGCCCAAGCGCATAGTGCCACCTTTTTGTTTCATATTTTTTTGTTCTTCAAGAAAATCAATCACAAGATTTTTAGATTTTTTACCTGATATAAATTCACGGCTGGTGGCATCTTGAATTCCGCACACATGGCGAGCAAACTCTATACTGGCAAGCTGCATACCATAACAAATACCAAAAAATGGTATGCGATTCTCGCGTGCATACCTAATAGCAGATATTTTACCTTCAACCCCACGCTCACCAAAACCCCCAGGCACAAGTATTCCTTGAACCTCAGAAAGTGCCATTGCCACATTACGGTCTGTTATTGTTTCTGAGTCTATATATACGATGTTAATCTTTGTACTATTGGCAATACCGCCATGAATAATTGCTTCGTTTAATGATTTATAGCTTTCTTTAAGGTCAACATACTTGCCAACAATGCCAATGGTTATCTGATTTTCTGGGTTTTTTAGCGCCATAACCATTTTCTTCCACCCTTGCAGCTGAGGTGGCTTGGCATCAAGCTTTAAACGCTCTACAACTTTTTGATCAAAACCCTCACTATAAAGAACAAGCGGAACTTCATAAATAGTTTCTGAATCAGTGGCTGCTATCACGTAGTCTTCTTTAACACTACAAAACAATCCAATTTTCTTTTTAATTTCGCTATTAAGATGCTTTTCTGAGCGACATATTAAAAAATCTGGCTGAACACCAACTTCTCGAAGTTCTTTAACAGAGTGTTGTGTTGGCTTACTTTTAAGCTCACCAGCGGCCGCTATATACGGGACATAAGTAACGTGAACAAAAATAGAATTTTCAAATCCCAAATCCGTGCGCATTTGCCTAATAGCCTCAATAAACGGTAGCCCTTCGATGTCACCGACCGTACCACCAATTTCAACAATTACTACTTCACTGCCCTGACCAGTTTCAAAAATTCGGCTTTTTATTTCATCAGTAATATGCGGAATTACCTGCACCGTTCCGCCAAGATAATCCCCTCTTCTCTCTTTTGTTATAACACTTTCATATACTTGACCGGCAGTTATGCTATTTGATCGATTAAGTGAGCTTGTGGTAAAACGCTCATAGTGACCAAGATCAAGATCTGTTTCTGCACCATCGTCAGTCACATAGACCTCACCATGTTGAAAAGGTGACATCGTACCTGGGTCAACATTTATATAAGGATCACACTTCATTAGGCATACTTTAATTCCACGCGCCTCGAGCAGCGCACCCAAACTTGCAGCAGTTAACCCCTTACCGATTGACGAAACAACTCCGCCTGTTACAAAAATAAATTTTTGTTTAAATATTTTGGATTTGCTTCTCATGTTCGCTCTCCTTTAGCCAGTATTTCTTCAACTCGCGTGACGTCTTCTGGAGTATCTACCCCAATAGATTGACCAGCAATTTTCACCACATGAATTTTTGCCCCCAACCATAATGCCCTTAACTGCTCAAGACTTTCTGATTTTTCAAGAGGAGTTGGTTTTTGTTCGCAAAATTTCTGTAAAAAGTTTTTTCTATAGCCATAAAGCCCAATGTGCTTAAGTGCTACACCTGGCCACTTCTCAATTGACTCGCGCGAATACGGTATGCCAAATCTACTAAAATAAATAGCCTCGCTATCTCGATTCAAAATTACTTTCACGGTACCTTTTTCATCAAGCTCATTACTTGGTAACTCATGAGCAAGTGTGGCCATTTCGACTTGTGGTTTTTCAACCATGGCCTGTATCAAATTATCTACCCAATACGGAGCTATTAGCGGCTCATCACCCTGAATGTTGATAACAATGTTAGCATTGTGCTTTTGCGCGGCTGCCCATACGCGATCACTGCCAGATGGCAACTCGGGATCAGTCATTACTGCCCTGACCCCTAAGCTTTCAGCAAGGTTTGCGATTTTCTCATGATCAGTTGCAACTATAAGATCAGACAAAAGTTTTGCGCCACGCACGCCGTTAACCACCCATTCAAGGAGAGGTTTGCCTTTAATTTTATGTAGCGGCTTCGCCAGTAGACGTGTCGACCCATAACGGGCAGGAATAACTCCGAGTGCAGTCATACAGTAGTCCTATCACGATTGGATCAGCTTTTCAAAAATAGTTCGCAGAAGCTCGATAATTCCTATACGGCGGTCTGCCGAGATATAAATAATCGCTGAAATGGCCTTTTTGGCCTTAATTAGCGCTAAATCCCTTGCTTTTTCGCGCTGTAGTGTGGCGAGTTCACTTTTATTTAATTTGTCTATTTTGTTGAAAACCACCACCACCGGTCGATCGTAATGGGCTAAATACCTGACAAGATTCGTCTCGTCCTCGCTCCAGTGCCTTTTGATATCCATAATCAGCACTACCCCTTTGAGATTTTCGCGATTTTGCAGGTAAGACTCAATCATGGGAGTCCATTTATCACGAACTTCATGGCCGCGACGGGCATATCCGTAGCCTGGCATATCAACCAGAGTAAACTTGCTATCAATGTCATAAAAATTTAATAGGTCAGTTTTACCTGGTTTTTGGCTCACATGTGCTAGATTTTTTTGCTTTGCGATAGCATTGATAAGGGTAGACTTTCCTGAATTTGATCGTCCCACTATTCCAATCTCAGGGCGTGATGGCGGAGGATAATCTTTTTGCTCTGCTGCACTTTTAATAAATTTTGCGGACATGCTTGCGTTTACTTCGAAAGTGCTATGGTGTCCACTCAGAAACGCCTTCAATAACCAGGCATTGACCTCGTCCGACCGTCTGGACATAAATTCCTCCGATTCGGACATCCAAAAAGCGCTCTGCTAAAAACTATGCATAACTGGCACATACGTATAGTCGGCATGGTTCTTGATTATTAATCTAACAACACCTAACCGCTGGAGGTAAAAAATGCGCACTCAAAGCTTATTTGTAAAAACGTTACCACAAGAAAATGGCTTTCTCACTTTGCTTAATAAAAGCATACTAAAAACCATAGAAATTAAAGACAGCATTCTTATAGGGCGAGACCCTGGAGCGCAAATATATCTGCCAGATTTTTGCGTATCTAATCGCCACGCCCGTATAGAAAAAAAATCTGATGGCTTTTATGTGCGTGATCTTAGGTCACGCAACGGAACTTTTATCAACGGCAGTCGCATTATTGAGGCAAAACTACAAGATCATGATCGACTACGTGTCGGATTAACCGAATATATATTCACTGCTGAAAAAGATATGGGCATATCTAATACTTTTTTATCAAGCCAAAATGCTTCTTGGGATCAGCAGCTAAAACGCCTACCTGCTATAGCACAATCACCGCACCCAGTTTTGCTACTCGGGCCATCTGGAACAGGCAAAGAAATTTTAGCAAACATGATTCATAAGCTTTCATTTCGCTCAAGTGGACAATTCTTAAGTGTAAATTGTAGCGCCCTAACTGACACACTTGCCGAAAGCGAACTATTTGGCCATCAAAAGGGCAGTTTTACTGGGGCTCAAGAAGATCGCAAGGGCGCATTTGAAGCGGCTAGAGGAGGAACACTTTTTCTTGATGAGGTGGGAGACATCCCCCTTAGTATGCAACCAAAATTTTTACGAGCTCTTGATAATAATGAGATTAAACCTGTAGGCAATGATTCTTCAATTACTATAGACGTACGAATAGTTGCCGCCACAAATCGTAATCTAAAAAAATTAGTCGACGAAGGAAAATTTCGTGAAGATCTCTATTTTCGGCTGCACATTTTACAAATATGCCCACCAGCACTAATAGAACGCCTCGAAGATTTCGATTCTCTTATTCAGCAACTTTCTGGGCCGCTTAAGGTATTTTTTGCCCCAGAGGCCATGAAACTTTTGCGTCAACACACTTGGCCCGGCAACATACGTGAACTAAAAAATGTAATTTCTCGCGCATCGGCATTATTTCCGGGACTACTTATAACTGAAAATGAAATTCCTGATATTTTAGATCTTGATCGTGAGCCAAAACACTCAAATAAAGTCAAAATAATACCCGCACTAGCTAGGCAATATCTACATGAATATGAAAGAGAAGCCATCGTTGAGCGATTAAGTTATTATAAAGGCAATCAAAGGCGTTCTGCGCAAGATCTGGGTCTTGCCAAAAGCACCCTGCACGACCGCATTCGTAGATACAATATTTGCCTAAATGATTTTAAAGAAAAATCTAAGGATTCGTTATGAAAGTATTGAAGTAAACGTGAAATACCTTGCCTTGGTTTAGTATATTATTAACGTTATCACGCATTACAGATTTCATACGCGTTTTGCCTGACATAGATACAGCCTCGGTGTAGGTAAATGGCTCTAAAGAGCGTTGAATAGTATCAAGAATTTCATGTTCGCGATCTTTTACTTCAATAGCCGTATCTTTAGAATCTATTCCCAAATATATTTCAAATATGCCCATAGGATTTTGACTGCTATTTTCATCGCGTTTCAAATTAACTATAACCTTACTTAAAAGAACGTAAAACTCAACTTCAGGAAAAGCCTGAAAAAGATCTTGTAACTCATTTTTATTTTTATAGGCACCTACACTTATGGCCTTATCTTCTAAAGAATGTATCAAGGGATCGGTAAAATGCGGGAGCCACTGCTGGCTAAACGTCTTGCCCAAAAAAAATAAGGCCGCAAGTGTTGATATCAGAGTAAAAAATAAACTAAATTTTCTAACTTTTGATAAATTTTGATAAGCATCAATATTTGTTTTAGTAAACCGCAAAGTAAGTTGAGAATAGTGCACACTGCGAAACTTAAAAAAACGAAGCAAATCTGGCAGAGTAAATCTGGCAAAATGTTTGATCTTCTCGCCTAAAAGCATAAAGCGGCTTTTAGTAGAGAAAAGTAAATTTTTAATAGAAATTAGAAAACGTCGCAGCGCTGAAATAAAGTCACGCCTAAATATCTCAAATCTAGTTTTTTCTTTTATTTTTTTACCAACCATCTCGGTGGTACGCGCTAAATCAATATCTCGATCTATATTTTCGCTTTTAATGTCAAGCTGCAAACTTGCTACTTCTACTTTTAGCTCAACCATGCTCTGGATAAAATTCGGATCTTCTTCTTCAATAAACTTGTCGAGATCCTCAAGCGAAATCATGTTTTCGTCGGGCCTAGGCCCAGCCTGTGGTATATCAGCGGTCATTTTTTTCCTTTAGCTGCTCTTTATTTTTCCATGTCTTAGACCGATACACAATCCATAAGGGGCGCCTATGACAAAACTTTTAATATTAATTTTACCACTTTCATTAGGACTAACGGCCTGTTCTCTTCTAGAAAGATCTGAAACAAGTGGCTATGCATCTAACGACGATAGCGAGGGCGGAGCAAGAGAATTTTATTTCGATAAACGCGCTAAAGCTTATAACTCAGCTAAAGAAGAGCTTGGGTTACAGACACGCAAGGAGTTAGGCGAAGAAGAGGTTACAGCCATTCAGACGCGAGTAGAACTTAACCGGTTAGAAAAAAATTTGCAAAACAGTTTAGATAAAAAGCAATACTATTCTATAAAGCCATATTTTAATAATGACCTTGAGCGCATTTATTTTTTACGACTGCCCAACCGTGAGGCCAAAGAACGGTGGGCTAATATGAAAGGTGTTACAACTAACGAAACATCTTTTGATCATGTGACAACTAAACTTATCGAAAAAAATGATATCTCGCGCGGAATGTCACGCAATGCCGTTCGTCAAAGTTGGGGCGACCCTGATTTTGTAGAAGTGGCTGGCGAGCATATTTATGGTAATGAACGATGGCGCTACAATAAACTGACTTCTTCTGATGAAGGATATAAATCAGAAGTTCGCATTATATATTTTGAATCTGGGCGCGTCGCCGGATGGGAGACCGCTGCTCAGTCAACAAACTGATTAACGTCTTTGGCCACCATATATTCTGGCAAAATATTTCTACCATAGCCACCTACAGGTAGTTTATCAGGATGAGAATAATTGAGTACTCGACCCTCATCTATAAAATAAACGCCGCGCATGTCTTTATCTTTCAATCCATAAACATTGCCATTTTTGCCCCGTTTAGCTCCGCTACCACCAGGTTTAAAACTTTTGACGTCAGGTAGTAAATCTACGGCGTATGAGCCTTCTTCTAGCCATTGTGATCTTGGCGTACCCGCTTGTAATACTTTTTCGCGATCTGCTTTTTCTCCGTCAATTCGAACACCGTTTTTTGTTAAAATGTAATCCCATTTTTTGTTTTTTTCTTGATAGTTTAATAGGTTGGGATCATACAACTTTTCAATAGCATAAATTTTTATTAGCGGCGCCCCTGCATCAAGTATGTGCCTAATATAAGCGATTGATTCATTATCAGTGCGCGTGCAACCGTGGCTACGTGGGTCTGAAAACAAATTCGAAAAAAACCCACGTGTAATATCTATATATTTTGTTTTGTCGGCGCCCCAGCCTATCGTGCCGTGAGTCCACTGATAGTATGAATTCGGGCCAACGTGCGCAGTGTACCAACCAAAAGCCCCGCGAACTTTACTACCTCGATATGGTAAAGCCTCAGAGCTTGTCCAGCTAAATAAACCGGCCCCCACCTCAGGCACCTTTGGATAATTAGGATCATACCATGACGGATACTTTTGCCCGCCATCTTCATAAAATTTAACCCACTTAATTATATTAAACGACCCAAGAACTGTCATAGTTGATTGGTTACGCGTTTTTTCACCCACGACAACATCGGACTCAAATACCATTTTATGCGCACATCTACCATCGTCGCAAAGTTTCTTATAAATACGTAATTTCTCGGTAGCTATATTTTGAACTAGAAAATAATTATTTCTCGAAGAATCTTGCAAAACTTCATTTCTATTAATACTCAAGTAGTCCTTTGCGACAAAATAGGTAGATGCTGATTTCAACTTAGCAACTGTTTTTAGAATTTGTACTTCAACAAAAACAGTGTCGCTAACTATACCAATAACTTGTACTTCATCATTAAGATTCAAAGCGCCGACAATATTTTCGTCTCTAATTTGCGGTTCAGAGCGAATATTTAATCGCGTTGAGTAAACATAGTAAGTATGAGGAGGCACAGACTTAATCTCATATGCTAAATCTGACTTTATAATATTTTCTAGAGATTTTATTTCTTCTGGAGTCGTATCATATGGGGCCACTTCTTGCTCGAATAGCTCATTGCCAGTATGCGGCGCTATGACATTAGTTTCAAAACCTCTTCCACAACCCATCGCAATAAATGACATGACAGCTAAGGATATTAGCTCTCCAAATGGGTACTTTTTACCTAAAACGTTTTTCATTTATTCTTCTCCATACGTTCGTCTGGCAGGTTATGACAACGTCGCTTAGCATAAAATAGGCTTTTTGGCTCTAGCAAAAATAATTGTGTAAAGAACTTCACTCTAGATTTTGGTCCAATTGTGAATCAGCGTAATTTTTCTTAAAATATAAATATTACAAATTATAACAAAGCCACACATAAATATGAAAATTAAAAAAACTCTATATATAAATTTATCATTTTTTACTGCACTCGTGATTGCCTCACCTTCAGTAATTGCCGCTACTAAAAGCTCTGTTACAGAAGAAAAAATGCATGCATTTTACCAGCGTGAAATTATTGCCGGGCATCGACTATCAGATCATATAAGAAAATTATCTGCGGAAAAGTTATGCGACGACACAAATGACTCCTGCCTAACAGATATAGAAATTGCCATTCAGGCCCTAGATAAATTAAGCGAATCTGATAACTTAGAAATTAAAGAAAAAATACGCGCTGAGACTATTAATCTACGCAATATTGCCCCATCAATAGGTGAATCTTTACAAATTTACGCCATTTATTTTCAAGCCACAAAAATGCGCGATCTTGAGTGGGAAAAGCGCTTGCGACGTGAAGTTGACTTTGCGCTGCGAGTTTCTCTACTCCCGCCTAAGGCGTTATATACATTAAATGG
>MEPT01000100.1:15032-25058 GCA_001769925.1 Bdellovibrionales bacterium RBG_16_40_8
AAATTAACAGCGACCAGAGTAAAAAAAAAATTAACGTAACGCCAGTCGCACTTAGAGACATTATTCGCGTACAGCCAGATCTCAGTAAGTATAAATCAGGGCTATATCAAAATAAACCACGCCTTTTTATGTTTTGCCGAACTTCGCGACAATACCCATGTCTAATGCTCATGCAAAATGCCGACAAAAGTATGCATATGCAGTCAGATAACGTAACTCTTTGGTCACATCCGGCACTTGGGTACTCTAGACATCGTAAAAATTACAATCAGATTAACGGCCATACCCCAAGCGGCGTATTACGCATCGACGGGGTTATGCCAACTGCCAACAATACACTTGTCTTCGGTAAATATCGCAGGATGATATTAAATTTTGTAGCAGCTTCAGATGATGAACATGATTATAAGACACTTCTGCCAGAATCAAGTTTTGATGAGTCTTGGTGGGGTGAAGCGGTGGTAGCTCGTGATATCGGGCGAGGTCTTTTCCGTATTCATGGTACCGGCCTTTTGAGCTCAAGTTCTGCGCCATTTTTTCCGTTTGTGGCGACCTCAGGGTGTGTTGCAAAAATTGAAAATACTTATGATGGTGTAAAATATAAAGATCAAAGGGTATTACTAAATGAGTTGATGAAGGCTGCTGGCCTAGAGCCTATTTATAAAAATGAAGAAAATATTCGTGCACTTTTTTACATAGTAAATATTGATAACAAAACCAGCGCCGTTACAATTGCTGATTTAAAAAAACACAATATCATAGATTAAGCATGCGCACTTTCCCAAGTATCACCCCAGGCAACGTTAACTTTAAGCGGCACTTTTAATTTTACTATAGACTCCATAATTTCTTTTATTACTTGTGCCTCTTCTTCAACCTCATTTGCCGAACATTCAAGAAGCAATTCATCATGCACTTGCAGTAATATAGGCGATTTACAATTAGCATGAACCTGAATCATAGCCATTTTCATGATATCACTTGCTGTCCCCTGCATTGGGGCATTAATTGCTGCCCTTTCTCCAAATTTTCTTATTGCGGCATTTGACGATTTAAACTCATCGATGTAGCGACGACGGCCAAATAAAGTTTCGACATATCCATTTTTTTTCGCAAGCTCTACAGCATCAAGCATATAATCTTTAACTTTACTAAATTTTTTAAAATAATTTTCTATAATATTTTTCGCTTCATCTTGCGGTATTTCAAGAGTTTCAGATAAGCCAAAAACACCTTGCCCATAGGCTATACCGAAATTTACAGCTTTTGCTATACGTCGCTGGTCAGCGGTTACCGCATCTAGCCCAACATTAAATATTTCAGCAGCGGTAGCGGCATGTACATCTTGATTTTCTAAAAAGGCTTCAATCAGACCAGGGTCGCTAGTAATTTCAGCCAACACACGTAGTTCAATTTGACTATAATCAACTGACAAAAACACCTTGTCTTTAGGAGAAATAAAAGCTCGCCTGACTGCACGCCCACGCTCAGTGCGCACTGGTATATTTTGTAAATTAGGATTAGTACTTGAAAGTCTGCCAGTTAACGTAACAGCCTGATGAAAATGCGTATGTAACCGGCCGTCGCGGATGTCTACAAGCTCTGGCAGGGCGTCTACATAGGTAGATTTTAGTTTTGTAAGCTCTCGATACTGAATAATAAAATCGCAGATCGAAAATTGAGATGAAAACTTTGATAGCACATCACTATCTGTAGAATATCCTGTTTTAGTTTTCTTAATTAAAGGCACTTTTAAGTTCTCAAATAAAATCTTAGCCAATTGTTTGGGGCTTGAGATATTAAAACTTTCACCAGCAAGCTCATGAATCTCTTTTTCAATTCTAGAAATATCTGTTTGCAAATCACGACTTTGATTTTTTAACTCTTCTTTATCAACCAAAACTCCATATCTTTCTATGTCGTATAGAACTGGTATAAGCGGCAATTCGAGCTCGGCAAAAACCTTTAACCCGTTATTAGCCTGAAGCTTCTGCCGCAAAATACTTTCAAGTTTTCTCTCACAATGTAAAATTTCTTCTACTGTTGCCAGCTCTGGCACGTTACTTGTGGTGTATAGCGCGTATATTTTAGCAAAATCATCACTTTCTCCAGCTTTAACCACATAGGCTGCTAGCATTGAATCCCAAATTGCCGTGCCACCAGTCGGTAGCCTAATAGCGTGCCAAATAGATTTTACATCAAACCCCTTCCATTTCAGCATTTTTTGCCCAAGCATTTCACCAATTTCTTCAAGACTACCATCTATTTGTATTGCCTTGTCTTCGTATCCCAAGCAAAACCCGCGCTCATTTTTAACTACCCAAATTTCAGAATAGGGCTCAATATTTTCTTTTAATTGGCTAAGACTCCATTGTGTCGGCTTTAAGGCGGCAAGTGAACTTTCATTAATTTGTGTAATTTGTGGTGCCTTATCTTTTTCTTCTTCTTCGCCAAACAGTTTGCGCATAAAAGTGCTAAACTCAAATTTATCTAATAGAGTTTTTAATTTTTCTTTATTAATCGCCTTTAGTTGCATATCTGCGAGGCTTAAATCAAGATCTACGTTCGTCGCTATTGTTACGAGACGACGAGCCATCATCGCATTTTCTTTAGATTCTATTAATTTATTACGCAAACTCTCGCTTTTAATCTCATTTATATGCTTATAAATATTATCTAATGTTTTATATTCAGAAAGAAGTTTTTGCGCACCCTTAGGGCCTACCCCGCGAACTCCAGGTATATTGTCACTTGTATCACCAACTATTGCGAGATAATCGACTATTTGCTCGGGCTCTACACCCCATTTGGCAACTACCCCTTCGCGATCGTAACTAACTTCTTTCATGGTATCATAGAGTGTGATTCGTGGACCCACCATCTGCGCAAAGTCTTTATCGCCGCTGACAATTAAAACATCAAGATTATGTTTTGCCCCCTGTATGGCGAGAGTGCCGATAACATCATCAGCTTCAAATTTTTCTTTATCTATGGCTAGAATGCCAAGTTTATCAGTTAGCTCTCTAATATACGGCACTTGCGGCTGAAGATCTTCTGGCATCTCAGCACGATTAGCCTTGTATTCAGCATACATCTCATGACGAAATGATGGTTCTTTGCGGTCAAAACAATAAACCATGTAATCTGGTTTTTTCTCTCTAAGAAGTTTAATACTCATAGCGAGAAAACCATAAAGTGCGTTAGTCGGTATCCCACTCGACGTTCGTAGGGGCGGTATAGCGTAAAACGCCCGATAAAACATCGAACTCACATCGACCAAATAGAGTTTCTTCATGAGTTGCTATTTTTTGTATATATCTCAGTAAGGCAAATTTGCGAAAGCCCCATTCGGTTAAGAGCAATCTCTGCGGTAGGAGTTTTGTGTAGCATGTCACTGTAATCTTCTAGATCAAACTCAAGCCTTTCTAACAGCAATTTATCTGTGGCAGACGGAAAGTTATCGCCAATCTCCCAAGCTATAACAATATCTACATGATATTTAAAGTGTCGTGAAAAATCTGCAGCCGACCAACCAAGGCGAAGCCTTAATTCTTTTACTTCTTCAGGTCGCCAAATTTTCATGTTGCCCTTTTCTTTTTTACGCTTACAGCTTCTTTTTTAAGCTTACAGCATGTTTGATATTTTCACATGCTGTGCCTCTAAACCAATACCAGTACTTATTACCTCAAAACACACAGATGCGCCATTTACAATATCACATGGCGCGGCCCCTTCAACCGAAGTGTAATAAAAATACACCTCTCTACCAGAAAAATCCTCAATATAACCATAACCCCTTGATTGAAAATAACACTTTATACGCCCAAATATCATATAAGGTATCCCCCTTTAATCGTCATCAGAAAATATAAAAACTAAATCTCCTTCACCGGCTAAATCAAATTTTTCTCGCGCCTCAACTTCAATAAAATTGGGATCACGAGCTTTTATTATTTTTTCTTCAATTTTTTGCGAATTGGTACGTAAATTATTTATACGCTCTGATAAGTTTCGAGAATTATGATGAAGATTCCATAAATGCAGAAAGCTGCCATTTAAAATCAATGTGCCAAAAACGACGATAAGGCACGTTACTAACACTCGTAGGGGATGTTGAAGAAACTCACTAACAACTTTTGCTGTCCCAGCGAAGAACCGGTTTACCATCTAGCTCTATTATCGAGAATTTTTACGAAAAGGCAAAGGCCTGTAATCCCCAATACTCGACTTTAGCCCCGAGAGTTTCTTCAATTCTTAATAGTTGATTATACTTAGCAGTGCGCTCACTTCGGCAAAGACTGCCAGTTTTAATTTGCTCACACCCTAGACCAACGCTTAAATCAGCAATGGTTACATCTTCAGTTTCGCCACTTCGATGTGACATTACTGCATGAAACCCAGCAGAGTGCGCCATTTCAACAGCATTTTTAGTTTCTGAAAATGTGCCAATTTGATTCACTTTAACAAGTATAGAATTGGCTGCCTTTTCTTCTATGCCCCTAGCTAATCGTCTAGAATTGGTGACGAAAAGATCGTCACCAACCAGTTGCAACCTGCGGTCTGTTTTTTTAGCATAGGCCTTCCAAGAATCCCAATCGTCTTCAGCAAAACCATCTTCGATGCTAATTATTGGATATTTCTTGCGCCATGACTCGTATATAGAACCAAGCTCTTCGCCAGAAATTTTCTCGCCCTCCCACTCGTACTTGCCATCTACATAAAATTCTGTCGCCGCAACATCGAGCGCAAAATAAACTTCTTCGCCAAGACGATAACCAGCTTTATCTATGGCTTGAGATAACAAAGAAAGTGCCTCACCATTACTACCCAACTTAGGGGCAAAACCGCCCTCATCGCCAACAGCAGTTGATAATTTTTTTTCGCTTAAAACTTTTTTAAGATGATGAAAAATTTCACTGCCAGCGCGAAGCGCCTCTGAAAAACGTCCACCGCAAACAGGCACAATCATAAACTCTTGTACATCAAGCCCGTTATCAGCATGAGCCCCACCGTTGAGAACATTCATAAGCGGCACAGGAATTCGCACTGCTTTGTCGCCGCCTACATAACGAAAAAGTGGTAGCCCTTCGCTAAGGGCAGTGGCCTTTAGTGCGGCCAGCGAAACCCCTAGTAAAGCATTAGCGCCGAGTTTATTTTTATTTTGTGTACCATCAACTTTAATTAGGCACTCGTCTAGAGCCGACTGTTCGTACGCATCAAGACCAATTATCTTTGGCGCCAAAATAGAATTGACGTTGGTAACCGCATTTTTCACACCCTTGCCATGATAGCGTTTTTTATCGCCGTCACGAAGCTCAACTGCTTCATGAGCACCTGTAGACGCTCCTGACGGAATGCCGGCCCGACCGATAAACTTATTGTCAACTGTAACTTCAACTTCAACTGTAGGGTAGCCACGGCTGTCTAGAATCTCGCGCGCGTGAACTTTTGTTATCTTCGCCATTTTTAATCTCCGCTATTTCATTTGGTTTATTTTCAAATTTATTTAACAGTTCGCGCGTTACTTTCGGAAACGACTCTTGCACAAGCTCCCAATCAACTCTCTTCATGGCCTCGCGCACTTGTGAAGTTAGGCGATTTTTGCCAACCAAGATAGTAATTAGTTGCTGTGATCTAGTAAAATAATCTTGTAAACGCAACACTTGATGGTGAAAATCTTCGTACTGACGCCTAAATTGTTTCAGCTCTTCTAGCTGAGGTACTTGCGAACTAGCCGCCAGCGTATTTTCTTGCTTTATTCTTTCAAGCTCGCGGGTTTTTTCACGTAAGGCTTGTTCGGTTTTTTCAAGTGTTTCCACAAGTGTTTGCATAACTTCTGGAGCCATTTGTCGATGCTGTAAAGTCTGCTCGCCAAGTAGTGATTGGGTCTGACGCCAATTTATCGAAATAGAATTCTGTCGCCAGACAGCTTCTGCCATTTGTAGCCCCATGAAAAGCGGCACCGCCTCAATGGCAGCACTTAAATACGTGGCTACTCTAGGATATTCTTCAAAAGAAATTGGCACATCAAATGTCACTGAATTTTCGCCACGATTAATATTTGCAATCGGCGGGGCCGGAGAAATAAAATATGAAATAAACCTTTGTGGCTGCAAAAAAATATCGTGAGGCTTTTCGATCATGCGCAAAACGCTGTCAAGAACACCCCATGACTTAAGGTCTTTGGCTGCATGACCCATTTTTTCTAGCGGGCGTTCAATTCCTAATTTTTGAATACTTAGGCTTTCAATATGTTGCAAAAGATTTTCAACTTTGTGCGCATCAAGCCAACTTGTAGAATCTTTTAAAAACTCTGCCGGCAGATCTAAAGATTCAAAAATTTCTCCGGCTTCAGCCCCTTGTGCCTGCAAAAAGCTAATGACAGAATGAGTTATTTTTCCGCTAAAATTCACCAAAAAACTTTTAACGTGATGACACCCAGGCTTACAAACAAAAACATCCTGTCTAGAGCTACGCGTTAGTCTATGCGTATATTTTAAGCAGCGTCGGTCTTTTGAAACTTTGTCCGCGGGAACGGAATTTGATTATCTTCTATCTCAGTCATAAAACCTGGGAGCTCACCAGTTGGCTCAGCTAGCCCAGAAAGTTTACCATCTGGTTTACGCAGCATACGGCCCATAGCATAAATCTGACGCACATCGTAGGAGCCATCGTTAGTAAATCCACGCACTTCTGAAATTTCGGCAAGTCTTCTCGAGCCATCAGAGTACCTAGAAACCTGAACTACTAGATCGATAGCAGAAGCAATTTGCTGGCGAAGGGCTCTCTCACTTACTTTAGCTTCTGAGCCTTGTGCTAAAGCCTCTAGGCGAGTCAGCGCATCAAACGACGTATTGGCATGAACCGTACCCAAGCAGCCTTTGTGACCAGTATTCATAGCCTGAATAAGTTCCATCGCCTCAGATCCGCGCACTTCGCCGACAATAATTCGATCTGGGCGTAAACGCAGACTACTTTTTAATAAATCTTGAATGCTTACCTCTTTTAGCCCGTTCTCACTTTTCATGCGTGTTTCAAAAAAAACTACATGCGAATAATCAACTTTTAATTCGCTAGAATCTTCAATAACAATAATACGCTGGCCTTCTGGGATTCGGTCGCACAGCACCCCTAAAAGTGTGGTTTTGCCAGAACCCGTGCCACCACTTACTAAGATATTTTTACCAAGCTTCATGGATATATCGAGAAATTGCGCACAGTCGACACTTAGTGCTCCTATTTTTACATAATCTTTGAAAGTCATTTGTGTTGATGAAAATTTACGAATTGCAACAGTTGTACCCTTACGTGCGCAAGGCGGCAGCACTGCATGAATACGATAGCCAGTGCTTGGTAGACGAGCATCTAATCTTGGTTCAGCATCATTGATTACACGCCCCACACTTTGCGCAATATTATTAACTGCAGCTCGCAATGAATCTTCATCTTTAAATTTTGCATCAGTTTTTTTTACGTGCCCTGCAATCTCAACCCAAATTTCATCAAAACTATTAATCATGACCTCAGTAACTTTAGGATCATCAAGAAGATTCTGTATAGGGCTTAAGAAGCTACGAATGGCATCACTAAAAACATTGCCAGATTGACTCATTGCCTACTCCGAAGCCGGAGCGCGAGCATCGATATTAAGAAGTTGTGGTGAGCCCGCTGACGGATAGACAATAATGCGACCTTGAGCTGAAGTCTCAGGTGACATAAATGTATAAACACCCTCTTTTTTCGGACTGATAAAAAAAGACTTAATTTTGCCGTAAAAGGTAGCGTGATGTTCTGAAAATGCATCAAGTACAAAGCTTACGTTACGCGCCTTCTCGTTAACATTTACCACTACTATACGATACTGCGCCCCCTCTTTTACTCGCAAAGTTGCCGGTATAAACCCCTGCTCGGTGTTAATAATCACAAGATCTTGTGTGGGCACAACTGAATCAAAAACACGCTCGAAAACCCCTTTTTCTTCAGTTTTTTTTGTAACAACAGACAAATCGGCATCTAGTGGTCTTTCTTTGTTCATTTGCTCTTGCCTGCGCGAAAAATCTACCGACCAACCCGCATGCGTAGGCACTGTCATTAGTGACACCGTTACCCACAAACTAATACGAAAAATTCTAATGTACTTCATTGCGCGAATGAAAATCGGCGTATTCACGAGCAACCTCCATCGCCAAATAACCCAAAGTTTTTTCATCGAAAGTTTCAAGCTTCATTACCAGTCTTTCTCGATCATACTGGTTTGAATTGGCCACGTTCATAACCTCAAATAATCTGTACGGATCGTTGTACATTTCTTTTATAGCTCCTTGCCAATCCATTTCTAAAACCGGACCGATAACACCCATGTCATAGAGCGCATCGAACAGCATTTGCAGATTCCCTTGCAGATACATAAAACCCTCGAATTCAATGGCTTTTCTAGCATCGTCTTAATCGGAGATTTTTAGCCACGACATGAGGGGCTGCTGGCCTAAGCGATATTTCTAGTCTTATGTCTTATGTCTTATGTCTTATGAGTAAGTGGTTCCGATACATATCGATAAGTTAACGCAAAGCGAATCCACTAGCGAATTCGCAAGGTGTCATTAGTAAATTTAATATGTTAGGCGATAATTGTACGAAAAAAACTTCCTTCTGCCGCAAAGTCTATGACTTATTTGGCAACTTTTAACCAATTGAGGCTAGAGTTTAAACCAGTCTCAGTTGAAATTTATAATTTATTCAGCCGGCGAATTTTTCAAAATCCCACTTTTTTGATATGAAAACCTAGAATTGCCTAGCACCTTTAGGTGCTTAACTTCAACAAAAACTGACAAAAGGGCGAGTCGCGTTTTTTATTAACCGTGCGAAATAATAACGATTTTTAAAATTTTACACCGATAACTAGAAAGGATTTCTGCCCTCTTTTAGTGGGAGTAGGTATGGCTAAAAATTCAGATGAATCTCCTCAAATCGCCCGTTTGGTAACATCCCTCAACGATGTTCAAAAAAAATCGATCGAACGTGAAAGCACCCAAATTGAAAGGAATGAAGATTCGCTGACGTGAAAAAGTTTTTCGCGATATTTTTTATTTTAGCGGAGCTTATTATTTCAGGGAGCCTCTTGGCGGCCGAAAAAACGCCTCCCGACAGACGCCATGTGGATCTTGAGCTTGAAAGCGTTGAAGGCGCAAGGCTTTACGAAATTGAACTTCAATCCAAAAGCTCTGGGCGTATACAAAATTTCAAAATGAAGACCCCTCACGGGAAGGCCCTTATCACCATCGGAGAGTACACCCTGCGCACGAGGTCATATGACGAAAGAAAAGTGCCCGGGGCATGGAGTGAACCCACACCATTTGCAGTGAAACTGATAAGCCCCCCGCTTCTTGAGCCCAAAATGGATGTACAGATCAAAACCAAAAAAGACAATGATTACGAAGTGATGTTTAGGTGGCAGACCGTGCCCGGCGCTCACCACTACCGTCTTGATGTGACGGCTGGGGGTGCAAACTCTAGAAGCAAAGTCATTTCTAAGATCTATTCAGAAAATTCAGTTCTAGTTGAATTGCCTGTTGCAAAAAAATATTTCTGGACAGTGACTGCCATCTCAAAAGCAGGGATGGACGGCGAATCACAAAAGACACCTAGCGCCTTCACTCTTATCGGCCAAGCTATTGTTGCTCCAGAAATTGAAAAACCGGAAGACATCTGGGTTGAAAAACTCAACTGGAGCCGCCCTCAGTATGCCGAAAAATTTAACTCCCTTTTGCAAAGAAAAGATAACGGCCGATGGACTCGGGTTGAGAAAAAAGAAAACATTTCGAAACAAGATATCCCGTTCCCGCTCACCTACCCGGGTGGTCACTACCGTCTGGATCTGCAAGCCACAGCGCCACTTCGTGAAAAATCAAAAATCGCAACGCGTGAATTTGATGTTTACACCGGTGATCGTTCACCAGCCGCCGTAGAAGAGTCAAAACTTCGTTATTCGCTGGAGAAGCCGACCCCCTGGTATTTTGTGGCCAGTTA
>MEPT01000100.1:25088-25576 GCA_001769925.1 Bdellovibrionales bacterium RBG_16_40_8
AAGCCCTGACAACAGTGGCAACCAAATCACCTATAGCAATCTCGCTGGCACCGGCCGTTTAGGCTTGGGCTACATCAACCCCAACAACAGTCGCGGGTATCTCGCTATTTTCGATCTTTCGGGCATTATCATTGCCGGCGAAAAAGTCACCTATAAATCCGCAGAGGCTCATCACGTATGGAGATACACATGGAGGCGAAATCTGATTCGTCCGTCTGCGGGGATTTTTTATAAAGAACTCATCGAAACAACGAAGCCCTCGAGTGATTTTATCAATTCCACGGTGTCTTTTGTCGGTCCGCACGCGGGTTTTGATTTTTGGCGTCCCTTCACATCAAAATACGGAGTGCAAACCAATGCCCGCGTTTATTACGGAATGCATGGCATGAAAACCCCCAACGACCGTGATCTTGTCCCTGAAATATCTTATCAGGTCGGTCTTATGGGGAGTTATAAACTCAGACCCAACATTACGGGGTTTATGGGCT
>MEPT01000100.1:25630-30111 GCA_001769925.1 Bdellovibrionales bacterium RBG_16_40_8
GATCAACCCAGAAAATCAATCTACATGGTGATTATTTCAATTTACTTCTCGAATGGGGATTTTAAGGCTGATTTAAAAAACTAGATAAATCTCTCAAGAGTTGAAATCAGAGTTCCCTTCTCAATTGGTTTTGTAAGATGAGCATCACAGCCTGCAGCAACACTTTTCTCCCTGTCTTCTTTAAGGGCATGGGCCGTTAAGGCAATGATGGGTGTGCGCGATTTGCCGTGATCTTTCTCGAGGGCTCTGATTTTTGAAATGGCCTCGTAACCATTCATTACCGGCATTTGGATATCCATAAGGATTATCTGGTAATCCTGCATCAAAAAACGCTCGACAGCCTCTTTGCCATTATGAACATAATCAACTTCAATAGGAAGATTTTTAAAATAGGCCTGAATAAGAATTCTGTTGTCATCCGAATCGTCAGCCAGAAGAACTCTGACTTTCTTTTTAAAATTTCTTATCGATGAGGTCACTTCCTTAAGGTGGAGATCTCGCGAGAGAATTTTTTTGGCGGCCTCTTCGTCAAGATATTCCGACTGAATTGTGAAGAAAAAAGTGCTCCCTTTACCCACTTCGCTCTCCACCCAAATTTTCCCTCCCATCAATGTCACAAGGCTTTTAGAGATAGCAAGACCTAAACCCGTCCCTCCATACTCTCTAGCCTTTGAGGCATCCCCCTGATTGAAGCTTTCAAAGATAAGGTTTTTCTTTTCTTCGGAGATGCCAATGCCCGTGTCTTCAACCGAAAAAAGAATTGTCATTTTATCCTGGTTTTTACTGATCTCTTCGATTTTTAAATACACTTTCCCTTGCTTCGTGAATTTAATGGCGTTTCCGATCAAATTAAGAAGAATTTGCTTAAGTCTATGAGAGTCCCCCTTAAGATAAAGTTTTTCGCTTATTCGATGAGTGCAGAGCATCTCGATTGATTTGTCATGCACCAACGGCTTCATCAAGGTGACCACTTGATCAGCGACTTCTTTGAGAGAATACACGTGCCTATCGAGAACAAGTTGCCCAGCTTCGACTCTTGATAAATCTAAAATATCATTGATCAAATTGAGAAGTGTTCTCCCCGAAGTGTTAAAAATATTGAGATAACGTCTTTGCTCGCTGGTTAAGTCTGTCTCTGACAAAAGACTGGCCATCCCAAGAATCGCGTTCATCGGCGTTCTGATCTCGTGACTCATGTTTGCCAGAAATACTGACTTAAATTTAGAAGATTTTTCCGCGTCGCTTGCCGCCTGGCGAAGGCTGTTTTCTAATTGTTTAACCTTTGAAATGTCCGTCAGAAGGCACGCAAAGCTCTTCGATCCATCACTAATGTTTGTGAAGGGCGCGATGGTGACTTTGGCGTTAAATAAACTGCCATCCTTTTTTTTATCAATAATTTCGCTCGACCAGGTCTGCTCGCTGTTTATTGTGTCCCAAAGATTTTTATAAAATTCTTGGTTCTGTACCCCGCTTTTCAGAATTTTTGGGTTTTGACCAATCACATCCTTTGCCTGGTTACCGGTCAGCTGAGTGAATCCAGGGCTCACATGAAAAATTGTTCCGTCCGATTTCACGAGCATGATGGCTTCATTGGCCGCGTCCACTGCGGCCATGTACATTTTTGTTTTGAGCTCCTGCTCTCGAAGTTCTGTCACGTCGGTGAAGTAGACATAGGTCAAACCCAACTCAAGAATCTGTTTTGAAATAAGAACAAGTGAACGGTTCTTGATCGTTATTTCGGGATATTTAAACTGATCTCTAAGCTGAAGAGGGCAATCAGGAACAACAAAATCCCATGAGCGCCCTATCAGTTGCTTTTCGTCGTCTCCTGAAAAAAGATCCAAGGCCGCACGATTCGCAAGAACAATTGAGCCCGATGAATCTATACTGAAAATAGGATCAGGGTGAAACTCTGCCAACATGGCCATCTCTTTTAAATTTCTCGATTTCAGAGAGAGACTCAACAAGGCTTCATTCAATGTTTGAACCAATTGCGAAATTTCTCCCTTGCTGCGAAGAGTAGGCAGAGACAAATCAGCAAATTTCCCCTCGCTAACTTGACTGAGAGTGCTTATGCCCTCCCTCAATGGATCAAGAATACTTCGCACCAATAAATAGCTCAGAAGAACTGTCAGTGCTCCAAAGACGGCGAGAATGAGTCCCTCAAAGAAAAAAGATCTTTTGGCCTTCCGCAACTGATGGTTGGCATTTTCTTTCAGTCTGGTGGCCATCTTTTGACTTGCAAGGTGTAAATTATTGATGTTTTTGGTGGTCAAAATCGTCCAATAGTTAGGGTCTATTTTAAAAGGACCTCGGTTGATCTTATTGATAAAGGCTCTTCTGACCTCTTCAATGCTTCCTTCAGTCTCCTCATTCCAACTCTTCTTAAAGATATGCATTTGGTCGTCAGTGGCGAACTGCTGAAAATTTCTGAAATAAATATCTTGAGTAACGGCAATGCCGATTATTTTTTTTAATACATCGTATTCAACTCTATCTACTGAAAGGGCATAGAGCACTGTCCCTCTCTCTTGAGCTTTGGCTTCTTTATAGAACGTGAGATACCCATAACTTTCTAGCTCTCGGCTCATGTCAACGTCAGAAATATTTCGACTGAGAAGCTGGATCGTCTGACCAATGAGCAAATTCAAATTAGAAAAGTAAGAAAATTCGCCCTCAAAGGTGGTCTTAAGAGCGGAAACATCATCCCTCACTTGCGAGAGTATCAAAAGATTGTAATCAATTTTATCCAAGTTACTTTTAACCATCACATTCAAATTTTGATCTATTATTGTTTTGGTGAACTCAGAAAGCTCTCGTCGTTTCAAGTCAACCAGATCTCTTTGGCGCAACAGCTCATGGAAAAAGAGTCTTCTCTGCGAGCCTAGAAATGAAGACGAATAGCCCCGCTCCATTTGAAGTTCATGACTTAGGGAGTTCAGAGTCACAGCAAGCTCAGCGTACGCTTTAACGCGAACTGACGTAGCAATCAATTTTTGCTTCGCATCAACTGACTGAATCAAAAAGTAGCTTATTATAAGCAGCGGAAAGAGTAGAATTAAAAGAAGTTTCTTGCCTAAAGTAAGCGAAGCCACAATGGCTGGCTCTTACACCGCCACTGTTGGAAAGGCAATCCCCTTATTTTATATTTTTAAATTCCGTTAAATTCCGTTAAATTCAAAATTACCGAGTCGAGATATCACGGACTATTCGCGCCGCCCTGACCGCAGCCACTACTTCTCGGAGCAATAGCACAGGTCTCACGTAAAATCTGACATTCAACCAATCTCTCAGCCTAGCAACGCCGAAATTTGGTCGGGTTCATACTGGCAGTTACAAATAAACAACTATTGACAGGTCATTAAAATCAGCAGATATTCTTAAGGCATGGTATATAGGTTGATTAACCCCATAAAATCACAAAGTTTTTTTATATTCGGTGCTCGCGGAACGGGCAAATCTACATATATACAAACGCACTTTGCACGCAATTCAATTTTATTTGATCTGCTCGATCCAGAAATTTTTGACCGCCTTCTGCAAGACTCGAAATGGATTGAAGAGCTCGCTCAGGAAAAAAAATATGAGTGGATTATTTTGGACGAAGTTCAGAGATTGCCGAAGCTTTTAGACTCCGTTCACCGCATGATAGAGAAAGTGGGTCAAAAGTTTATACTTACGGGCAGCAGCACTCGTAAGCTTAAAAGAGGCGGCGCAAATCTTTTGGCCGGCAGAGCTTTCGTCAATTCATTATATCCGCTGACCTATGAAGAGATGAAGGGCTCATTTGAATTAAAAGCGGCACTTCGATGGGGCACACTACCCAAGCTGCTCAGTTTATCAAATGACAATGAAAAAAAAGCCTATTTGAAGTCCTACTGCCTGACATATATAAATGAGGAAATAAAAGCGGAGCAGGTTGTAAAAAATCTTGAGCCCTTTCGTGATTTTTTGACGGTCGCTGCCCAATGTTCTGGTCAAATCGTGAATTACTCTGCCGTTTCACGCGACGTTGGAGTAGAGGTACCCACGGTAAAAAATTATTTTCAAATCCTTGAAGAGACGTATATAGGTTTTTATTTGCCGCATTTTCACCGTTCTGTGAGAAAAAGCCAGTTGAGTAGCCCAAAATTTTATTTTTTTGATAACGGCGTCAAAAGAGCGCTCGAAACATCCCTTGATTCTGCGGTTACCGGTGGCACTTACGATTTTGGTTCGTTATTCGAGACGTTTATTATTCAAGAGGTGTTTCGCCTGAATCATTATTACGATAAAGACTTTAAGCTTTCGTTTTTTCGCACCAAAAATAATGTTGAGATTGATTTGATCCTATCCAAGGGCAAAAAGGATGTTTTGATAGAGATCAAGTCTTCAGATCGCGTCGATAGTTTCAAGGTCAAAAAATTTAAAAAACACTGCGAAATTTTTGGCAGAGGTAAATCTAAGTTTTATATTTCGCGCGATCCAATAAGGCGGCAAAT
>MEPT01000100.1:30119-30850 GCA_001769925.1 Bdellovibrionales bacterium RBG_16_40_8
ATCTTGGATTGATTTTTTAAGCGAATTTAAAAAATTGTAGTGAGGGAGAAAGTCAGCGACGAACAGTTTTATTGACGCGAGCATGAACAAACAACAGACAACCTTTAACGGCCAACTGCTTACATCGCTTTGGATGGATTCTTTTTTGCGTAGAAAATTCTTAAAATTATCAACCCCAAGGTAGGGCAGTTTTATAGAAGCAAGACGAAGGTATAGAATTCTTCATTCAGCATACACTTAACTCACTAAAATTCCGAAAAAATGAAGAGCGAGGATTTTATGAAATTCAAATCACTGGTTTTTATTGGCCTAGGTGTTGTGATTATGTATGCAATGGGTTGCGCTGTGGGCACGCTACGTGTGAACAGTGCGCCGGACAAGGCAGACGTTTACGTCGCCTACGAGGGGGAGCCACCAAACAAAGTTGGCCAAACTCCGCTGAATTTAGATTCGCGTTTGATATCAGAAAGTCGCGGTCGGTTTGTAACAGTCTATATCAAAAAAGACGGATATCAGACAGAGGCTCTGATGATGCCTACGGGGTTGATGAAAAACTCGCTTGATGTGTCAACCAAGTTGGAAGAGTTCAAACTGCCTCTTCAATGTCAGGATCAAACTTTAGCTATTGAAAAAATCGCCCGTGGCATTGCAAATGTGCAAACGCAAATCAAAGCCAGTAATCTCGCGGAGGCTCAGGGCAAGCTGAGTTTGCTTTTGGATGAATACCCCAA
>MEPT01000100.1:30968-31299 GCA_001769925.1 Bdellovibrionales bacterium RBG_16_40_8
TAGGGGTTCGTGCGCCGGCCAGCGGATCAACGGGGGGGCCATAGAATGTTTTACATTATTGGTTTACTAGTCGCACTGGGGAGTTTAGTGGCCGCGATTCTGCATCTGCAGCAATCGTTTTTATCCTATTATGATTTTGTCGGATTTATCATGGTCATAGGTGGAACTCTGGCCACGGCGTCAATCACTCTGCCTTGGGATTTGCGCAAAGAGATTTTTTTTCGATTGCGCGAATTGTTTTATCGTCCCCTCCCGGATCGGCAAAAGATTTTGATGACTTGCATGCGTATGAACGAAAATGTTTTAAAGGGAATTTATAACGTAGATGCTC
>MEPT01000100.1:31317-34227 GCA_001769925.1 Bdellovibrionales bacterium RBG_16_40_8
TGGCGTGGAGTTGATTCAGCTGGGCTTCGAACCGGCAAAGATAGAAGCCATTTTAAAAGAACGACTTTTTCAATCGACGGAGCGCACACGTTTTGTCGGTGTGAGCATTCGTTTGCTCGCAAAATATCCGCCAGCATTCGGCTTAGCGGGCACCGTGTTGGGCCTTGTGCATTTGATGAGAGGTGTGTCTGACGGGATGACTCCACAGGAAACTGGTGTTCGTATGGCGATTGCTCTTGTTGCTACATTCTATGGTCTTCTTGTAGCGAATTTAATCGTGAACCCGTCGGGTGAGGCAATAGTTAAAAATGCCCACGAGGAAGAAAAGTTGGGCGAAATAGCTTTGCAGTCAGTTCTCTTAGCATCAGAGCGCGTGAATTTGCTTGAGACGCAAGAGATGTTGAATTCGTTTGTGAGTGAAGATGAAAGAATCGATGTATTGGGTCTGGAGCGTGTAGAGGCGCATGTTGCAGACCAGGCCAACAAGCCGTCGATTGAAGTTGGGGCAGCATAAGAAGTGAGAGTAGAAGAAAGTCAAAAATATGCGAGTGATAGAACGCAAAAAAACAAAAGACACTGAACATGTAGACAGCGATGGATCATGGGCAATCTCTTACGGTGATATGGTCACTCTTCTCTTAAGTTTTTTTGTGCTTTATTTCACTGTGGATCAGAGCAAGGTTAAAGCGAACCAATTGCAACAGTCGCTTATGGTGCGCCTGCAAGAGGGCGGGGTAAAGTCGGATCAAACGCTGGCCGAATCAAAGCTCAATATAGCACGCAAACCAGGTGAGGGTGTTGATCCAGAATTGATGGAGCAATTTGGTGCGCAAGTGCATAAAAACGAAAATCAATTGATTGTGGATTTTCAAAATATTTCATTTTTTGAATTTGGTCAGGTGGATTTAAATTCTGAAGGCACAAAGGCGCTGAATAATTTTGCTAAAATGTATCAGGCGTTTTCAGGTCAATATACATTGAGGATACAAGCCTATACAGACACACGCAAAGTGCGTTCCGCAAATCTACGTTTTAAAGATAACCTAGAACTTTCCGCATTGCGTTCCGTGGCGTCGATGAGAGCTTTGCAAAAATCCGGAGTGCCGCTTTCTAAAATGAAAATTGCAGGCTATGGGGAACTTGCGGAGACTCAAGAAAAGTTGATGCAACTGCGAAATGAAAAAGATCCGCTTAAGTACACGCGAAAAGTCGTGCTCGTCATTGAGCCACAAAAAGAAAGGAACTAGTCTATGTCATGGTTTATACGATCGCTGATGGCCGTATCGATAGCTTGGTCATCAGTCACCGTTTTGGCCCAAGGCGCCCTGGAGAGAGAACATCCCAGGGTATCTGAGCTACAAGATAAAATGACAGATTATGCGCGCGACTACCTACAGACGCGTTTGCAGGGTGTGCCGTTTATGGTGACTGTAAAAATTGAGCCTATCCGCCGTCAAGTGGGTTCCAACTATAAAGCTGAAAGCGAGAAACTGCCATATTACGATTTAAATGAAGAGGAGGTTCGTGATGAGTGGGATGACCCATCGGCTTCGCTGTATGTATTGCAGTCACGACTTCAAAAAGCGGTTGTCTTGTTATCTCTTCCGCGGACTTTAAAAATAGAAGAGATCCAGGAGATCAAAGACACATTGATGACGCTTTTGCGATTGATTCCTGGCCGTGATGAAATCAAGGTGGAACAGCGCAGTTGGTCGTTAGGGGTGAATTTTAGGGATTATGTACTTCTGGCTTCTCTATTGCTACTCGCATCGCTCTCGGGATTATTATTGATTAGCCGAAGTTGGGCGAAACGTCTGGCACAGGCTATCGGCGAGATTAAACCTAAAGAAAAACTAGAGGGCGATTCATCTGCTATGACTTCGACCAGCTCTGGGGCCATGGGTCAGGGCCTACATGGTGCGGCCGGTCCTCTCAATGGTGGGTTAAACGATTTGAAATTTCGTGATCCATTAAAAACAAGAGAATTTGTTCACAGTCGCGTTTTAGAGCTTATAAAAAACCCGGATTTCCCAAGCCTCCAAGCCATGATAGAGATGGACCGGCTCGCTGAACGTTTGCCGAGGGATTTCGGAGCTTTGATAATGGAATTTCCTATAGATAAACAGAAAGAAATCTTTTCCTTAAGTTATAAGCCATCCTGGCTCAATGCTTTTGCCGAACCAGGCGAGTTAACAGGCGAAAGTTTGGAGCTCTTGGATCGATTGTGTCGCATCCAGTACGGCTCTAGCAGACGCGAATGGGAAAATTTGATTATTCAAGTCTGGCGTCATGGAGCAGATCGTGCAAAATACTTAAGGACTCTTGAAAGAGATGAAGCTTTTTGCATTCTGAAGGCAATTCCCGTGTCTGTGGCGGTGCCGGCGGCCCGTCAAGCCTTTCCGGGCGCTTGGGCCGTATTGCTAGATGCGGGCTTTGAACCGGAACCACTGTTCACGGTGAGAATAAGCGAGCTTTACCGTCAAAGTTTAGTGTCAAAGCCACTACTTGATTTCAACGCACTGGAGCGTTACCGCCAGGAGAAAGACCTGCTGGACTATTTGGTAATTTCAACGATTGTAGAAGAAAAAGATATTTATGGCGCATTACATAAAGACTCGTTTTTGTGGCAGGTGCGCCCACCATTTTATCAGGTTTTAGAGGCTGACACTGAAGCACTTAAAAAGGTGTTCAATAGGGTGACTTTAGATGATTGGTCTTTAGCTCTATTTAATGTATCGCGCGATTATCGGCAACCGATCGAAAAGCTTCTGAATTCAAAACAAAAATTTTTATTTGCAAGCAAAATGAAGGCGATCGACCAAACGAATATGGATAAAAAAGTGATTGGTTATTCACGCGAGCGGATTGCTAAAATATTCTACAATCTGACAAGTGGCCAGGTTGAGGACG
>MEPT01000101.1:0-5534 GCA_001769925.1 Bdellovibrionales bacterium RBG_16_40_8
CAATCCGATTCAAAGAAGACGTTGCCCGAGCCCAAAAGATCAAGGGATTTGCCGGCGACTCTCGGGGCTCTTGATCGCGTAAGAAGTGAGCTTAAAAGCGATATTACCAGTGTAAAACTTGAGGTTAAGAGCGTAAAACTTGAGGTCGCCAGTGTTCGAGCAGACGTAAAGGCTCTAGAGCATAAAATGGACTCAAAGTTTGAAGAGATCAAGGCGACGAATTCGCGAATGCTAGCTCTTCTTGAGGAGCAGCGCGCTGAGAACAGAGCCGCTCTTGATGGATATGCCGCCGTCTATGAATCACAACAAAGGCTCGAAGGCAGAACGGACGCGCTTGAGAAAAACCAGTTTGATTTAGCGAAATTCATTAAGACTCGGGAATTATAAATTCACCCAACTTTCAGTACTTTTTCAGCAAAATCTAGTTAGCGATTTGCCCATCCAACCTGACGGGAATATTTTAGTTTGCGGAGCGTTCCTTTTGTATAACGGTAGGCGCCTCTTTTAACCTCTGACCAATTGCTTCATTAATCTGATTGAAAATATTTATCTGGGTACTGATAGTATCAAATGATACTATCATATATCCATGAAATCAGTCGTCTGATCGGAAAATGTGAAGGTCTAGATCTTCTCAAACCACAGCCAAAGCTCAGAAAGTCTAGCCGCATAAAAACAATTCAAGGTAGCCTTGCCATTGAGGGAAATTCTCTCCGATTGGATCAAATCACTGCAGTCTTAGGGCATATGACTTCATTTCTACATGCTCACAAAATTTTAATGCGCAATTTAATTCATTCACCCATTTACAGATGGCAATGGCAGGATGGGGCGACTGTGGCAGACAGTATTGCTCACTCGTTTTCATCCGATTATTGAATTCACCCCTGTTGAGTCTGTGGTCAAAGACCGCCAATCTGAATATTACCAAGCTCTTGGCCTTTCAGACAAAGAAGGTTCGCTGTCTTCAGTCGATCGCCTCGAAATTGCGCGAAAAAAATTTCGCGCGGTCATTTTCACGAGAAAAGAATACATGCAAATTTTTAAAACCATAGCAACCGCTACGGCCAGCCGCGACCTGGCACTTGGTATTAAACGAAAAATCCCTCTTTTGCTCTGAGAGTGTGAAGTGATAATTCGATGCCATGATATTCGTTTAAAACCGTATCATCTGCCTCAACCCCCGACGGCACTAACGACACGTATTAAAATCATGTTGACCTTATTTTACACACGAGTAAAGTAAGGTATGACCAAAATAACTCATGACCGCTCTCTCCTACCCTTTATTAGCAAAGCGCTACCGCAAAAAATGGTCTTTCTGGGTGGCCCCCGACAAGTGGGTAAAACCACGCTCGCGCTTTATCTGCTGGGCAAGGATAAAAAAAAGACAATCGACACTGAACATCCCGCGTATTTGAACTGGGATATTCCGAACCATAGAAAAAAATTGATGCTCGGAGAGCTTCCCCCTGGAGAAAAATTTATTGTCTTGGATGAAATCCATAAATATGCAAAATGGCGCAATCTTGTAAAAGGTTTTTATGATGGCTCAAGAGGTAAAAAATCCTTTATCATCACAGGGTCAGCCCGGCTTGATTATTATCGAAGGGGGGGAGATTCCATACAGGGGAGGTACCGATATTTTCGCTTACATCCGTATTCTGTCAACGAACTGGGCCTGACAAATGCGCAAGATATAGAATCACTCCTCAGGTATGGGGGGTTCCCCGAGCCATTTTCTAGGCAAGATGAAACAGAGTTGAGATTGTGGCAAAGGGATCGCATTGAACGAGTTGTCTATGATGATTTGCGTGATCTAGAGATCGTAAAAGAAATCTCTCTCATTGAAGAGCTGGTCGAAGCACTCCCCGCAAGAGTTTCATCATGTTTATCTATTAAATCTCTGCGCGAGGATCTTCAGGTTTCTCATGAAGCGGTTGAAAGATGGGTTTCAATTTTAGAACGCCTTTACTATTGCTATAGAATTCCCCCCTACGGGTCGCCGCGAATTCGCGCTGTAAAAAAAGAGCAAAAGCTCTACCTTTGGGATTGGTCTTCTGTGACCGAAGATGGGCCCTGTTTTGAAAATTTAGTGGCCAGTCAACTTCTCAAGTTCTGTCATTTTAAAGAAGACACCGAGGGCTTCAAAATGGAACTGCGATTTTTGCGCGATACCAATAATCGCGAAGTGGACTTTGTGGTTTTAAAAGATAAAAAACCTTTGTTCGCAGTGGAGTGCAAAACGGGTGAGCGCCAAGTTTCTCCCGCCATTTATTATTTTAGTGAAAGAGTCCCAATCCCCCAATTCTACCAAGTTCATCGCGGGCAAAGAGATTTTGAAGACAAAGACGCCAAGATTCGTGTTTTGCCTTTTTACAGGTTTTGCAAAGAACTTGAAATGCCGTAGCCGAACTGACTCTGACATATCTATTTTCAACTTGACTCAAATTTATACTAGTGTTCTCAATTAGAAAAGAAATTGGCGTTTTGATTTCCATGGATAAAATCCCTGATAAAAGCGTGCCTCTGTAGTTTAAATCGATTTGTTTTGCGGTCTTGCTGCAGCCGAGTCGACTAGAGTTGCGTATAAATGGTAAGATGATCGAGCCATTAACACAGTTTATTGTCACCAATTCAAGACCATTCAGCCGGGCGACAAAATTGAATTGGGCTCGATCGAATTCAAAAAAACAAAGAAGCGATTTAATGGCACTTGGGGACCGTTTGAATTTAATAATCTCGAAAGTGGTTCTTACGATGCCAAAATTATATGGGTCAACGATATTGATTCATGTACTGATGATAAAATGAAAAAAGTGCAGAGGCTGCCCTCGATCTGGCTGGGGCAAATCGAATCTGCTATCTATATGCAAACTCAACTAAAACAACAATCTATATGGCCGTGGTGACGATTTATGTGGAGCGGGTTAGTGAATATCAAACGGACTATTTTAATTTTGCCGCAGGCGCTGCAGGAATTTAATGCCGAAATTGCTAAGTGCCATATAAGTGTCAATGATCCCGATGCGATTTTGCCAGCTGTGAATGTGATCAAAACTCAGCAGTACAGAGAGAATGCGTGAGGGTTGTGGATCAAACTCAAGCCGTATTGCGAGCAATATACAAGAATCAATTCGTGAGAATGCAGATAAGCTTGTTTGAGCAAAGTATTTTTATCGATTTTGCGAAAGACTCCGAAAACTATTTCGACTTGCGGGGTTTTGTTCTTGCGAAAAATATTAAAACCGAGAAACAGATGAATCAAATTCAGTTCCTACCGAATTATAACGGTCGCACTGACTTTTTGCGTGCACATCTTGATCTTTTGATTGCCGCCTTAGAAAGGACGGATCTTGCGAATATAGTGAATGGCCGAGACTGCGGCCCCTCATCTCTGCCTTTTCAGTTACGCTACCTACTTGCCGCTCAGCCAAAGGCGATGGGCGAAGTGTTGCGCATCGTTCACCGCGTGATTGCCACTAAATCTTTGCATAGCTTAGAGACATCCCTTTAATTACATTTAATAAGAGAAATAAAATGTAACCGAGCCGTTAGCGCCTACGGCAGAGCAATTTGCACTTGTACCGCTAGTACCGCCACCGCCAGATCCGCCGGTAGCCGAATAGGAGCTCATTCCTGCAGTTGGATAGCAGTCACCGCCACCACCGCTACCACCAAGGCCCGAACCTCCGTTTACTCCGTTCTGGCCATCTTTAGATCCATTGCAAGCGTTACCGCCAACAACGCCAGCAGAACCACCACCGCCACCGCCAGCAATAATAATTTCAGTTGTGGTCACATTCTTAACATTGGTAGCGCCACCACCACCACCGCCTTTTCGCCACTCATTGTTTCCAGATGTAGAATTGTCTCCGCCACCGCCACCGCCACCATATGCACCCGCACCCGCTAGGTTACTTGATGTTGCAACGCCTGCAGTGCCACCAGCGGCGCTACCACTACCCGCAGTAGCATTTACGTTACCGGGGCTTGCCCTGGTACCGCTTCCGCCAGTGTATGGGCCCGCGCCACCCGCGGCTACTACCGTGAGGGAACATCCACCGCCTACACCACCGCTGCCCAATGAGAACGTAAAAGGCTCCATGTATATGCCCGAGCCTAGGTTGCTCGCTGGAGTAGTTACTGTGCCGCCGGCCCCACCATCGCCGCCATTAGCGCCGCTGGAGCTGTTGCCTCCGCCCCCGCCCGCACCTCTCGCTACAATCTGGACTTTACTACAACTGCCAGGAGCCGCAACTGGACCAGTCCCTTCGGATGAATCATAAGTAAATAAATCTTCGGCAAAAGAACATGCAGAAACTGTAACGCCCGAAACTGTGGCTCCCTGAAACGCATCATATTCTGCCTTAGTTTTTGTTGGAATAAGAACGTCTTTCGCGTTTGTACTTGAAACTCTAATACATTTACACCATTCGTGAATGACAATTGGGTTGGCGCCTGTCCAGCCTTCGCCTTTATCGCAAGTAGCTACACCATTTTTGCATACCACATACGCATTCGCAGCAAAGGCAGAAGCTCCTGACGAAATTACCGCAAATAAAAGCACTAATTTAAAATAGAAAATATTATGTTTACTCATTAAGAGATAAGGCTACTTTTGACACTTTTTGCTGTCAACACTTAAGTCGAGAGCTGAATGTTCACCGAACGGCGCCGGCTGTAGGTATAGAGTTGGCTCGATAGCGTCTATTACCCATCGTCCCGCTCTGTTGATCGCTTAATGACTTTCGATTTGCCTGCAAATACTGCTCAAAATTTTCATCCGTAATTAGTGCTAGTAAAGTTTCATCTGGGGGCATGTCCCTTTTTACAGTAGCAACAGCCTTGAGTCCCAGCGTAGAAGTCACTGATGGGAAATTGTATCCTATTTGCTGTTCCCAAATATGCATATACTCATGACCTATGGTCAACGCCAATTGTTCCTAGCTGAGATCGACCTTCGGCACTCTTTTGTTCAGTATAGACGACACCTAATTTGCCGGATTTTATTTGATCTTTTACAGCTTGATTTAAAAATATCCCATATCTCCCACCATCAGCAGCTAGAAGCTCTATGCCCTCTATTCCCTCATCTTTAGATAAACTCAAAAACAAACATGGTGTATCCGCCAATGAAGTTGAATAGACGTTTTTGAATCGCACAGGTTTTTTAGCAAAAGAGGTCCGACCCCAAAATCAAGGCGACTAAGATCGCTTTTGGTTTGTAGCAATAACCGACACTGGTCGTGAACTTAAAGTTGTCTTCTTTATTGATACTGATGATAACGCGCCCGTGGTCATCGCGGCGTACGAACCAAATGATGACGAGGTGAAATTATATGAAAAAATTCAACGGCAAAAAAAGAAACGCCCAGGTGATGGCCTCAGTTCTAATCCGAGAGGTTCATTTGGGATTTAGGAGACAGGTCATTGACCAGTGTAGCAAATGGCTTTTTATGTCAACGGCGAACTGGCTCTATTTTCTCCATGTCTACGAACCGAATCGACTCATTCACACTCATGTTAAATGA
>MEPT01000101.1:5545-5873 GCA_001769925.1 Bdellovibrionales bacterium RBG_16_40_8
TAACTTTTTCAGAACCGTGCGCCTCCAACGTCTTCACAAATTCGCTAAGCCAAGACTGGGGCATCACTAATACCCTCTCGAAATCGATCTCGACCTGACCTTTGTAAGTTCTTAAGTCTGAAGAAATTAACACCAACCCAGCTTCACGCCCCACGGGCCTCGCTGTCAAAATTTCACCGAATCGCACCACCTTAACTTTCATTATAAGCTCCAACTTATTATAGTTAGGGTGCCGAAATTTTGCTGGGGTAATTCTAACGGCAGAGGCTCGCCAATCTTATATATTTGACCGGCGGTAAAACAAATTAATGAATTCTTGGTTGACGAT
>MEPT01000101.1:5926-6303 GCA_001769925.1 Bdellovibrionales bacterium RBG_16_40_8
AAATAACCTTTTCAAATGCTATCGCCAGAATAGAACCATCATCTATTTTGTCGGTCAGGACTGGTTTCAATGATTGGACTATGCCCCGCCCACGATTTTCAGAGTAAGAGAAATTTGGTGCCTCGACTATCTGCCCTTGAGTATAATACAATTTAAGCGGTGTTAAGAAATCCATAACCTACGAATTGTACGTGCTAGATCAAAAAATCCCAATTAAAAAAATCATATTTAGCTTCCAGTTAAAGGCCAAGCTCCCTCAGACCATCCCGCCAACGTAGACATCATTTCAATAGTTTGCCACGGCGCCCTCCCCAATTTGGCTGACTTGTGGCGGCATTTGTGATTCAATTACGCGATTCTTTACAGATGCTGACAAT
>MEPT01000101.1:6321-9324 GCA_001769925.1 Bdellovibrionales bacterium RBG_16_40_8
TTTATAGCCGGTAGGGTCGCCGCTAGAAAGGCGAACTATGTCAAAATTAGAATTTCATTCCAATAAAAATCTAAGTCTCGGAGTCGAAATTGAAATCCAACTGATCGATCCGATCACTGGCGACCTTAAGCCAGCCGGACCAATGATTATCGAGATCCTCAAGGACAATCCAGACGCCAATCATATTAAGTCTGAAATCTTCCAGAGCATGCTTGAGATTGATACTCCCATTAGTGAAAATGCCTTTCAAATTGGTAAATCAATCCGCAAGTCGCTCCATCTCACAAGAAGTGCCGCTGCCAAATGCGAAACACAAATTATGATGGCAGGCACGCATCCGTATGCTCACTATTCTGAGAGATTATTAACACCATCAAGTCGATATTTTGCCCTGGTTGACAGAAATAAGTGGATTACACGAAGACTTCAAATATTTGGTCTTCATGTACATCTGGGGATGAGAGATGGTGAACACGCTATTGCTATGAATAATGCTTTTTGCCACTATCTTCCGATCATATTAGCTGTCTCGGCAAGCTCTCCTTATTGGCACAGAGACGACACTGGATTGGCTTCGAGCCGAGTCACATTCTTTGAAGCCATTCCAACGGGAGGTCACCCATATCTGTTAAATAGTTGGGCTGAGTTTGAAGACCTTATTGAGCGCCTGATTTTTTCTAAATCAATTACATCAATTAAAGACTTGTGGTGGGATATTAGGCCGAATATTGAATATAGCACGATTGAAATTCGTATTGCTGATTGCCCTCCGACAATAAAAGAAGTCGAGTCCATTGTCGCTTTGATTCACACTCTCGCCGTGTACTTAGACAAAGAATTAGCCAGGGGTAAAAAATTTCCGCCACCACCTGAATGGATTTTAAGAGAAAATAAATGGCGAACTTCCCGACACGGCGTTCAAGCCGATCTCATTACCGACCTGAAGGGCACATCAATACCATTCTTAGAGGTTTGGCAAAAATTATGTAAATCCGTTCGGCCTATTGAGCGTTCATTTGCCTATGAACCCCTTCTTAATTTTTTAGATACCATTATTCAAAAAGGGCCTAGCTACTTTAGACAAAGACTGTATTATGAAAATGGATTTGATGGCATCATAAGACACTTAGTCCGTGAAGGTGAAAACGATCAGCCTGAATGGAGATGTTAGTAATGCCACAAGGGTGAGCGCGTGGCATTTCACCCTCGTAGCAAAGGATCGGGGTATAGGTTAAATAAAGCACTTTTTTCGATTTTTCCAATCTACAACCCTGTGTGCCCGGCCGACAGCCGTTAACGACTAAGGATTAATCTGAACCTGTATTGTTTGCGGGCTCTGCAGGAACTGGGACCACAAGCTTACCTTCAGCGCAAATATGAAGTTTCGTTAAACGAGCGCCGAAATATGTGCCCGCCATATCGAGCTGCCATGGGGGATAGGGGTAATACTTAGCCTCGGCACACTGCCCTGGTTTGGCCACCGCCCACTGGCGATCTTCAGAAGATGCAGTAGCAATTTCGCCATTTTTTTCTCTAATAGCAACCGCAAACAAAAATTGCTCTTGCTCCGAAACACGTTGCACATCTGTGATAACACCAACAACAGTTTTTGAAAAAATATATGGCCAATACTTATAAAAAAAATACCCTGCCGCTACAAACATAAGCGGAATTATCACCGCCGCAATAAATTTTCTCATACGTACCACAAACCTCGCTAAGTATTAATTTTCCATTCATTCAAAAAAGCAAGCAACGTTTTCTTTTCTATTATCTTAAGTTTCGCTTCAAGCTGCTCTGCCGTCTCTCGATCCTCGATTGGTATTTTTATCTGCTTAAGTATAGGTCCGGCATCATATTCGTCATTAACCAAATGAATGGTTACGCCAGTGAATTCTTCTCGTGCTGAGATAACTGCCTCATGAACACGTCGACCATACATACCTTTACCACCATACTTTGGTAATAATGCCGGGTGACTGTTAATTATACGATCGTGAAAAACCTTAGCATATGAGGGCCGATTTTGCGCACATATCCTGCAAGAAGTATAAAATCAGGATTATATTTTAGCAAAATACTTACGAGGTCTTCTTCCCAGGACAGAATATCGGTATACTCTCTCGGAGAAAGACATTTCTTCGGCAAGTCATAGTTCGATGCCACCTTAAGCGCACCCGCCGAAGGATTGTCAGTGATAAGTAAACAAATTTTGGGATGGAGTTGAGAATTGGATTGGGCCTCAAGGAGAAAATCAAGTGTAGAACCTGCCCCTGATGCGAGAACAGCGAATTTCATAACATTGGTCTTACCATTTCTTATGGTGTTTGCAAATTTAAACGCACATGCAGCAGACTCAACCGCCGTAGTTTTGGCACAAAATATCATCTCTCAAGATCAAAATGCTATTGATCATTCTACTTGGCACCAACTCGGCATCACCGCAGAAGAACTTAAAATAAATCTGTTTTCTAAAAACTACACTCAACTTGAACGATGTGGCGCGCTTAATGCCCTTACTGATATTGAACTTATCTCTTTCTACGATGAAATTACTCAGCGCAGTCGGTCAGAAATTTCTTCTTGCCAGCCCATACTTGTAAATCGCATTGAAAATTTTCTTATTATAAAAAATCAAAATCTTGCTCTTTCTTACAAAGATATTGCTAAAAAAAAGCTCTCGCGCTGTTCTGATAGAAAATCAACTGTGTTCGGCCCAGAGATAGAAAAATTTGTTGGCGCACAAGATGATACGATAATGACCGGAGAAAATCACCCCACGTGCGGCATAACCATCACTTTTGATGATGGCCCTCATAGACGATTAACTCCGCAACTTCTTGACGTCTTAGCTAATGAAAATGTTCGCGTTAATTTTTTTGTTGTGGGACAAATGGTTGCTGCAAACCAGAATCTTCTTCGCCAAGAACATACAGATGGACATGTTATTGGCAATCATAGCATGACTCATCCGAACATGCGCCGGATCTCGTTTGACGCTGC
>MEPT01000101.1:9360-18788 GCA_001769925.1 Bdellovibrionales bacterium RBG_16_40_8
GAATACTATCGGTGCTTATGTACCTTTTTTTCGTTTTCCGTTCGGGGCTTATACTAAAGATTTGCGCGCCTATCTGAGTCACTTTGGGCGCATTGAATTTTACTGGAACATCGATTCTCTCGACTGGAAACTAAAAGACCCAGAAAAACTTTTTTCATATACTCTCGAAAGAATTGAAAAGAAAAAGCGCGGCATACTTCTTATGCACGATATTCAACCACAAACAATTGTAATTATGCCATACTTATTGGCTTCGCTTCGCGAGGCCGGATACACCCCTATACTTATTCGACCAAAAAATGTACCTTGAAATATTAAGTTATATAGAAGACAAATCTTCGCGCATAAATGACCTTAAAAATATTTTTTATACTACAGCTAGAGTGCCGCTTCATACAGATGAACTTCGTCAGTCACTTTTTCAGAAATATGCTGCTCCGTATATCGAACACTGGCCAGATGACGTTTTTTTTGCCTGTGATTTGAATTCAAAAAAAACCCTTGGCTATTTGATTGGTTGCCGTAACAGCATAGCGGCAGAAAGTATATTTTCTCCGCTTTTAGGCAGCTATGTTCTTTTTAGTGATTTGTTTAAAAAATTTCCGGCTCATCTGCATATGAATACGCATCCAGATCACCAAGGCGTTGGTGTTGGCACTTTTTTGATTGAAGAATACGCGTTAGAGCTTAAAAAATTTGGTATTAAGGGTGTACATGTTGTGACTTCTCCCGAAGAGAGAAATGTTCAGTTTTATTTACGACATAAATTTAAACATCTCTATGAACGAAAGTATAACGACCGCAGCTTACTGTTTATGGGACGACGCCTTTAATTTTGCATTTGGCTTTATCATTAGAAAGAAAATATCTCCGCGATGTTCAATGCTATTAGCCGCTAGGGCTGCATAATCACCCTCGCCAAAATAAAGATCAGCGCGCGCCTTACCGCGAATTGCCCCACCAGTATCTTGGTCTAAATAGAAACGCGAAAATTCTCGATATCTAATGTCTTTAATACTAGCGATATAGTTACCCATATAGTTCTCTCTGGGTCTTTCTGCTGCCACTAATGCGAGCAGACCTTTAAATTTGTAATAATTTTTATCTGTGGCTATAGAACGATTATCCGTTATAGCCGTGCCGTCACTACCCATTGGCGGTTTAGTTGATTTATTGAAATATACGTACGATGGGCAACTTCCATAAATTTCTTCTTGCCGCTCTGGGTGACTATTCAGATATTTTCTCTGCGCGTACATTGATCCATTAGAGATCATATTATGCTCAAGCATGTATTTAGAAATAAAATTCCAAGATTTACTGTTTGTTCCGCCGTAATGTAAATAGCTTGATATTGGCTTGCCTGACGTCTGCAAAATCGCACGCCCGCTGCCCTCTACTTGCATTAAATATAAATAGAAAAAATCATTTGTATAGAAAAGCTCTAACCCTTGCCCCCGAAGCGCTCCGCGAAAATCAATATCAACGCGAGTATTTGCTTTGGCTTTTTCTTCGCTGCTTGGTTTTGCATATATTGGAAAGCGAAATTCTCTAGTAGGCGTCGCCGACACTTTAATTTGTGGAGTATAATAGGCAGTAAAAAAAGCTGACTTGCTTTCGCCATAACGTGAGTCGTCAGGTTTTAAATCTGGTATATACATAATGAAATTTTCTTTAAGCTGATTCTCAAACTGACTTTGACAATTTCTATTGCGAGCTTTCTGACAGCTTCGATAAGAAACAACAATCTCGCGAAACTTAGTTAGCGATTTTGGCGCTTCAACAAGTTTATAAATGTCCGCGCCGAATTGTATTGTACCGGTCAAATCTTTCTGTTTATAGCGCTTAAGCTGGCGATCAATCGCAAGCTCTATGCTAGAAAAATTAAGATCATCAATCAGCTTTGGCCATTCATTCGGTGCTAATTTTTTTGTTGGGGTTTTAAATGCTGCTAAACCTTGGTCTGGTGAATCGCCTGGCGCCTTCACTTTGTCACTATCTTGCGCTGGCTGGCGGTCGTTAAGCACGTTGCCGCCAAACTCTGAGCCGCAAGCGGCAGAAAAAATAATAAATATCGCCCCAAATAAAAAAATAATGAACCTCTGTGGCATTGTGGGGTAACGCTTATTAGCTGTTGGACTACGCTTATATGTTGCGATATTTCTGTGTTGTCTCACGCATTAAACGGTACAAGCTTTGCCGGGCGCTGTCATTAATTAGTGCTGAGCTACAACCCATTACTGTTCATATGTTGCGGGTATTATTTATGTAATATTAATTTCAGGCTTCGCCATTGTGCGTAACTTCCTGCAAATTTTTAGCAAAACTCTAAGAGATTAAAGTAGAAATCATTAGGTGAAAAAACCATTTATCTAAAGCTGGCACACAAATAAACGCAAGCATACTTAAATTCACCCATAAAAAAAACGGCAGCCACGAATTTGAATTCTCGGAGCGAAAGTAACGAAAAAACTCCCATACTACCTTAAGCGCAAGCGGAACAATAATAAGCACATAAAAAATATGTGTGTTAATAAAAACTGGTGCCGCCATGCCCACCCCTGCGTAGGCAAAAGTGTATAGCCCCACATGATAAAGCGTTCTTTTCACGCCAATTTTAGTTGGCAACACCGGTAGACCGCCCCTTATATAATCCTCTTTATATCTCACTGCGAGCGCCCAAAAATGTGGCATCTGCCACAAGAACATAACAAGAAAAAGATAAATACAATCCGGCGCTAAAAGCGTGCTTGAATTTACGGAGTATCCTATCACTACCGGCATAGCACCAGGTATTGCCCCCGGCACCGCACCAAACGCCCACTTTTTTTTGCAATAAAGGGTGTAAATACCATTATAAAGAACAACGGTAAAAAGCGCTAACCCCGCCGCTATTGGCTCAAGCAAGTACAAGGCAAATAAACCTGAAATACAAAATAAAATTCCTATAAGGTAAGCTTGCCATGGCGAAATTTCGCCGACGGGCACAGGTCGGAGCGACGTTCGCTGCATTTTTTCATCTAATCTCCACTCTTGTGCTTGATTCAGCACAAAGCTGCCGCTACTAACGAGATAAAGTCCGGTGAGAAAAATAATAATATCAAAATAATTAAGCGGTTCACTAACAGAGCGACTAACCGCATATCCCGCGAGCCCAGTGACAAGCACAAAAATACCGATACTCGCCTTAGTGAGTTTTAAATATGCGCGCATAAAACCCCTTATTAAAGCGAACCGGTAACTTGTATACGTGAGTAAATATCAAGAATACAAAAAGCGAACATTATAATAACGAAAAAAACTCCAGCTAAAAAAATAACTAAATTCTGTTTTTTGTCGTACTTAAGACCCATAAAAAACGCTAGCACTAATGACGCCTTCAGCGTGGCAATTGCGAAGGCAATAAAAGCGTTAAATATACCTGCATCAAAACCAGAAACGGGTCTTGCCACCACAACCGTCAAAAGTGTTAGCAAAAGCAAAGAAATAAAAACTTTAAAATAAGTTTTTATAGGCACAATATGATGCTCGCTTTGATTCACTCGCCCCCCTAGCCAACCAAATAAAGAAGTGGAAATAAATAAATCCAAATTAAATCAACCAAGTGCCAAAAAAGGCCGACACATTCAACCGCCGTGTAGTAATTTGCATCGAAGTCGCCACACCTTGTCCGAAACATAACCCAAATAATAAGGCCTAGCCCCACTAGCACATGCACACCGTGTAAACCTGTCATTAAAAAATAAAAAGAAAAATAAAGCGCAAGGTTACTGTGCTCGGCCCCTTGAAAATGAAAAAATCTACCCGGCTCAAGGCCGAGATGAAATTTATGAGTATATTCAAAATATTTAATAATCATAAATATTAGCCCGCAAATAACGGTCGCACCTAAGGCTAATAGCGACCTTGAGCTTTCATTTTTCTGGGCAAAGTGAACCCCTGTCGCCATGGTAAATGAACTTAAAAGTAAAACTACGGTATTAATTGCGCCCAAATGCCAATCTAGGTGCTTTGCCCCTTCGGCAAACATTTCTTGATAAATACCGTGATAAATCACATAACCAACAAACAACCCGCCGAACATTAAAATCTCAGTACATAAAAAAAGCCAAATGCCAAGTTTAGCCGCTGCAAACTGATGTTCTAAATTTTGAAAATGGTGTGCAAGATGTGACGTGTGTGTGTGTGTATTAGCGGTACTCATAGGGCCCTGCTGTGATTATTGGTTCGATTAAAAAATTTTCATGAGGTGGCGGAGAAGCTATAGTCCATTCTAAAGTTTTACCGCCCCACGGATTGGCTGGAGCTTTTTTCCCTTTAGTTATTGCGTATATAATTACTCCAAGTGCAATAAAAAAACCGAGGCCGATTGTCCATGACCCTACTGAAGATATGCGATTAAGCGAAGCGTATTGTGGTAAATAGTCATAGTAGCGCCTAGGCATACCCATTGCGCCCAATACAAACTGCGGAAAAAACGCCACGTTAAACCCAATAAATATTAAAACCCAAGTTATTCTCGCCCAAAATTCACTATACATGCGCCCAAATATTTTCGGAAGCCAGTAATAAATACCACCCATGATGGCCATAAGTGTCCCACCCACCATTACGTAATGAAAATGCGCCACAACAAAATAGGTGTCATGAAAGCGAACATCTACAGCAATTGTTGCTAAAATAATGCCGGTCACCCCGCCAATCGTGAATAAAAATAAAAAACCAAGCGCAAATAGCATTGGAGAAGAAAATTGAATCGACCCTTTATACATAGTCGCTGTCCAGTTAAAAACTTTAATGGCCGTGGGCACACCTACTAGCATCGTTATAAATGAAAAAATTATGCCCGCAAGTTCAGACTGACCGCTCACAAATAGGTGATGTCCCCACACAAAAAAACTAACTGCAGCAATACCAACTGAAGAAAGCGCAATGGCCTTGTAACCAAAAATAACCTTTCGAGAAAAAGTGGTAATGAGTTCAGTAACAATACCCATTGCCGGCAAAATCATAATGTATACCGCCGGGTGAGAATAAAACCAAAAAAAATGTTGAAATAAAATTGGGTCACCGCCTAATGCCGGATCAAAAATACCAACTCCGAGTATTCGTTCTGCCGCAATTAATAACAACGTTATGGCAAGAATCGGCGTCGCTAAAATTTGAATAACCGCAGTTGAATACAATGCCCAAACAAAAAGCGGCATACGCCAAAAAGTCATACCCGGAGCGCGCAGCTTATGCACTGTTACTATAAAATTAAGCCCGGTAAGAATTGACGAAAATCCCATAACGAAAGCACCGATTACAACAAAAGTCGTGCCGTTATTTGTATGAATTGAGTATGGTGTGTAAAAGGTCCAACCAGTATCAACACCACCATAGAGAAGCGAAGAAACTGCGATTACAGCTCCTACGACAAGACAGTACCAACTAAGTAAATTCAACTTAGGAAATGCCACATCTTTTGCCCCAATATGAAGCGGCAGAATAAAGTTACCAAGAAAGGCTGGTATGCCAGGTATTATAACCATAAATACCATAATAGCCCCGTGAAATGTCATAACCTGATTGTACTGAGCGGCACTCATTATATTTTTGCCCGTAGCGAAAAGTTCAACTCGCAACAGCATCGCAAAAATACCGCCAATTAAGAAGAAAGTTAAAACAGTAATCATATATAAAATGCCAATTCGCTTATGATCGAGTGTTGTAAGCCATGACCAAATACCCTTTTGATGATTTAGATAATTGATCTCGTCAGCTTGCGTGCTTGTAGACGTCATAACTCCCCTTACTGCAAACTCTTGATATATTCGATCACGCCCAAAACTTCTTGCTCAGACAATTGGCCTTGAAATGACGTCATCACGTTTGAAAAACCCTTTACCACTTTCTTAGCCGGCATCATCATAGATTCACGAATGTAATTCTCATCAGCTAAAAGGCTTGTGCCATCTGCAAAATCACGCTTCTTGCCAAACAACCCCTTAAACCCCGGGCCGACTTTATTTTCTTCACTAACGCTATGACAAGCCGTACATCTACTATCGAATAATTTCAGCCCGACCTGCACCAAATTCATACCTTTATAAGGATCATTACGAAGCCACTCTTCGAATTTATCTTTTGGCAATACATGAATTTTGGCTAGCATCGACGAATGCCCTTCACCACAATATTCGGTACAAAACACCTGATAACTACCGGGCTTTGGTGCATTAAACCACATTTGCGTATACATGCCAGGCACTGCATCTTGTTTATTGCGAAAAGCCGGAATATAAAAGCTGTGAATAACATCTCTCGAGCTAAGAATAAGTTTTATTGGCTCTCCTGCAGGCGCATACATCTCACCACTTGATTTTCTGCCGCTTTTATAAATGAAATCCCAATTCCATTTTTGCCCAACTACATTTATTTCAAAAGCTCCCTTGGGTACAACGCGAATTTGTAAATAAACATACCAACTCCACCCAAAAACAATCATAAAAATAACAAATGGGACGAAACTCCATATAAATTCAAGTGTTGAGTTGTGTGTGATATATGCCGTTTTATCATCATTAGTTTTACGTCGATATTTTATAGCGAAGAAAATCATGCCGCCGATAACAAGGGCGCATGAAATTAAACTAGCATATACCAAAAACTTATACAGACTGTCTACACTTGCCGCAAAAGTTGACCCTTGTATTGGCATGAATGATCCGGCAAATGCTTTTGTACCAAAAAACATACTAGCCTCTTTGCCTCAACCAAACCGGCACTAAAAAAATAGCTAAAACTAGAATAGTAAATGCCGCGCCAATGCGCATAATATTGTATGCGTATAGCGTATATTTCTTTTTTGTCGGATCAAATTGAAAACAAAACAAGGTAGCTCTCTCAACAAAAGAGCCAATTTTACCATTTGACGACTCAACTAGCGAAAGCCGTAAGATTTCAGGAGAAAATTCAATGCCGTAGAGATAACGTGAAATTACTCCCTGCGGGGTTAACACATATGTGGCTGCCGAATGAGCAAATTGCTTAAGTGACTCATTCCATTTAAAGCGAAACCCTAACTGCATGGCTAATTCATTTACATTGGCTTCGCTACCAACCAAAAAGTGCCAACCATTTTCTGCCCCAGGCATATTAAGCGCCTTTAGATAATTAGCTTTCTTCGTTCGCGCAAGATCAGCGGTCTCTTTATGATTCATACTTACCGCGACGAACTCGTAATCATCGCCTGCTTTGCCCTTCATTTTTTGCAGCACATCTTTAATGCCATTAAGCTGAAAAGTACAAAGGTTTGGGCATTCGAAATAAACCATTGCCATTAACACCGGGCGAGTGGAATTAAAATACCTACCCAGACTTATTGTTTCACCACTTTCATTTGTAAATTGTAAGCTAAGGTCTATTTTCGAGCCAAGATGCTCAGTAACGCCAACATCTTTAATTTCGCTAGGAATATCTTCAGCAAGCGGGGATGGACCTAACACCGACGCTAATGTTGTAATCGAAAATAGTAATGTTACAAAAATGATAAATTTCATTTTTCTTTAGACCCTGATGCGTTAAACTTAACTGCCTCATCTACTTCTTTCAAATCAACCCCAGGGTGAATAAACGAGATATATACAAAAAAAAGAACGCAAAAGGTAATCGCTACAATAAAAGTAATTAGCCCGCCCCTGGTATTATCACTTTTGCTGCCACTCATTAACCCCTCCAAGAAAAATCGCAGAAATAAAGCACCACAAACATAGATGCGCCGCATCGACTCGCCCTTCGTACAGTACTATTTTATTTTAGTCAGCTGTATTATTTGAAAATGCGAAATTTATATTTAAAAACAATACTTGGTTTACTCTTTGCAATTTTTTTTATTTTTGGGTGTGCTAGTTCGCAAAAAGGTGGGGTCAGATCAATAAAACCCGGTATGGACAAATCTGATGTGTTAGATATTTTAGGTGACCCCAAGCTTTCTTCTCGAGAGCACGGTCTTGACAGGTGGACCTACTCAATTGATGGCCCTACTGGCGAAGAGTTAACTTACATTTTTTTTGAAAAAGACAAAGTTAGCTACATAGGCCCAGCTACTGAAAAAAAGACTACCGATGATAAAAACGGCGAAAGTCAATTTAAGCCACTTAAAGAGAATTAAAATTTAGCAAATACGTCACTTCGAAAGTTTTAAGCGAGTAGGCGTTTCTTCGTCACTTTTTTTCTCATACAGCGTTGGCTCTGGGCCCTTCGGTTTCTGCGAAATTGGTTTAACATCTTCATACCCAATAAACGTGCTGTATTTTTTATCAATTTTCTTCTTTGTTTGAGTTAATTCCCAATCAAGGCCCATTTCTTTTTCAATTTCTTCTAGCGACTGCGCTCGCAAAGGTACATAACGGCGCTCTATAACTCTTCCCTCTTCAGGAAATCGATATTTCAACTCTTCTTTTTCTTTATTGTAACCATCAACCTCGGTTTTAAGCTTTTTATGAGTAGTAGCTATGGCATCGAGCACATTAATTGGTTTACCTTTTTCGTCAAGCGCAGAGGTATTAGTGTTTTTAAGGTGAATGAGGTGTTGAATATCTTTAGTATAGTCTTTTATTTTAGATTCATAAATATTGAGTTTCGTTTTGCGTTGAGCCCACTCGCGATCAGCACCTTTAACAAAACCTTGCTCTGAGGATGCGCCACCATTGTTTGACGAATCTCCACCGCCTTCATTTTTTTCACTGGCCAGAGCTAGTAGTCCGCAAAAAATAATCGCTATTGCAAAGCTATAATTGATGAATTGCATATTGCTCCCAATGAATGTCTATCGATATTGTTCGTAACCTCTGAACTAGTAATGCCGATTTTACTGCGGTAATTTCTTTGATAATTAATTCTCCTTGATGCAGATCAGTCATTATCTTATCTGCATCCCAAAGAAAGCGTGCATCAGCAATAATCTCGTACACTTGTTTGCGAATATCTGCTGTATCTATGCCACCAATATAAATATTAAATCGCAGTAGCCCTTCGTTACCCTGAGAAATCTCAGAATTACCAAAGTCCACCACATCGCTCATGTCTGGTGTGGTTGGTATCTCTTGCAATGGCGGCAGAGAATCATTTGTGCTGTCGGTGCTGTCGGCGCTATCAGTGCTGACAACGCTCGCAGCACTGACTACGCCTTCTAATTCAAGCATAACTGGCGAACCGCATTTAGCACAGGTCACCAGCCCAAAATCGTCTTCAATTTCGGCACTACAAACAGGGCACTTAGCCATAACTTTATTATAACTAACTTCTTTTATTTTTCTTCTTTTCATTGGCGCGGCGCTGTGCTCGATTCAATTTTGGACCATCGTGCTGAAGCATCTCTCTAGACGGAAATCCAGGAGAATGCGGTGATGCATGCTCAAGTGACCCACCGCCTGACTGTGCCG
>MEPT01000101.1:18849-22810 GCA_001769925.1 Bdellovibrionales bacterium RBG_16_40_8
TAATTTTTGCGGGCGCCTTTTTTCGCGGCTTTCTCGTAACGCAAGCTCGGCTTCTTCTTGTGAGACAATACGAATTTTTAAAATTTTCTCGATCACTTCTTTAGCAACAATATTATTCATTTGCTCAAAAGCTATAAACCCTTCTTTTTTATACTCTACTAGTGGGTCTTTTTGTGCGTAGGCGCGCAAGTTTATACCTTCTTTAAGATGATCAATGATTTGCAAATGATCTTTCCACCGCGCGTCTATGGTTTGTAGCAATACCATTTTTTGGATCTGCTCCCAGTGCTCTCCTGTTTCTTTTTTCTGACGATCAAATATATTTTTAACTCCATCACTAACTTGTTTAGTTAAATTTTCTGAGGTCAAGGTTTCGGGGTTTAAATCAACCGCAATACCGAACTGTTGATTTAGCGCAACTTGCAGCCCAGTAATATCCCACGCAGATGGCTTTTTATCTTCTGGCGCGAACTGATCGAGAATATTCGAAGTTACCTCGCTTAACATATCAAGAACAATGCGCTCGACACCAACTCCGCCCAATACACTTCTGCGCATGCCATACACAGCCACACGCTGTTTATTCATTACGTCATCGTACTCAAGCAGATGTTTTCTAATATCGAAGTTGTGACCTTCTACCTTTTTTTGTGCACCCTCGATGGCATTACTCACCATTCGTGCGGTGATCGGCTCGTCTTCAGGAACTTTTAATAGCTCCATAATTTTGGCAATACGCTCGCCATTAAATTTTCGCATTAGATCGTCTTCAAGTGATAAATAAAATCGTGATTCACCCGGGTCACCTTGTCTACCCGATCGACCGCGCAATTGGTTATCAATACGTCGAGATTCATGGCGCTCAGTACCGACTATATATAATCCCCCGGCCCTAACCACATCTTCTTTATCTTTCTGCCACTGTGTTCGATACTTTTCTAGAGCTTGTTTATATCCATCGCCTTCTGCGTTGCCATCAGCTTCTGCGCGCGCTTTATATTCTGGGTTGCCACCTAAAACAATATCTGTGCCCCGACCCGCCATATTGGTAGCAATTGTTATTGCTCCTTTACTGCCTGCTTGAGCAACAATCTCAGCTTCGCGCTCGTGATGTTTGGCGTTTAAAACATTATGCGTAATACCTTCGTTTTTTAGTGCCCGGCTTAACCGCTCAGATTTTTCAATACTAACGGTACCGACAAGCACCGGCTGTTGTTTAGCCGAGCGTTCTTTTACATCGTGAACAATAGCCCGAAACTTTGCTGCTTCATTTTTATATACGATATCTTCGTGATCATCGCGTCTAATTGGCTTGTTTGTAGGGATAACTGTCACATCAAGACTATAAATCTTTTTAAACTCTACCGCCTCAGTCTCTGCGGTACCGGTCATACCAGAAAGTATTTTATACATTCTAAAAAAATTCTGAAACGTGATTGTTGCAAGTGTTTGGTTCTCACTTCTGATATCAACGCCTTCTTTAGCCTCTACCGCTTGATGTAGTCCATCACTCCAGCGTCGACCTGGCATCAGACGCCCAGTAAACTCATCTACAATAACGACTTCACCCTCAACGATCATATACTCTACGTCTCGCTGATAAAGGTGATGCGCTTTAAGCCCTTGGTAAATATGATGTACGAGCTCTATATGTTGTGGATCATATATATTCCCCACGCCCAAGAGCTCTTCGGCTTTGGCGTTACCCTCTTCAGTAAGTGATACTGAGCGAGATTTCTCTTCCATGGTGAAATGAACATCTCGCTTAAGATGAGGTATAATTTTATTAATATCATAATAGAGATCTGTTGAGTCTTCTGCTTGGCCAGAAATAATAAGCGGAGTTCTTGCCTCATCAATCAAAATTGAGTCACATTCGTCAACGATGGCAAAGTTATGCTCGCGCTGAACATAGTCTTCAATAGCAAATTTCATGTTGTCGCGAAGATAATCAAAACCGAATTCGTTGTTGGTGCCATAGGTAATGTCGGCGCGATAGGCCTCTTGGCGTTCTTGATCGGAGCGTTCGTGAACTATGGTACCCGTCGTGAGCCCCAAAAAGTGATAAATTTGTCCCATCCACTCACAGTCACGTTTTGCTAAATAATCATTGACGGTGACAAGATGTGCCCCCTTACCAGATAAAGCATTCAAATAAATGGGTAATGTAGCCACCAATGTCTTGCCTTCACCGGTGCGCATCTCAGCTATGCCACCACGATTAAGCACAATACCGCCGATCATTTGTACATCATAATGGCGCATATTAAGAATTCGTTTGCTCACTTCGCGCACAACTGCAAATGCTTCAGGCAGCATATTATTTAAGTGCTCACCTCGAGCAAAACGCTCTTTAAACTCTGGCGTTTTAGCCTGCAACTGAGCGTTGTTAAGAAATGATATTGCCTTCTCAAACGAATTGATCTTGTCAACCATCGGTTGAAGTTTGCGCATTTCGCGCTCATGGCTAGTACCAAAGATTTGCTTAATAACTTTATTGAGCATCTGTTGAATTTAAACCGATCTCGCGCATCTGTCTATTGCCGCATTGCAGCTGGCGGTAGCCCTCGCTCATTACCATAGCAACGCAGTTAGATAGGTTGAAACTGCGAATCCCCCCGGGGAACGGAATAGAATAAACATGATCAGAAAATTTCTCTAATATCTCGTGGGGTATGCCTGTGGTTTCGCGCCCAAAAACCAAATAATCTCCCGCGCGGTATTCGATATCATATATTGTACGCGAAGACCCCGTTTCGATTAGATGTATTCGCGCCCCAGAAGGCATAGACTTTTGCCAGTCATCACGTGATTTGTAGTATTCTAAATCTAAATTTTGCCAATAATCTAAGCCCGATCTTCTTACCTGCTTATCATCAATTGAAAAACCTAGCGGCCCCACCAAATGCAAACGAGAATTCAAACCAACGCAGGTGCGCCCAATATTGCCCGTATTGTTAGGTATTTCAGGCTCGATTAAAACGACATTAAACACTATGCCAACCCTTTGACCACTTCTTTACCCAGTCGACTCAAAGCAAGCCGTCGACCCTTGTCAATAATTAACTCTAGCCCAATAAGCTCACGATAAAGCTCCAAATCAATAGGAATGATATCTCTACCACTAGCCGTACTTAAACGTCTTATATAGTCTAACTGACGCGCGGTCAGAGTTTGAGCCAAGGCTGGATTAGTATTCAAATCTTCACGCCAACGCCCACCAAAAATGCATGCTGCGGTTTTAGGCAGCTTAGCGCGATTCATTACATAGATATTAGCCTCACAAAAATCTCCGTTATTAATTTGTACAAATATTTTCTCTTTAAAGTGTAAGCTTTTCTCAGGCACAAGTGCAGAAACCCCATGAAACTCATCTAATAACGTATAAACAAGATCTGGCGCACAAAGCTTGAGAAGCTCTCCCTCAATACGATCAGGAGCTCCTTCAATTAATTCATTATGGACGCGCAAAAAAGCCGGAAATCCGCTTGGCAAACGATAAACGTGGCCCAAAACTACAGCAGGAGAACTCTCGACTACGTATTCTTTAATTTTTTTAAAATACGTCATGCCAACTGAAAAAGAACCGAAAACAAAAAGCGACAATTCACTTTGCATTATTACCCCCGGCTATTAAAGAAAGCAGGATTTACCAAATTCAGTACAAATGCGCAAATAACTGTACCGAAATGAAAAAAAGTTTAACGCAGTGAAATCAGCTTGTGGACCAGCTTATGCTTGCGGTAACTGTAGTAACAATAATTAATGAAAAAAATAGAAGCCTTCATTAAGCCGTTCAAACTTGACGATGTGGTCGAGGCCCTCTCGGAGGTTGGAATTGAAGGGCTATCTGTCACCGAAGTAAAAGGCTTTGGGCGCCAAAAAGGTCGTACCGAAATTTATAAGGGCGCAGAGTACGTAGTTGATTTTCTCCCAAAAGTGAAATTAGAAATTATTTTAA
>MEPT01000101.1:22832-23034 GCA_001769925.1 Bdellovibrionales bacterium RBG_16_40_8
CCATTCAACGTGCTGCGCATACGGGCAAAATTGGCGACGGCAAGATTTTTGTTTCAAAAATCGACCATGCCGTGCGTATTCGTACGGGCGAGAAAAATGAAGAGGCACTATAAAGCGACGCAATCAAGTATCGTAATAAATATAGTAACTAAATAATTTAACCAAGAAGGAGTAATTTTATGACCCCAGCTGAAGTGGTCAA
>MEPT01000101.1:23055-23881 GCA_001769925.1 Bdellovibrionales bacterium RBG_16_40_8
AAAGATGGTGGATTTTAAATTTAGTGATCTGCCCGGCACTTGGCAGCACTTCACCATTCCACTTTCCGAGTTAACTGAAGAAGTGTTCGAGCAAGGTCTCGGATTCGATGGCAGTTCTATTCGCGGATGGAAAAGTATAGAAGACTCTGACATGATAGTTATACCTGATTCTACGACTGCGAAAATTGATCCATTTATGGATGTACCCACGCTGTCTTTAATTTGTGATGTTGCCAACCCAGATACTGGCGAGACTTATATACGAGACCCTCGCCATGTCGCCAAGCGCGCAATTGCCTATTTACACTCTACAGGTATAGCTGATACTGCAAACTTCGGCCCAGAAGCAGAATTTTTTATATTTGACGATATTCGCTATGAGCAAACAGCCTATGGCGGCTTTTATCAGCTCGATTCTGAAGAAGCTACCTGGAACACCGGACGCGACGAAGCCGGGCGCAACTTGGGTTACAAACCTCGTCATAAAGAAGGATACTTCCCAGTCCTACCCGTTGATCAAACTCATAATATTCGCACTGAAATTTGTCTTGAGCTTGAAAAATGCGGCATTATCGTTGAACGCCAGCACCATGAAGTAAGCACTGCCGGGCAAGGAGAGATCGATATTCGCTTTGATTCTATGTTGCCAATGGCTGATAAAATGCAGTGGTTTAAATATATAGTTAAAAACGTGGCGCGCCGGCATAACAAAACAGCAACATTTATGCCTAAACCAATTTACGGAGATAATGGTTCAGGCATGCACACGCATATGTCTCTATGGAAAAATGGTAAGCCACTATTTGCCGGAGATAAATACGCGGGT
>MEPT01000101.1:23905-27427 GCA_001769925.1 Bdellovibrionales bacterium RBG_16_40_8
TTTATTGGCGGCATCTTAAAACACGCCCCCGCGACGTGCGCATTCACAAACCCAACAACCAATTCTTATAAGCGCCTAGTGCCAGGATTTGAAGCGCCAATAAAACTCGCATATAGCTATAAAAATCGTTCAGCCGGAATTCGCATCCCCAACAGTGGGCCAAACCCAAAAGCAAAACGCATTGAATTTCGCACACCAGACCCAAGTGCTAACGTATACTTAGCCTTTGCCGCAATGTTAATGGCAGGCATAGACGGTATACAAAATAAAATTCATCCTGGTGAGCCACTCGATAAAGATATTTACGGATTACCGCCGCAAGAGTTAGCAAAGGTTCCGTCAATACCTGATTCTCTTGAAGAGGCTCTTATGTGCTTGCGCAAAGATTCATCATTTTTGCTAAAAGGTGATGTGTTTAGCAAAGATCTGCTCGACGCATGGGATTCATATAAAATTGACAAAGAGGTTCGCCCCATGCAAGCCCGCCCAGTACCGTATGAATTTTACCTTTACTACGATCTATAATCAGGTTCGATGTTTTTTCGCAAAGCAGCGAGTCACACTAGGGGCTTAACTAAGCCCCTTTTTTTATTTCGCGCGCCACTACTTGATTGCCTCCGCTAAAAACTTATGCGAACTTCGTCGTTATGGACGAACAAATAACTTACATGGGATATGAGTGGCTTAGCATTGAAGACGGCGTTGTAACTGTAGGACTCACTGAAGATGCCATAACCGATCTGTCTGATGATGTAACCCTCAACCTACCAGAACAAGATGACAGCGTTTCTGGAGGAAAAATTTGTGGCGACATTGAATCAAACAACGGCACACTCAATCTTTACAGCCCCGTTTCTGGCACCATTATAGAAGTCAACGAAGCCGTACTTGAAAACCCCGATTTATTGCAAGAAGACCCAACCGATGAAGGTTGGCTATTTAAAATCGAAGCTGATGATCCTGAAAAACTAGATCGGCTCTCAATTCGTGCCACCAATCACGACGATGATGACAAAGACGACGACGATGATTCCGACGACGGCGACGAAGATGATGACACTGACGATGATGAATAATCAGACTCTGATGATTTAGTCGCCCAACAATGACTGAATACATTCGCTTCGAGCTTGAAGAAATTTTGTGCGCTTAAAGTGAACTGCTCAAGTCGCCGCAGGTTGGTCTCAAAACGTTTTCCATAACGAAACCCGTAATACAATTCGCCATAAACTATAGAAGGTACTATTTCAGCGATTAGGGCTCTTCTTCGGTGTCTTTTTTGTCTTCAGGCAGATCTGATTGACTAGCTTTTATGTCACCAAATAATATGTTGTTAAATTCTTGGCCATTCCATGAGTAAATTCGACCCTCGCCATCCATAACGGTAGCGAGATGGATTGGCTTCTTCCCGAGCGCAAATAAATTCTCCATGGTTGCTTTCATATAATCCGGCTGCATTTCTACACCTTCAAATAAATGCGTTAATAACAGCTCGCCTCTACCGTTGTGATTGTGATCTACAACACTAATAATAGGCATCCCCATATTCGTTATTTGAAAAAGAAATTTCTTTTTAATTACTGTAAAATCGCGATTATCAACCTCAAACTGCCCGGTTCTCTTATTAAAACGATAAACAAACATCTTATGCTCATGACAGAAATCTTCGGTCAAAAATTCGTCAATGAATGTAACGTCATTATAATCACGTCGTACTTGAAATATTTTTTCTAGCCCCTTGCCTGTTTTCATATCCCAATGCCTTTTTGCCTCAAGATCGTCGCAGGCAGCCCACTCTTTACCAAATTGTCCTTTGTTCCAACGCTGTTCTATTGTGCGAAAAAGTTCAATGCCAATTTTGTATGGATTAAAACCCGAAGGGGGCATAACTAGTGCGCCGCTATGGCGATCGGCAAAATCAACGATTTCGCAATCATGAAGAATTTTTTCAGTCATAAGTTTTGCATGCCAGTAAGAGGCCCACCCTTCATTCATAATCTTCGTCATTGCCTGCGGAGTAAAGTAATAGGCCTCATCACGAATTATGCTAAGTATATTACGCTGCCAATCTTCAAGCGGGGCGCGATCAAGTAAAAACTTTAATACGTCTCGCTGCGGCCTTGTATCTGAATCGTCTTTTTGCGCTGTGTTCTTGGCACTACCTTGTTTTTTATAGACACTATAAACATCAATAAGATTTTCTAGGCTTAAACACTTGTCAATAAAATCTTCAACTATATCAAGACCAAGAAAATCAATATGCCTACGAACTCGTACCGCATGATTTGCCATTTGATCTATCATTTTACGACTAGTTTGTGAGAACCATAGATTGTTTTTAAAAAAATCACAGTGGGCATATACATGAGCCATAACTAACTTTTGATCTACGAGATCATTGCCCTCCATGAGATATGCATAGCAAGGGTCATTATTAATCACGAGTTCATAAATTTTTGATAGCCCAAACTCGTAACTTTTCGAAAGCTGCTCAAAATCCATACCAAAACGCCAGTGCGGATACCGCGTCGGAAAACCCCCTTTAGCGGCAATTTCATTAAGTTGTTTATAAGTAACGAGCTCAAAAATGGTTTCAAAAAAATCAAGCCCAGCTGCTTTAGCCTCGGCACATATTTTTACACGCTCTCTTTCAAGCTCAGGAGTAAGATTGGCCATATTACCGGCCTCTTCCTAAAAACTCTTTAATAGACTGCATGATTTTATCACGGCTTTCAATTTTACTCATGATAAGACGATCATCACTTGCGAACGCTTTTTCGAGATCTTTTAAAAATTGCCCCGATCCATACTTAGATTCTACTTGGCCATAACCGAACACATTAACGTTAGGCAGAAAAAAGTCTTTAAGAAGCGCTAAACAAACCCGAGTGTCTTCTCCGCTCCAGTTATCACCATCACTAAAGTGAAACGGATATATATTCCATGAATTTATCGGGTACTGTTCTTCAATAATTTTTTTGGCAAGTTTATATGCTGATGAAATCAAGGTGCCTCCAGATTCACTCGTCGAAAAAAAAGTTTTTTCGTCGACTTCTTTGGCCGCAGCATCGTGAATAATAAAACGAGTTTCAAGCCCGCGATAATTTCTTCTAAGCCAAGTATTTATCCAAAAACTTTCAAGCCGTACAATCTCTTTTTGTTCGTCACCCATAGATCCTGATACGTCCATCATATAAATAACTATGGCGTTGGCCTGCGGTTTAGTTATTTTTTTGAATGCACGAAATCGCAAATCATCTTTAATCGGAATAACCTGTGGGTCGTCTGGGTTATATGTACCATCGGTTATTTGTCTTTTTAACGCCTCTTTGTAACTGTGCTTAAAAAGGCGCAACGAATTTGGCCCAATCGGTGATCGCCCAGTATATTTAGTTTGCAGCGTCTCAATTGTTTTATTGCCCTTAGGTTGAATTTTTGGCAGCTCAAGCTCTTCACCTAAAATATCGGCTAGTTCTTCGAGAGAAACATCAACCTCGAGCATATGATGACCTGGGGTCTCAC
>MEPT01000101.1:27456-33757 GCA_001769925.1 Bdellovibrionales bacterium RBG_16_40_8
TCACCCGGCTGGCCCTGGCCTTGCCCAATGCCCCCGCGGTCTCTTGGGCCATATTTAAATTTTGGGATTTCAATAGACGGTACCGGGATCTTAACAAATTCTTTTTCTTGTTTACCTATCATCTCGCCTTGAGTTATATACTTTTTAAAATGCTGCTTAATGCGACCCTTGATGATTTCGCGAAAACGTCTATGGTCTTCTAGTATAGACATGGCTTTTTTATTTTTTCTCTTTTACTTCGCCACGAGCGAATATGTTTGCTACATACTGTAGCACGTCTTGTGCCGACACCTCGTCATAACCAAATTCTTTTATTAAGCGCGACTTGACTTGCTCTATTTTTTCTTGAGTATCGCGAGTTTCAGTAGACGAAACATGCGACGTTAATTTGATGGTGTCACGCTGATCTTCAAATAGCTTTCGCTCAAAAGCGCGGTGCAGTCGCTCATTGGTTTTATAGTCGAATTTTTTGCCCTCAAGTGCAAGCGCCCCGATATAATGCATAATCTCTCTACGAAAATCGTCTTTTCGTGATTCAGGAATGTCAATTCTCTCTTCAACTGCTCGCATTAGCCTTTCGTCTGACTCTTCGAGTTGCCCCGAAAATTGGTTACGCAATTTTTCACCTTGAGTGTACGCCTTTAAATTATCAATATAGTTTGCACAAAGACGACCCAGTGCGCCCTCGTCCGAGCTCACCGCTCGCTGAACTTCACTTTTTATAATTTCTTCGTACTCTTGCTTAACAACGCCAATAAGCTCGCGATAGTCATTTCTTATATCTTCGTTGTTAGCTAAGAACGGATGATTTTTAAGACCAGACTCAAGCTCATTTAAAATCATAAACGGATTTACCGATCCGCGACTTAACTGCTGTGACAGCACAATAGCATTTGAAATCTTGTCTTGAATATAACGAGGCGAAACTCCGTCAAGTCCTTCGCGCTTTGCCTCTTTACGCAATTCTTTTACGTTGTCTTCTGTGAAATTTGGTAATGCCTTGCCATCATACAGTTTTAATTTCTGTGCCCGCGTTAAATTAGCTTTCTTCGGTTTTTCAATGCGCGTAAGTATTGCCCACATAGCGGCCATTTCGATTGTATGCGGGGCTATACTTACCCCGCGCAGGCGCTTTGAATTAAAGTCTTTTTTATAAATTTTTATTTCTTGGTGAAGTTTTGTAATGTATGGAATATCAATTCTCACCGTTCGATCGCGCAGAGCCTCCATAAATTCGTTATCTTGAAGTCTGCGAAATTCTGGCTCGTTCGTATGCCCTATAATAACTTCGTCTATATGAGTTTGCGCGAATTTTTTTGGCTTTACTTTGTGCTCTTGTGATGCCCCTAGCAAATCGTATAAAAAAGCTACATCAAGTTTTAAAACTTCGACAAATTCAATAATGCCTCTGTTAGCAATATTAAATTCCCCATCGAAATTGAAAGCTCGCGGATCAGAATCAGACCCATATTCTGCAATTTTACGATAGTTGAGGTCTCCTGTAAGTTCGGTGCTATCTTGATTTTTTTCGTCTTTTGGCTGAAAAGTGCCAATACCGATGCGGTCGGCTTCACTTAATACTAAGCGCTTTACACGCACATGATCAAATACACGCCCGATATTGCCATTATATTTATCTAATAACATTTTAAAAATATATCTGCTTGGCGGACAGGGCTCACCTTGTATAGATATACGAAAGTCATCGCGACTACTGCGATTTAGTTCTTCGCACAATTTTATACGCATCTCTTCAGGCACCAGCACCAGAGGGTCTTCATGCATCGGGCTTGGCATAACTCGCACACCTTTACCGAAAATTTCTTCATGCTCACATGCTTCATCTACCCATTCAAAAGTATATAGTGCGCCCTGCTCAGTTTTAGAGTAGTTTTCAACGCCTTTTTTTATCATGCGACAAACTGTAGACTTAGCGCTGCCTACAGGCCCATGAAGTAAAATTACTCTTTTTTCGGCGCCATAACCTTGCGCTGCCGCCCGCAAAACATTCACAAGTTTCATGAGCGGGATATCCAGCCCGAAAACTGCGTCTCGCCCACCGCTATCTTCATCATCGAAAAATTTGTAGTGTATTACATGTTTCTTTACGTCCACATATTCTTCAGTGCCTTTTTCAACAATAAGGTCATAAAGGCGCTGAAAGGCATTGCGCGTTACGCGCGGATTCTTTTTTACTAAAGCAATGTAGTCGCTAAAACTACCGATCCAATTTAGTTCTCGATACTCTTTTGAACTCTGCCACTCTTTTAAAAAGGAATTAAAATTTAGCGAATTCCATTCGTTAGACATATGTTTATTATGCCGCAAAAATGGACTTTTAGCGACCTACCGCCACAGAACTAGACGTTTGCCAGTACTAACTTTTCTTAATTTTAAATGAGCTGGGGGCCTTTAGCTCAAATGTCTTGTCTCTATCTGAGATTTTACCCTCAAAGCTGTATAGATTGATCTGCACCAACGCGGTTGCATGTTGAAACGAAATGACGCGTTTTGCGCCCTCGCGGCTTATCCACTCAATTAGTAGACCAGATTTAAGGTCCTTGCAGTTTTTTAAAAATCTATCTTTATCTAATACACAACTCCAGTTTTTACTCTCTATAGCGCGATCAAAAAAAATATTATATAAAACGGCGGGTTCAATTGGCACACGAAGAAGTCCGCGAAGCGATTCTCTTGTCGCTTGCATCCTATAAACAATTTTTTCTGAAACATTTAAATATTCAAGACTTGATCCCTTCATAAGCACACTTGCCACATGCGTGCCCATAGGCGAAGTTATATCCATACGTAACTTCTCACCATCTATTGCCTTAACCTCCAGATTAACCAAACTACTTTTTGCCTCTTTTTTATCGCGTATCAACGCCTTACCTCGCCACTCGCCCTCTTTATAATTAGAAAATTTCTTTGGCGAAAACAGTGCGCACCCTTGCAAGAAAAGGCTAATTGAAAAAAACGCAGCTAATAATATTGTAGAAAAGCTATTTGCCCCTTGTAGAAGCTGGTGTCCGTTCCATAGATCGCGTTTCAAGTAGCGTAATTTTAGATTTGATTTTATTAGCTTTTGATTGATTACTTTCAACTGACACCGCCTTCATGTACATTTGTTTGGCTTTATCAACCAATTCAAAGACATAATAGGCATCTCCGAGGTGTTCTGCAATAATACTCTCGTCTGGTTTTAAACGATAGGCGGCTTCAAGGTATTGAATGGCCTCTTCTGCGCGCCCCTGTTTAAATAAAACCCAGCCAAGCGTGTCAAGAATGTAACCATCACTAGGTTGTAATTTCATTGCCTTTCGCGCAAGCGTCTCAGCCTCTTCAAGATTAATGTTTCCCTCTGCAAATGTGTAGGCCAAATAATTAATTGCTTGAACATGATTTTCATCGATAGCTATTACTTTGCGCATCTCGACTATTGTATCGTCAGTTCTGCCAACACGATCATACATAGATCCTAAATAAAACCGAATTTGCGTATCATCAGGAAACTTTTTAAGCCCACGCTCGAGCATACTAATACCTTTCTTATACTCTCGAAGCTCATCGAGAACAGAAGCGTAAAATGCATAAAATTGAGGCACGTCGTCTCGGACAGCAATAGACTTTTGCAGAAGATCGCCTGCCGACTTTAAATCATGTTTTTTGCGGTAAAGAAAAGCTGCGTGCACAACAGCATCAGCAAAATATGTGCTTACACCTTCAATTTTCTGAAAGTTGCGAATAGCCAAATCTACATTATTCTTTTCTTCATAGACCGCTGCAAGCCAGAAGCGAATTTTGTCTGAGCTTGGCTCTATATTGATAATTTCTTCAAGTTTTACTATTGCTTCGTCATACTTTTTCTTTTCAATTAGTATAAGTGCTATTTTAACTTTAATGTTTAAAATTTGTGGCTCGTATGATTCAAGAGTTACAAGATGCTTATAGGCTTTGTCATAATTTTCGTCTTCAAGGTACAAGTTCTGCAGTTCATATGCGATATTTTTTTTAGGGCCGAATTGCTCTTGAAATGATTCTAATAATTTATAGGCCTTTTCTTTTTTACCTTGTTTAGTATACAACCCCGCTAAGACCAATACTCCTTCGTCAAATTCAGGATTGTTTTGTAAACCATCTGTATAGGCTTTCTCTGCTTGTTTATAGTGAGCGGCCCCTTGGCCCTCGCGCATTAAGCCCATATAATAATAGGCGAGATGTTTTTTTTCATTTTCTGGCAGCCTAGTGGCCTTCATGAAATAATTTTCGGCTTCATCAAAACGCTCTTCTTCAGCAAATAACGCCCCGATATTGAGCAATATATCAGCATTTTCTGGCTCTTTCTTCAATGCAAATTGATAATGTTCTAAGGCTGGGCGATACATTTTCAAAGCTGTATAGAGCCCGCCTAGAAAAAGTTGAACCTCAACACTTTCTTGATCCATTTGATAGGCCTGCTCAGCCTGCTCAAGCGCCTCTGTCAGTAGCCCCTGTTTCAGATACTCATTGCCCAATCTCAAACGAATACTTGCAGACTGAGCATCATATACTGTTGCTAATTTAAATTCTTCAATCGCCTTTTCAGACTCACCATCAAAACTCAGTGCCTCGCCTAGTGCAAAATGATAATCTGCCTGCGTATGAACGTGAGTCGGATCTATAGTTGGGTCATCAGATGTTTCAGCGGGGGGAGACATTGATTTCGGCGCTGGATTAAAATTTGAAAAATCAGAATTGCGAAATCTGGACCCTAAATCAGGGGTGGCACACGACACTAATGTACAAGAAAAAATGCACAAAAAAATCTTAAGAGCTCTATTCATTCACCACCAATAATAAAAAATTCCAAGAAACTTAGAGAATTGATCGGTTTTTCTATTGATTGCCTGAAGAATTTAGTGGTGATTAAAAGGTCTAGCTTGTCTCAAATTGCTTCAAGACGAGCTCATAACTGACAAAATATCATCGCCTTTTCTTAATATACTAGACGTAGGTTCTGACGTATCATCTAAACTATCGTTATCCACAGAATTACGCACGCCATCTGCACCGAACGAAAGCACAAAAACCTTACGTTTCTCATCATACTCAAATACTTTGTAGTAATAAGGGTGACTCCAGGGGTCCATGCCAATTCTTCCCTCAACTGGTATTTTAGTTGTGGATTGGCTAGAAATGGTGCGGCCATGGCTACTACTCTTCTTTGCATCATCACGATATAGGCTTTTGTAGCCCTCTGAAATAATTTGCGACGCCATCATTTCGGCTCCACGAATTGCCTGCTGCTTCTTTTGATCAATAAAAGAATTGGATATTATTGACATTATGAGCACTAGAGAGACGCTCAATAGAGTCAACACAGAGAACGTATCAAATGTGGTAAATACTTGTTTTTCTTCCACTTTTTATAAACATAACGTATAACGATATGGTCCTTTGTCTAGTGATCGGCTAAGTTTGAGGTCTACTTAAGAAGTTTTTTTGTTTTTTTTGGTAAAATAACCAAACATGCCATTTTGTTTGTCTCAGTATGCGTGGGCTACCGCGAAGCGTTGTTATAGTTATAAATTTATAAAATTCGTCCGCCCCCAGGCTTGACAGGCCGTGACAGCAGCGCATATGTTGCACCTAACCGCGAAAAACCCGAGCGAGGGAGGCTTCTGGTGAATCAAGAAAATACAATGGTAGGAAAATCAAATATGAGAACAAAAATTATCAAGAGATATCAAAATCGCAAGCTGTATGACACTCAGCAAAGCTGCTACGTGACATTAGACGATATCGCAAAAATGATTCGCGCTAACGAAGACGTAATGGTTATAGATAATAAAAGTAAAAATGACATAACTGCTGCCACTTTGACGCAGATCATTTTTGAGTCTGAGAAGAAAACAGCTCAATATGCGCCACTTTTTACGCTCCGTGAGATTATTCAATACGGTAGCGGCAGTATTTCAAATTATTTAGCAAAGCTTGGTGCTTTTCCTGCAGATTATGCTGAGAAACAAGCAGCCCACGCTCGCGAGGCCGCTCTTGAGGCTTCTTTGAAGTCACCTACACCTTCATATGACGATATTAAGCAATCTCTTGATGAGCGTGTAATTTCTGCTGCCGCCTCAAAAGCAGCTAGCACAGCTACCTTGCCAGGCACCCCTGAAGTTACACCTAATTTGCCGAGCTCTAATAGAAGCCTCGACAACTAAGTTTCTTCTACACAAAATATATTTATAAAAACCCAGGTCATAGCCTGGGTTTTTATTTTGGGCAATATGCGTACGTCTGCCATGCTGCTGTTGACTAA
>MEPT01000102.1:0-5800 GCA_001769925.1 Bdellovibrionales bacterium RBG_16_40_8
TAGGCCATAAAACAAATTAAAATATGGGCACGAATACGCTCCGGCTTCCGGTGATAAATGGGTCGCATTCTCAGATCATTTTTATTTATGCGGAATACTTCTTCAATTTTCCACAGACCTTTGTAGCGCTCCAGAATCTCTTGCGGCGTTTTATCATTTTTTGCATAATTCGTAATGACCCCGTGAATGCCGTCCCACTGGCCATCTAGAATAACTTTTGCCTCATTGATTGAAGCCTTTTCGCCTGATACCTCAATGTATTTTTTTGTCCCGTTATTATTGATCAACGCTTTGAGTGGGATTTTTCCGTCACGGGCTTTTATCATAAGCCGTTCTACAAGTCGCATCCGCTGCTTGTAATCTTTTTTCGCACGCTCTGTTGAATAAGAAACGATTAGCCTGCGGCCTTCAACTTCGATGTCTTTTAACCAACCATTCAACGGGCATTCGGTTTCATTCAAAAATTCACTCTGCACAGATCGTTTCATGGTTTTAAGTTTTGCTGCGACAATATAGTGAATGCCCTCAACCTCAAGAAAACTTAAGTTCTCTTCGCTGAACATAGCTCGGTCGGCCACCATCACCACATTTTTAACACTGTAATTTTCTTTAATTTTTTTCACAATCGTGATGAGGGTTTTACCCTCACTCTGATTGCCGGGAAAAATTTCATAGGTCAATGGCACTCCGCGATTATTCGTCACCAGAGCCAATACAATCTGCGTCTCTTTAAACTTGCAGTCTTTACTGAACCCAAATGCACGTAGCTCATCAGAATCAAAACTTTCAAAATAAAGTGTCGTCACATCGAAAAATAAAACATCTACTTCGTAATCCAATAAACTCATTGATGACTGAAATATTTTCTTTTTAATTTGCTCCTCAAGCGGCACCAGACGATCCATCATACGATAAATTTTCTCGAGTGGGATATCTTGATTCAAATCCCTCAGCACTTCTAGCGAAGCGTTCCACTCGGCGTCTTTTCGCGTACCTGCAATAAGATCTTCAAAATCCATCTGCGAATACACCGCTCCAAACACATCTTCCATCCCAACATTAATTCTTTTTTCCTCACGAATATCGCTCAAACTAACAATGTCATCAGTCTGTAATAACGGCTCAGCATTCGAGTCACCGTGAACCAGTGACTCAAGCTCATCACGATTCTTTGCAACGCCAACCGTGTAAAGTGCTTTTTGTACAATTTGATCGCCTTGGCGCACATTCTCAATGATCTTCACCATCAACGAACCATTTTTTCTGCTAATCCTGCGAATAAACATGAAGGCATCATAAATCAAAAATAAAAAACAAATAGAACTTTCGGCGACACTACAATTGCCACTTTTACGAAAAAACACCGCCAGCTATCAGTAGTTTTGTTTTAAGATAAATATGCGCTTAGTGTTGTGCCGAAGTTAGGAGCGGTAAAAGTGAACTGCCTAGGCCATAAAGCACTGTGCTTAGAAGCGCCAAAAGTAAAAATGCTTTCATTGTTTGTGTGTCCTCCGTGTCTGGCACGGACCACGATTGGTGCCGCCAAAGATTTATCAATGATTTCAACGGTTCAGTCGGCTGTCAGCACGGTAAAAGTCTTTTCATCCGTTTTCTACAGTCACATCGCCTTCTTCTTAAACACAGCTTTTTCCAATTTCTCGATGCGTTTTTTAAACTCTTCGCTCAACGTCGTTTCATTCAATACAGCCTCACGTAATTTTTTGTTGAGCCAAGTCAAGTAACCCACTCCCTCTTCATCGGCTTTTTCTTTGGCCACTTCAACGATGTCGGCATCCAAGCGAATTGAGGTCAGAGTTTTTTGCTGCTCTTTTAAAGCCGCTTCAACTTGAGACTTCGATTTAATGGGGCCGCGAATCACAGCACCCTTTTTAAAATCATAATTGCGCTTCATAAAACTTCCTCTCACTTTTTGTGGCCTTTCGGGCCGATATAATTCTTGTCACTGTTTCTTCAGGATACGCGACGACAACAACCAAGACGTTTAACCGTTTACACATCCCAAGGAAAACGAATCGCTGCTCGTCATGACGCTCATCTTCGTTCAACACCACGACCGTGCCGCAGGTTAAGGCTTCTTGCGCCTCTACAAATTAGATCCCGTGCTTTTTAATGTTCGTCTGTTCTTTCTTAGTGTCCCACTCAAACCGCATGATCAAATGTACTACAACGTACCACAAATGCAAAGAGGCAATTATTTAAGCTTAGGGCTATTACGCCTTAAAATCGACCTGGAATAGCTCTACCCTTTGGGCTGGTGCAAATGCTCGAAATCATTTTAACAATTGACCGAGGACACCGTACGTCATAGATGAGGGCAGGCCCACCAAATTCCCGGCATCGAGCGTAGTACTCCGCTTTGCGGAGTTAAATCCAGAATCAAAATAAAGCCTTAGAAAGAACGATAGTAAGAGAGTTCTTTCGTTTGAACTGCCCATACCTGATACCGAGTGATCGAAACCATTCATATCGCACCTTGAAAATGTCATGGGCAATCCTCTAATAGCAAGTTCTGATAGCTTCCAACTAATTTTTTCGTTCTGCTGTGTATAAGGATCAAAAAGGTTCCATCTATTTAACTTAATTCGCTCACTATGCAAAACAATGGATGGTTCAACTTGAGGTCTGAAAAAGAGACTTAATGCTGTCTAGCAGTAAGGTCGTTTCTTTAAGTGCCGCTGGCAATAATATTTTAATATTTATTTCTGGATGAGAAACCAACCGTTTAATTTTAATAGAAAAATCAGAGAGATGACCTGCATAACCAAATGGTAGCATTTGGTTATTTGATTTAATTCCTTCCGGCAATATGATGGGAAATTCTCTAAATGAACGAAGAATTTCGCTGGCATCTTGTGAGAAAAATAGCTTAATCTAGAGTTCTCGCCAGCCAGAACATCGGTCATCTGCGTAAAAATCATCTTTTAGGGATTGCGGCGAATTGCTAAGTACTGCATTTAAAATTGCAGGATACTCTCTTACTTCATCTGGACACAAATAATGACCATCAATAGTACATTGATCGTTTAAATTATGCCAGGCGGTAGCGGTTAAAACATATTTTGCACAGAAATCAGAAATCTTATGCTTCTTAACCCGCGTAGCCCAATATTTTCTAGCTTTCGCGTCTGATTTCAAGGAGACTGCCAAATCTGTAACTGTGCGAAAGTAATCTGTCATTGCCGCGTAGTGCTCTGTAGATACCAAATCAAGCGAGGTAATCGCCTCAACATTTTTTAATTTAACCGCAACCTCTTTTAAATTTTCATTAAATGAAGCCCCTTCTTTACAAGCCGGCAGCGACATTAAGAAAAATGAAAGTAGAATTATTGATCCTAATTTTTTCATTTTTTAATCCTCTCGAGAGTCGCCGGTAATTTCGCGTACTCGTTATCAAAAATAAGTCTCAATAATCTATCTTGATTAAGGCGAAAGCGGTAAAGTTGTTCAAGCTTGGCAGCTCGTGAAAGAGTTCTGGTTTCAAGCGCGTCCGCCATAGTTAAAAGATCAATTTTTTCACCAAAGAGAAGTTTCTGATTAAGTGTTTCAATATTTTCTATAGCAAGCGCCTCTCTTTTTTCAGTTTTGATATAAAAATTGATAATAGAGTTATACACGCCAACTACGCCCTTAAGCTGCCCCTTGATGGTTTCTGAAATACCTTGCTGCTGAATCTCTAATATTTTCTTTTGTGAATCGATAATTTTTATGGTCGTAGCGGTAGAAAAACCAAGTCCGCTAGAAATAGAAATGTCGTCAAATATGCCACCGGCCACCCCGCGACTTGTCTCTGAGGCGCCCAGAAAACTGAATTCAGCCTCTTTTTTTAGATACGGTATAACTTTAAGAAAATGATCGTATTGTCTAAGCTCAGGAGCGACATCAAGCACTTTTAAAACATACGTTCTATAATCAATATTTTTCTGATCAGATGGCCTCGCAAGCGCTATTGGTTCAATGTCAATAGCCTCTTCTGCCGAAAACCCTAGACTTAGCGATAATACGCTTAGTTCTTCTTCAGCAAGCCGCTTAAGTTGAGCTTCATCATCTTCGAGCTTTAGTACCTGAATCTCAAGCGATCTAACAGTTTCTATTTTTTCAAGCCCTGCTGTGTGGCGAACTTGAGCAATTTCATGTATTTTTTTAAGATCAGCCAAATGCTCTTTAACAATGTCATAAAGACCATTATCCATTAAAATCTTAAGGTAAAGCGTTCTACTTATACCAAGCTCATTGGCCCACAATGCCCGATATCCTTCTTTTTCAACATAATAAAGAATTTCAGTTTCTTTAAGTCTAAACCAGTTAGATGGTACTAGAAATGGAGCAACGTCAGTTATAACATCTAAAAGTGCCACAGGATCAATCACAACCTTGGCAAGGCCCCAAATGTTGAGTTTCGGCAAAAGATTATTTCTTGCCTGATCAATATTAAGTTTTGCCTGATATGATTTTTCTGCTTCTGCAAGAACGGTAAAATTTCGTTCAGAAACTATTTTTGTTAAACCATCAAGCGTAACTGTAGTTGCGGCAAAGCAGTTTTTTACTGCAAGCCCAATAACGAGAGTAACTAAAAGCATAAATATTGATTTCATTGGCCTACTCTCGCGAGATCTAAAGTATATTCACCGGCATTATTGGTTGGCTGCATTATTATCTTAAAATTATTCACGGCGCTGATTTTGCCTGCCAAAATTTGTTGCGCAAGTGCTGTCGAATTGGCTTCTAAATCATCAGGCGTTTGGTAAGGCTCGCTAGCTATATCAATTATTCTCGCAGAATATACGTTAGAACATTCAGCACGAGCCATATCAACGCGACCTTTTTCAAAATCGCCTCTAACTTCTTGAAAAACACAACCTGTAGCCGATGCCGGATTGTTTGGACTCCAGTGAATAATTTGTATGTTAAAGTACAAGTTATTAATGTCTGCAGATATCTCTTCTATTGTTCGTATACGATCAGTCGGCACGTAAGGCGGCAAACTTGGTATCATCTTAAGTTTAGTCGCCAGCGTAACCCCAGACGCCGTGGTAAATGTACCAGTATACGCGCCACTCAACGATTGATAGAATCGATGCCGCCTTTCAAGATCGGCCTCCATTTTTCTAGCTCTGGCGTTAGTGGCATCTTGCTCTGCCTTATTTTTTGCGTTTTCTTCTATTTGCGCTTTCTCTTTAAATTTGTTTTCATCTTGTTGCGCACAACCCACGAAGAATACCGACATAATAAAAAAGAAAAAAAATATACTTTTCATGGCGCCCCCCATCAGTGGTGATCGTGATTTTCGATTTTTAAATTAAATGGCAAATCATAAATTACCTCAGCACCCACCAACTCTTCACGGACAGCATTTACAAACAATTTACCTTTTTTAAGTGATAAGCCTTTGGGCAATTTACACAAATAATAATCTTTTCTGGTATTGCAAGTGGCCGCAACTAATTTACTTTTGTGCTCGATCTTGATTACAAGTTTAGACTTTTGTAATGTTGGGTTTTTAAACTCTATATCAAGTAAATACACTTTAAACTTATTGTTGCCCTCAGGCACAACTTCTGTGTGAAATGCTCCGGGCATACGAATATACCCATTGTGTGGCCCTAAACTAGTTTCGCCATGGGCAAACGCCCACTGCCCTATCAAAAAAACAACGATGAATGTTAATTTTTTCATATGTTGTACCCCCCATGCTCAGTCATGCATATTTAATCTGCATGACCACTTAAACTACCTTTAGAAATTTTAATTTTACCGCCAATTGCTTTTTCTAGTTTTTCTT
>MEPT01000102.1:5811-8620 GCA_001769925.1 Bdellovibrionales bacterium RBG_16_40_8
AACTCGGCCCGATACTGAATATCTCTAACCAGCACCTGCAGCAGTACTTGTGAGGCTGCACGCATGTCATTTGAATTTTTAACCCCTCTCTTGTACTCGTCTACTACTAATTTAAAAAATTTATTCGCTTTGATTTTATTTTCTGCCTCTATATCAACACGCTCTTGAATAGTTTTTAGCTTCATATATGCCGTTTCTAACTGAACGCCAGTTGACAACTCTGTTTGCCTGAGTTTAACCTCGGCCTTTATCGCCTGTGCTGAAGCCTCGCGCCTTGCATTTAAGGTGTCAAGGCCAGAGAAAATCTCCCATCTCGCGACACCCACTACTGTGGTCTCTGGCGTAACTTGAGTATCATTAATGCCTCGACTACCGTAGGTAGCTTTTACGTCTAATTGTGGTAAGAAACCGCCTGCGGCTACCATTTTATTCGTCTGTGCCTGCTCAACTGCGTACCTAGCAGCAATAAGACTTTGGCTTTCTATAGGCAGCCGGCTTGTTAAACTCTCGAGTGTGTCGTCTACATGATAGTGAATAAGTTTGCCCTGAGGAACATACTGAATATTTGAGTTTTTTTGTCCCAAGGTTTCGCGAAATTCTGCTTGTACCTGCTTTAGTTCACTACTTAGGCGAACAAGCTCAGCTTGCAGCTCTGCTTGATAAAGATCAAATTCAAGAATGTCGGCGTCGGTCGCGAGCCCTGCACTTTTTCTTTTGCGCGCAGACTCTTTATGAGCTTCATTGCGCTTAATCGCCTCTTCGTAAGATTTAATCGATTCAATAGCTGCAAGAAGCTTATAGAACTTACCTTCAATTTCGGCCTCAGTAAAAATTTTCTGCTTTTCTTTCAATAGTTTGGCTTGCTCGTACTCAAAAACCTTGGCCCTTCTATCGTACCAATCGCGAAAGCCATTAAAAATGTTCCACTCTAAAAATAAATCAGTAGATCCACCGCTTTGCTTCTGAAAAGATGATTCGTAATGTTCATAACGAGATTCTGCGCCAAGTTTCGGCAGAAAAAATGAATTCGCACGCTTCAAGTGAGCTTCGGCGATATCAACTTCACTTTCGACTCCGATGATTTCAAGATTTTCACCCAGAGCTATGCTTAACGCCTCATCTAAAGTTAAGCTTTTAACATCAGAAAAGCCTCTGAGCGGAAAAAACATAATCAATAAAAATAAGGGCACAAGAAATAACTGCATTACACTTTTTACTCAACATCCATTTCAATTTGCCAGCTCGCTTTATTTTCTTTACCCTCAAAACTGGCAACTAAATTTAATAAATATCTATACGATGATCCCTTTTCAAATTTTAAGATAAAATAATTTTTGTCGGGCACAAGACTGTATGAAACTTTTTTTTTCTTAGCGTCAGTCAACGAAGTTTTTGTCGAATCAATTTCGACTGCTTTTGCGTCGATACTAGTACCATCGTGGGTTAGCAAATATATTTTAATGTCTCTACTGCCTCTTACAAGCTCATACATAAGGCTCTCGCTGTCTCGTAATACACCGCCATGTGGGGCGACTTTTTGTGCAGGCCCGTGATCCCCTTCATGCGCGATCGCTAAAGTGCTAAAAAGAATCAGTGCAGTAACAAGAAATATTTTCATACATCATCCTTTACGTTTTTTATTTTTAAATGTTTTAAGGCCGAACGTTCACCGAAGTTATAAAATACAACTGGAGTAACTACCATGTCGAGCAGCGTAGAACTGATAAGTCCTCCGAAAATAACTACCGCCACCGGATGAAGAATCTCTTTACCAGTGGTGCCCGCACTCAAAACTAACGGAATTAATGCAAGACCCGCAGTTAATGCCGTCATTAAAACTGGCACAAGTCTCTCAAGTGAACCGCGAATAACCATCTCTTTATTAAACTTCTCACCCTCGTGCATAAGTAGATGCAAGTAATGTGATATCATCATGATGCCGTTACGACTTGAAATCCCGCAAAGAGTGACAAATGCTACTAGGCTTGCAACCGAGAGAATTCGATCTCCTAGGCCTAAGGCGACAATACCACCAATAAACGCCATGGGCACGTTGAGCATAATCTGAAACGAAATAAAAGCTGATTTAAAATGGCTGTAAAGCACAATAAAAATACCGGCTAGTGATAATAGCCCTAGCAAAAGAATTAGTTTTGAAGCGGTTTGTTGGCTTTCAAACTGCCCGCCCAATGTGTAATAGTAGCCCTCTGGCAGACTTATGCTACTATCAATTTTTTCTTTAATATCTTTGACAACTGTATCAAGATCTCGGCCCGAAGCATTTGCTGAAACAACGATACGCCTTTGCATATTCTCGCGATGTACAATATTAGGGCCTTCTGCCTCGTATACATCTGCTACCGCCTCAAGATTGATACGCCTTGCATCTGGCATAACTTTTATTATTGCTTTTTTAATGCGCTCTAAGTCAGCTCGAGATTCATCATCAAAACGCATATATATGCTAAAAAATTTTTGATTATCAATGACCTGCCCAACCATCTCGCCCCTTAAGGCTTTTTGGAGGTTTTCAACTAATTCACCAACGTTAATCCCAAGATTCGCTGCCTCTTCGCGAAGAACTTGAATTTTTATCTGCGGTATTAGAACCTGCTGCTCAATCTGAAGATCAATAATTCCATCTACTGATTTTAGCTGAGTATAAATCTCGGCCGCGCTGGCTCGAAGCTGCGACAAACTATTACCAAAAACCTTCACGGCGATTTGTGCCCGCACGCCAGAAAGAAGGTGATCAAGCCTATGAGATATCGGTTGCCCTACGTTAAAAAACACTCCCAGCGTTGAAAGT
>MEPT01000102.1:8647-8948 GCA_001769925.1 Bdellovibrionales bacterium RBG_16_40_8
ACCTTTAAAATCAACGTCTATTTCATTATAGTGAACGCCCTCAGCATGTTCGTCTAGCTCTGCGCGACCCGTTCGTCTTGCCACACTTTTCACCTCAGGTATTGAAAGAATCAGTTCTTCGGCCTCGGTGCCGACCCTATTAGATTCTTCAAGAGATACTCCCGGATGCAAAATGACATTAACTGTGGCTGTGCCTTCATTAAATTGGGGAAGAAATTCTCTGCCCATAAACGGGATAAGAACAAGTGATACCAAAAATAAAGATGCCGCAGTTATAATAACTGATTTTGGTTTTTCTAGC
>MEPT01000102.1:8974-9502 GCA_001769925.1 Bdellovibrionales bacterium RBG_16_40_8
TTGCCGTCAGCTTCATCGTGATGCAAAAAATCTTTCTTAGTTAAAAGATATGAACACATTGCCGGAGTTACTGTCAGCGATACCACAAGCGATGCCAGAAGACTCACTATGTACGCAATGCCAAGAGGAATAAATAAACGCCCCTCAATACCGCTTAAGAAAAAAAGTGGCACAAAGACAAGAACAACTATAACCGTTGCTAAAACAATCGAGTTTCGAACTTCACTTGATGCCTCATATATAACTCTAATCATTGACTTTGGCTGACCACATCGCGCATTTTCTTTCAATCTACGAAATATATTTTCAACGTCTACAATGGCGTCATCGACAAGTTCGCCAGTGGCTATAGCTAATCCACCGAGCGTCATTGTGTTTATAGAAAGCCCAAATATTTTAAAAATAATTGCAGTAACAACAAATGATAGCGGAATCGCCGTAAGCGTAATTGCAGTAGTTCTAAAATTAACTAGAAATAAAAAAAGTACGATAGCTACAAGAATAGCCCCATCGCGTAGCGCCTCTACA
>MEPT01000102.1:9592-9850 GCA_001769925.1 Bdellovibrionales bacterium RBG_16_40_8
TTTGCAAGTCATTAAGTGCTTTATCAAGCTCACGAGTAAGTATAATCGTATTGGCACCAGGCTGTTTTTGAATACTCATTATTACAGCGGGCTTTGCATTTACGCTGCCTTCACCCCTTTTACTTTGCGCCCCAATCTTAACCTGCGCTATATCTTTAACCAGTACCGGCCGACCTAGATTCATGCCAACGACAGAATTTTCAATTTCATTAATAGTTTTAGCCTGACCAATATTACGAATCAGATATTCTTTTTGAT
>MEPT01000102.1:9912-10311 GCA_001769925.1 Bdellovibrionales bacterium RBG_16_40_8
AAGCTGCTTTTTTTTAATTTTGTCTGCAGAAATTAAAATTTGAAACTGTTTGAGGCCTCCGCCAATATTTATTACCTGAGCCACCCCCGGTATAGACATCAGCCTTGGTCGTAGTGTCCACTCAGCTAATGTTCTTAACTCAATAGGTGTCGTGGCCTCATCATTTGAATATAGCCCTACTAGTTGTATCTCTCCCATAATAGAAGAAATCGGGCCCATTGCTGGCACTACCCCCTTGGGCATTTTCTCGGCAATAGTTGCTAACTTCTCGCTAACAAACTGTCTGTTTCGATAAATATCTGTACCCCAATCAAATTCAACGTAAACAACCGAGAGCCCAACTCCAGATGAAGAACGCACCCTTTGTACTCCGGGTAAACCATTTAAAGTCGTTTCTAT
>MEPT01000102.1:10395-11657 GCA_001769925.1 Bdellovibrionales bacterium RBG_16_40_8
TAAGATCGGGGAAAACATCAACCAGCAATTTGATTATTACAAAAGAGCCATAAACTAAAATAAGTGCGGCAAGACTTGTAACTAAAAGTCTATTACGTAACGACCAGCGTATAATGTGATTTAACATCTGGAGCCCCGCATGTGATTGGTTGACGCTAATACCCCCTGGGGGTATTGTCAACGCCGTTGTACCCAGAAAACATGGTACTCCAAGAGGCATCAATGATAACCATTCATAAAAAATCCAAGAATATAAAAAAAATCGCGCCGCGCCATGCTCGTCATACAGGCGAGCTACTTCGCTTAAAGAGAATACAGGGCCAAATTGCTGGGGTAGAGAATATGATTTTGAATGAGCGCTACTGCCCCGATATAATTTTACAGGTTAAAGCTGTGACCTCTGCCTTAAAGTCACTTGAGCTATCAATACTAGAAGGGCATATTCGTCACTGTTTGGCTAAAACTCTAGCTAAGGGCAGCAAAAAAGAGGTTCAAAAGAAAATTGATGAGATTATTCTCGTTTTAGATCGAAGAGGTTTTTAGGGCCATGACGCGACACCTAACGGAGAGCGATGAAAACGTCTGCTATTATTAAATTAAACTTTCTTCTATTAGGATTGGCGCTCACGTTTTACGCAATTTATTCGCTTAATACTCGCGGCATTAATTCCAGCATAAGCATGCTTTTGGGCTTAAATTTAACCGGCAAAACCATAACCAAACACTTTAATTTTAATTGGTGCAACGCACGAGTAGCCGGACTAATTATCCCCGAGAAATTCAAGGTGTTACAAGATGGCCAAAACTGGATCGCAGAAGGCAATAAATCCCGAAATGTAGATTTTATAGCCATGGAGAAATGGTTGGCGCAATCATGTTCATCCCAAGCAGAGCGCGTTAATACAGGCAAAGCAGACGAGCCCTTGATGCCAGCTCTTATTATTAAGTTTGTAGATGGGAGCATAGACATGATTCGACGCAATTCTCGCGGGGTTTACGTTTGGAAGGGGCAAGCATTCACTTCTTCTGCCTTTGACCAGGCTCTTGCAGAATTGCCACAGCTACCCGAAGGGCAACGAAAATAGCTTGTTAAATCTTGCAGTTGACTTTACCCCATGGTTTTCTTAGTTTTCTGGTGTATATTTAAGAAACTATTCTACCGTTCAGGCGTAGCTCAGCTGGTAGAGCAAGCGGCTGTTAACCGCTTGGTCGGGGGTTCGAGTCCCTCCGCCTGAGCCAATTATGTTTTTATAGGTATCGGA
>MEPT01000103.1:0-10093 GCA_001769925.1 Bdellovibrionales bacterium RBG_16_40_8
TTTAATCCAGCGTTTGTGTGAATGAACAGAATCTATGCTGCAGCCTAAAACTTCAGCTCCGGCATCTTTAAAAGATTTTATATGATCGCGAAACTGAGTTATTTCGGTAGGGCAAACAAATGTAAAATCTAATGGGTAGAAAAATAAAACAACGTATTTGCCGCGATAATTCGTCAAGTTTATTTCTTTAAAATCACCCCCGTCGACGACGGCTTGTGCTATAAATTGTGGTGCTGGTTGGCCTATCATTGGCATTTTTGTTCTCCTTGTTTAAAATTAAATGTCAGGTAATAGTAGTGCCACAAAAGGTGCAAGATGAAAATCATTACGTGGAATGTTAACGGGATTCGTGCTGTAGCTAAAAAAGGTCTTTTTGAGTTCATTTCTAAGTTAGATCCTGACATTCTGTGTCTGCAAGAAACTAAGGCGCATCCTGAGCAAGTTGAGCCAGAGCTTCTGAATCCATTCGGCCGACATGGACATTGGTCTGTAGCCCAGCGACCGGGTTATTCTGGCACGGTCACTTATGCCAAAACCGCAACGAAAGATGTTCATTTAGGCATTGGCATCAAAAAATTTGATTCTGAGGGTCGTTTTGTTATTACAGATCACGGGGACTTTCTGCTTTATAATGTGTATTTTCCGAACGGTGGGGCTGGCGAAGAGCGTCACTTATTTAAGCAAGAATTTCTAAAAAAAATCACATTACATTTAAAAACACATATTTCAACAGGCAGAGAAATTATTTTAGTCGGGGATTACAATGTCGCGCATCGAGACATTGATGTTTATGACCCGAAAAAATTAACTAATCAGTCTGGTTTTCTGCCAGAAGAGAGAGCATGGTTTTCTGAGTTTTTAAGCCTCGGGTTTGTAGATTTATTTCGTAATTTTCACCCTGAGGCCCGGCACCGCTACACTTGGTGGAGCTATCTCGAGAAAGCTCGCTTAGGCAACCGCGGTTGGCGAATCGATTATATCTGTGCGACGAAAAAGCTAGCTGGGCGTTTTACATGCTGTGAAATCTTAGATGACGTGACGGGATCTGATCATTGTCCCGTTGTGGCTGAGTTAGATTAGGTGTTATCCTTACAGGGTGTGTCGTTTAATAATTATTTTTTTCATAATATTTATTTTAAGCCATGACGTTCACGCTATTTGTGTAACATCAGCAAAAACAAATTTACGCAAGGGCCCAGGATCGCAAAATCCAATTTCATGGACGGTAGCAAAGTATACGCCGCTGATTGAGCTTAGGCGTGCTGGCGAATGGATAGAAGTTGAAGATATAGACGGCGAAATTCACTGGGTTTATTCTCGCAACGTCACCAGAAAAATGGTGTGTGTGGCGGTTAAATTAAATACGGCAAAGCTTCGTTTGACGCCTAGCGCGCAAGGTGAACTCGCAGACATACGACAAGTAGATAGATATACCCCATTTAAACGACTCGACGTGAAGGAGAGTTGGTACCAGGTTGAAGCCAGTTGGGGAGAGAGTTATTGGCTTCACGAAAGTGCAGTTTGGCGCCCCACTAAGGTTGCAAAGGTCAAATTTTAGTCTAAGCAAATGGTAAGTCGCGTATGGCGCCGTTTGTCTGCAAAGAGCCAGTGGGTTCTTTTGGACGGAGCGCAGTGGTCGTCGTCAGGAAACACCGTGGTAATTAACTCATCTTTAGATCTTGGCTTAAATGATGAGCTAAAATTTGAGTTTCGTTGACCAAACGCTATGATGGGCCAGGCTTACGTCATGACTGGGCTGTTAAAAATTAACCTGATATATTAAGTAGTTATGCAATTTCATTTTTTTTAAGAATTTGGCCTTGCATTACAATACGCGTTGTGTGTAAATATTTCAGTTCCAATTTGGAACTGGGATTTGAAGTGTAATGTTTCAAAGTGGTATTTCAACGTTTAGGGGAGGGGAAACAACAATGGCATTATCAAAGGCCTTGATTGAAAAGTGCAAAAGGTCACTTTTAGAGACTAAAGCAGAAATTTTAAACAGAGTGCGCGATGTTCGCCATGATTTACATTTGTCAGAAGATGGCAAACAAGGGGACGAGGGAGACCAAACAGTACGCGCCTTAGCTGAAAGCGAAGCATTGAGTAACAACGAGCGTTTACGTTCAAGACTTGTTGAAATCGAAATGGCGCTTTCGCGTATTGAAAATGGTACTTACGGTATTTGCGAAGAGACTGAAGAAGTCATCGAGCCAGATCGCCTACTCGCTATCCCGTGGACACGTTTAAGCATAGAGGGCGCTGAAATCCGCGAATCTATGATGAAGCGCTACGCCCACTAGGGCTAGAGGTACGCCGCGCCTTACCCCCAATTATATTTGATCTGGGGGTTCTGTAAGTCCACATAACGCAAATAATATGCGGGCGCCGACGTTGGCGTCCCATTCACCAGAGGGGCCTGGCGCCACCTCCGTAAGATCAAAGCCCACGATTTTTCTGCCAGACCGGCCTAGTGCGCCTAATAAGTAAATAGCCTGATCGAAAGATAGACCGCCAGGCACCGGAGTTCCGGTGTGTGGGCAAAACTCTGGTGAGAGCCCATCTATATCAAATGATATATAAACATTTTGCGGTAACTCTGAAATAATTTTTTCACAAAGAGCATTCCAGGCTTGTCCTGAAAAAAGCGATTTTTTTAAGTGCTGGTCAAAGTAAGTAGCGATACGCATTTTATTTTTTTTAATATACTCAAATTCTTCTTCACAAAAATCGCGAATACCAACTTGCACTAGTTTTTTAGGGCCGATCTTTAGCGAGCATACATTATGCATGATCGAGGCATGGGAGTATTGAAATCCTTGGTAAGAACTACGCAAATCGGCGTGGGCGTCGATGTGGAGAACTCCGATATCTCCTTTAAATAACTCACTTACTGCTTGAATGGCGCCAAGCGAAGTCGAATGGTCGCCACCTATTAAGCCGGGAATTTTATTTTCGCGTAAAATGGCTTGTGTCTTTTCATATATCAGTCTTACCATTTTGGCGCACTCGAGATTAATTTTTTTAAGATTAGAAGAGCTTTTGGTAGAAAGTTCTCCGAATTGATCTAATTCGCTAATTATTTTTTTAGCTAAAATTTTAAGTTTTTTATTTTGTTGGTAAAAAAAAGGATCTTCTAGCTCGAGATGAACTTCGCCAGATGTCGCCCGGCCGCGCTCAAGGTCAAAAAGATCAAGCTGAGAGCTGGCGTCTAAAATAGCCTGAGGGCCAAGGCTGGTACCACTTCCGTATGAAGTAGTAACCTCCCAAGGCACGGGGGTGAGAATTACATGCGATCTTTGTTTTATGGTCTCAAGCCCGAATATACCGCGTTTTGAGGCAATTTTTCTTGTCATAATAGGCTTTTGTAGACGAGAAATCGCGTCAGCACAAGGGGCGTGAGGGTTGCCTGTGCAATTTTGCAATGTATACTCCTAGACTTAAATATAAATGGAGGCTTTTATGTGGAAAGTAGCACTCGGAATTATATTAGGTGGCAGCGTATGGGCGGCAAAGGCCCCGGTGATTGGCAGTCCAGACGCCCCAGTGGGCGGAACATTTTACCGAAATTTAGAAGGTGAGCCCGCAACGTTAAACCCGTTGCGTGGCACCGATTATTATTCATCAGTTGTTGAAGGTTACGCATTTGACTCACTGCTAATGAGAAATATTGAGACTTTTGAGTTTGAGCCGGCACTTGCTGAAAAGTATGATTTAGCAAAAGATGGCAAATCTATAACGTTTACTCTACGACAAAACGCTAAGTTTCACGATGGCACCCCGGTGACAGTTGAAGACGTTAAGTTTTCGTTTGATGTTAACTTTGATAGCAAACTGGCCGACGCTGTAAAAATATCTTATTTTGAAAATATCGAAAAGGCTGAAATCATTTCTCCTACACAAATCAAATTTATTATCAAAAGAAAATATTTTGGTAACGTCGAGGTATTAGGCGGAATGGAGATTCTACCGCGAGCATATTATGGTGATTTGAAAAAAAAGATGAATAAGACCATGATGGGCTCAGGGCCCTACATGCTTGAAAAATATGATCAAGGTAAATCTATCGTACTTAAACGAAACCCTAATTGGTGGGGATTTGATCTGCCGCAATTTAGGGGCTACTATAAATTTGATAAAATTTTCTTTCGCCTTATCAAAGACGAAAATGCCGTACTTGAAACTTTTAAAAAAGGCGATCTTGATTTTACGGGGTTAACGCCTGAGCAATATGAGAAAAAAACTGACGGTGACATATGGGGCAAAACACTTATCAAAGAGGCTGTACAAAACAGTGGGTCTAAATCAACCCCATTTCTAGGATTTAATTTGAGAAACCTCTTATTTAAAAATAAAGATGTGCGTAAAGCGCTTTCGCTACTTGTTGACAGAAAAATGATGATCGAAAAATTTTTCTATAATAAAAATATACCAGCTACCGGGCCCTGGTATCAGCAAAACCCTTACGCCGATCCAAAGGCAAAGCCGATACCTTTTGATCCAGCGGCGGCACGAGTGCTATTTACTAAAGCTGGTTGGGCTGACAGTAACAAAGATGGTGTCCTAGATAAAATTATTGATAATAAGCCAACAGATTTTCGCTTTACGATTATTGTCGCTAACCCCATTTGGGAGAAATACCTTACCGTATACAAAGAAGAACTAAAAAAAGCTGGCGTTGATGTAAGCATAAAACTTGTTGAGTGGAATGCGTTTCAAAAGCTTCTAGATGAGGGGAGTTTCGAGGCGGTAGCTCTTTCATGGACTGGCTCAATTGAATATGACCCTAAGCAAATTTGGCACTCTGAAAGTATTCAAAAAGGCGCCTCTAATTTTATTGCCTATTCAAATCCCGAAGTAGATAAACTTATAGATAAAGCCCGAGAAGAATTAAATAGCGAAAAGAGAAAAGTGCAGCTAAGAAAGGCGTACAGTATGATTGCAAACGATTATCCGTATGTTTTTCTCTGGAATGCGCAATATTCTTTCTATGCAATTAACAAGCGAGTGCAGCAAGTTAAACCAACCTATAAATATGATATTGGTTTAGGTGCTTGGTGGTTAGCAAAGTAATATGGCAAGGTATTTAGCCAGACGTCTTTTTATGATGGTGCCCACTCTATTTGGTGTGACAATACTTTCGTTTGTTATAATTAATCTAGCCCCGGGTAGCCCAGTTGAGCAAAAACTTCAACAAATGCGTTGGAGCGGAGCCATGGGTAGCGGGGCGAGTGCTGCTGGTGGCAGTAGCCGTATGGGTGAGGCAAAAGTTTCGGCAGAAGTTTTAGAAGCTCTTAATAAACAATATGGTTTTGATAAACCATTACTTACTCGTTACGCAATATGGCTTAAGAATATTGTGACCTTAGATTTTGGAACTAGCTTTACCTACGATGAGCCGGTTATTGACGTTATTGTCAGTAAATTCCCGGTGTCTATTCAGTTTGGGGTTTTATCGCTAATACTGACATATATCGTGTGTATTCCGCTAGGAATTACGAAGGCGATAAAAAATAACTCGTTTTTTGATGCAACCTCTAGTTTTTTTCTCTTTATTATCTATTCTATACCGCCACTAATGCTAGGTGTGTTGCTAATGGTATTTTTTGCCGGGGGCTCGTATTTTAATTGGTTTCCGATTGCGGGGATTTCTTCAGAAAATTATGACTTACTTACATTTATGGGTAAAGTAATTGATCGCGCTCACCATTTTATTTTACCACTAATTTGCTACATGGTTAATAGCTTTACAGTTCTCACGATGTTAATGAAAAACACCTTACTTGATGAGGTTAAATTAGATTACGTTAGAACAGCGCGGGCAAAAGGCCTTGATGAAAAAGTTGTTGTATTAAAGCATGCTCTGCGCAATGCCCTTATCCCATTAGTGACTGGCATTGGCGGTTTTTTGGGTATTTTTCTCGGTGGATCGATGATTATCGAAACGTTATTCTCTCTTGATGGCATTGGGCTACTTGGTTACAAATCAGCCCTTAGCCGCGATTATAATGTGTTAATGGCACTAATTTTTATTTCAAGCTTAGTGTCGTTACTTGGGCGTTTAATTAGTGATTTATTATATTTGGTTGTTGATCCGAGAATTGATTTTAATTGATTGATAATTAATAGAATTATTTAAAAAAACTATGATTGAAAAACTGATTTCTAATCCGCTTACACTAAAACGTTATCGTAATTTTAAAAAAATTCGTCGCGCGGCTATTTCTACATGGATTTTTTTAGCTATTTTATTAATAAGTCTCACAGCAGAACTATTGGCCAATAGTAAACCCATAATAATGAGTTATCAGGGCATTATATATTTTCCGGCAATTAAGATGTATCATCCAACAATATTTTCGCAAGCCGATACCATGGTGACGAATTACCGAAGAGAGCAGTTTAAAGATGCCGATTGGGTTATTTGGCCAATTGTGAAATGGGATCCTTATGAAAGTAACACCAAGGTTGAGTCATATCCCGCGCCACCATCTGAGGTTAATTGGCTAGGCACAGATGATCGCGGTCGAGATGTGCTCGCTAGGCTTGTATATGGTTTTCGTTACAGTATTGTTTTTGCGTTACTAGTATGGCTTTCTACCTATATGCTGGGGATTTCTCTTGGCGCAATTATGGGTTACTTCGGCGGGCGCATTGATTTATTTGGCCAAAGAGTTGTTGAAATATTTGAATCTGTACCGACCCTTCTTTTACTAATTACGCTAATTTCAATTTTTGATGCAAGTTTACCACTTCTTATAATTTTCTCGGCTATTTTTGGCTGGATGCATATTTCTGTTTACACCAGAGCAGAATTTCTGCGGCTACGTCGTCGTGAATTTGTCGAAAGTGCGCGCGCGCTTGGCAGTAGCGAGTGGCGAGTTATTTTTAAACACATTTTACCAAATGCTTTAGCGCCAGTGGTGACATTTAGTCCGTTTACTATAACTGGTGGCATATCATCACTTGCGGTGCTCGATTATTTAGGGTTTGGTTTGCCGGCGCCAACTCCTAGTTGGGGAGAGTTGCTTAACCAAGCACAGAGAAATTTTACTATCGCCTGGTGGCTTGCAGTGTTTCCGTCGCTAGCACTATTTTTGTCGCTAGTTGTACTTAATCTAATCGGCGAGGGCGCACGAGAGGCCTTCGACCCGCGCAAATCTTAGTCCGGATTCACATCCGGTATGTGCTAATCTTCTAGATAGGTGTACCCGGCAAGGCCTTCTTCGTAGTGCTTCATAAGAAGTCTGGCATCACTGTGACTTAGTGACCCTCTAACTATCGATTGCTCAGTTGCTTTGCGAATCATTTCAACAAGCTCGTTTCTATTGTAATCAAGATAACTTAGCACTTCTGTTACCGTGTCGCCCTGTAGCACATGGTCGACGCTGTAGGTGCCATTTTCGTTTATAGTTATATGAACAGTATCAGTATCGCCAAATAAATTATGTAAATCGCCCAAAATTTCTTGATAAGCGCCAGTTAGAAATGCGCCCAAATAATAGGGTTGTCCTTCGATTAGATCATGTACTTCAAGATAGTCTTGAGGCTGCCCAGTGTCGGTATCGATAAAGTGCTCGATTTTGCCGTCAGAGTCGCAGGTTAGATCCGCAAGAGTAGCTCGACGCTCAGGCCGCTCGCTTAACCTATGAATCGGCATAACCGGAAAAACCTGCTTCAGCGCCCAAGAATCTGGTAACGACTGAAAAACCGAGAAGTTGCAAAATACGGTATCAGATAATTCTTTTTGCAGGCCCCAATATATATCTTCGGCGTCGGGATTGTCTTTAGCAATTTTGGTAAGCTTAGTAGCAATAGCCCAATATAAATCTTCTGCCTTAGCTCGCTGCTCAAGACTTAAACCGCCGAATGAAAAAAGTTGTAGAGTATCATTTTTCTTTTCTATGAGATCGTTATAAAATTCGTTGATATTTTTATGGTTCACATTTTCATAAATATAATGAAGGTCTTTAACTAGAAGTGAATCTTTTTTTTCTAAAGTAAAAGAAAGTTTATGTTTTTGCAGCTCATTAAACCCGAGTACGCCAAACACCAAAAGTGAACTATGCGCGACCAGCGCTCGACCAGATTCAGAGATAATATTCGGATGTGGCACATTTCGCTCATCGCAAATTGATTGTAAAATAGATGTTATGTCATTGGCGTACTCTTGCTCACTATAATTTGTTGAGCTATCACTTTTACCTGAGCCATCATAGTCAACGCCAAGCCCGCCACCAACATCTATATATTTTACCGCCGCCCCTTGCGCGTAAAGTTCGGTAAAAAAACGCGAAGCCTCTTTAATTGACGCTTTAATTGATTGAATTGATGGCACCTGCGAGCCGATATGAAAATGAAAAAGCTCAAGACAGTCGAGCATATTTTCGCGACGAAGTATATCAAGTCCAGACATCATTTCACTTGGCGTAAGACCGAATTTAGAACGCGCGCCAGAAGATTCAGTCCATCGGCCAGAGCCTTGAGTATTAAGCTTGGCGCGAAAGCCAATCTTAGGGCGAATATTTAGTTTTTTTGAAGCTGTAATAATTATGGGCAGTTCTGCTAATCTATCAACAACCACAAAAGTTTGCCGGCCAAGTTTTTGCGACAAAAGAGCAGTCTCAACATATTCAATATCTTTAAACCCATTACAAACAATTACGGCGTCAGGAGTATCCATAAAAGCTAGCGCAATAAGAAGTTCTGGCTTGCTACCACATTCAAGCCCAAGACGATTATCCTTGCCGAAATCTACAATTTCTTCGAGAAGGTGTCGCTGTTGATTAACTTTAACGGGGTAAACTCCAGAATATTGTCCCTTGTAGCCAGATTCACGAATAGCATTTGCAAAGCAGTTTGAAATAAGTTGTACGCGATCTTGCACAAGGTTCGGAATTCTAATTAAAATCGGTGGGCGAACACCGCGCTCTCTTAAGTCTTGAATTAGCGTAAAGAGATCTAGTCCCGGCTTGTCTTTACCTGCTGCAATCTCTATGTTGCCAGCGCTGTTGATGCGAAAGTAACCACCGCCCCAATTATTTATACCGTAAAGTTCGGCGCTTTTTTCTACACTCCAGCTCACGTATGTCCCTCGAGTACGATTGGTTTAATATATTTAAATTAAATATATTTTTTTCATTTAACAATTAAATTCAAAATTTTGCCAGGCTTATAAATCGTCTTATAAGAAGTTTTAGCTAATGCCACACTTTCTAAGGTCTTCGCAACGAAATTAATTGATTTCGCAAGCTCTATAGCTTCATTTTCGGTTGTGGTGGCAGTTACCAGAATGCTCCCGCGCAATTTACCGTTTACCTGAACTCCCATTTCTATTTGATCGTCGATGGTAAGGTTTTGATCGTAGGTTGGCCACGCAGCAAGCGATACGTAGCCTTCGCCTCCTAAGCCGTACCAAACCTCTTCGGCAAAATGTGGAGCAAAAGGCATAAGTAGCTGAGCCAGAGCCTTTAAAACATTTTTTGGTTTGACGTTAAGTTTATACATTTCATTAACAAGAATCATCATTGCCGAAATGGCAGTATTGAAATTCATCGTCTCAATATCAGAGCCAACTTTTTTAATAGTTTTATGGTAGATTTTCTCTAGCTTTTCAGGGATGGGCCCATCTTCAGCGATAATTTTACCGGTTTCGTCAAAAGAAAGACGCCATACTCTGTCGAGAAAGCGCTTGACGCCTTCGATCCCCTTAGTGTCCCAAGGTTTATCTTTATCAAACGGCCCTAAAAATGAAATATAAATTCGAGTTGCATCGGCGCCATATTCACTGCGAACATCGTCTGGGTTAACTACATTGCCGCGAGATTTTGACATTCTAAGACCATCGGCGCCCATAATCACACCTTGGTGAGCCAATTTTTTAAAAGGTTCATCGTGTGATACCAGGCCGCAATCAAATAAAACCTTTTGCCAAAAGCGTGCATAAAGTAAATGACCAACGGTATGCTCGGCTCCTCCGATATAAAGATCTACGGGCATCCAGTATTTTTGTTCGGCAAAATCAAAAGGTAGTTTTTCGTTGTGCGGGTCGGTGTATCGTAAAAAATACCACGACGATCCTGCAGACCCGGGC
>MEPT01000103.1:10101-10399 GCA_001769925.1 Bdellovibrionales bacterium RBG_16_40_8
AGTGTCTCGTTTACCGCCATTTGGGTAATTGACAAAATTGGGTAGCCGCGCAAGAGGCGGCTCGCCTTTTTCTGATGGCTCGTAATCAGCAACCTCAGGTAAGGTAAGTGGTAACTCATCGGGTGCGAGACCTTTTAAATTTCCGTCAGGCAGATGTATGACCGGAATCGGTTCTCCCCAGTAGCGCTGGCGACTAAAAAGCCAGTCGCGAAGCTTATACTGAATCTGTCGCAAACCAAGACCTGCATTTTCAATGTGAGAAATGGCAGCTTCAATTCCTTCGGTTTTTGTTAGTCCG
>MEPT01000103.1:10464-11177 GCA_001769925.1 Bdellovibrionales bacterium RBG_16_40_8
GTAAATTAAATTTTTGGGCAAATTCAAAATCTCGAACGTCGTGTCCAGGCACAGCCATAATTGCTCCGGTGCCGTAATCCATTAGTACGTAGTCAGCCACCCAAATAGGAATTTTTTGCTTATTTAAAGGGTTTATAGCAAACGCGCCAGTAAAAATCCCAGTTTTGTCGGTAGCCATTTTACGATCAACATCGCTTTTTCGAAGTGATGACTCTACGTATGTTTGAACTGACCTTTTCTGTTCGGTAGTAGTAATTTTCGCTATGAGCGAGTGTTCTGGAGCTAAAACCATAAAAGTTGCCCCAAAAATAGTGTCTGGTCTTGTAGTAAAGACGGTAAATTTTTCGTTATATCCATCTACTGAAAAATTAATTGTAGCGCCTTCGCTTTTACCGATCCAGTTTCGTTGAGCCTCTTTGGTGGGCTCGGGCCAGTCAATTTTATCGAGATCTTTCACAAGCCGTTCAGCATATGCAGTAATTTTGAGCATCCACTGCTTCATTTTCACACGAATTACGGGGTGGCCGCCGCGCTCAGATTTACCATCAACGACCTCTTCATTAGCCAAAACGGTACGTAATTCTGGACACCAATTAACTGGAGCCTCTTTTTGATAGGCCAGTCCGCGTTCAAAAAGCTTTAAAAATATAAACTGTGTCCACTTATAGTAAGCTGGTTCACAGGTTGAAATTTCTCTACTCCAGTCAAAGCTG
>MEPT01000103.1:11222-12384 GCA_001769925.1 Bdellovibrionales bacterium RBG_16_40_8
GAATACCTGTTTTTATAGCATATTGCTCAGCGGGCAGGCCAAAAGCATCATATCCCATAGGGTGTAAAACGTTAAAACCCATAGCGCGTTTATAGCGCGACACAATATCTGTTGGCGTGTAAGAGGCTAAATGCCCTACGTGAAGTCCCGCTCCAGATGGGTACGGAAACATGTCTAGAGCATAAAACTTTGGTTTGGTTTGGTCGCCGGCTGTTTTAAATACATGGTCTTTTGACCAATTTTCTTGCCAGCGTTTCTCAATTTCTAAATATGGATAAGACATAGATCTCTTTTCTAGTCGAAGGTCATATTTTTTTCAAACTCTTCTCGCACAAAGCAGAGATTAGGTATCCTATTATTATGTCTTCTAAAGAAAAAAATAAAAAGCGTAAAGTGCTGGCTGTCGATGATGACCCGACAAGCCTAAAAATGGTCAGTAAGGCTTTGCAGTGGCAGGGATATCAAATAGAAACGGCCTCTTCAGGGCGAGAAGCACTTGATAAAATATCTTACTGGGGGCCACATCTTGTGCTTTTAGATATGAATATGCCTGACCTCAATGGCCTTGAAACGCTTACGTATTTGCGTAGTAGCCCTGAATATGTTTCGACTCTGTTTGTTTCAGGTCAGTCTGACCCTGAAGATGTTATTCGTGGCCTAGATGCCGGGGCCGATGACTATATTTGTAAGCCATATAATCCGCTTGAACTTCTTGCGCGTATTCGCTGCCATCTGCGAATTAAAGATATACGAGATGAATTAAGTCGCGCCAACAATCGCCTGAAAGAACTTGTAGATTTAGATGATTTGACAGGCCTATTCAATATGCGCTCACTTTATCAGAAACTCGATTATGAATTAGATCGGGCACATCGTTATAATCGTACAGTGACTGTAGTAATGATGGATATGGATTATTTTAAATCCGTTAACGACGAAAACGATCATTTATTCGGAAGCTTTGTTCTGACTCAGGTCGGTAAAATAATACGCGAAACTATGCGAAGGGTAGATTTTGCTGCGCGCTATGGGGGAGATGAATTTCTTATTGTGCTCACTGAGACGAACCTTGATGGCTCAAGAGCTTTTTGCGAGCGGTTGCGTAAGTCGATCGAGAGCTATGAATTTAAAAACGATCAACACAAGAGAAATCTTACTGCAA
>MEPT01000103.1:12421-12973 GCA_001769925.1 Bdellovibrionales bacterium RBG_16_40_8
TATAGACGCACGCACCCTTGTTCGTTACGCTGATCGAGCTCTTTATGAGTCTAAAGAAAAGGGGCGAAATTGCATTTCTCACTATGATTTTTCTAGTGAGGAGAAAACATCCACTAAGGCGAGTATAGCCAAAGATCTTAGGGGCCGTCGTAAATTAGTATGATTGAAGCAGCACAAATTTCTAAAAGAGAGATTAGAATTAGGGTGTGGGCAGCCGTGGGCACTCTAATTATTAGCGTACTTGTGCTTTCGTTAAAATTTTGGGCGTTTAATATCACTAATTCGCAGGCTATTTACTCTGATGCTCTTGAGAGCATAGTTAATGTCATCACGGCAATAGTAGGTCTGCTAGTTATTTATTATGCCTCTTTGCCAATTGATGAGAATCACCCATACGGTCATGGCAAAATAGAGTATTTTTCGGCGGTTTTTGAGGGTGGTCTAATTACATTCGCATCAGTGTTTGTTTTTTATGAGGCCACAAAAGCTTTTGTCACTCACTCTGCATTGTATTCATTAGAGAGTGGTTTGATTTTGATTTCGATAGCGGGT
>MEPT01000104.1:0-5509 GCA_001769925.1 Bdellovibrionales bacterium RBG_16_40_8
GAACACGAACCAGCGCGCCTTGCCGATTTAAAGTTATAATAATTCGAGTTATGTGATCTTTCTCTGAGGCAATTGTTCGCCCTGTGGCAAAAATTCTTTTTACTTTTTCGCGAATGCTGGGCTCCCAAAACTGGCGAATTTGAGAGCGAATTCGTTGATAATATGTATAGTAAACAAATTCACGTGTATTAAGCAGAGTTTCAAGGCTTGGCTGTGTATTTTTTAAATAATCGTTTGACTGACTAGCTAGCTGTCGTGAATCTGTACTGTCTAAAGTTTTTTCTGCGACTTGTTGTCTTATGGCGCTTGGATCAAAAATAGGTCGAAGACTAGATATAGAGGGCCTGTGGCTGTCGGCACTCTTGCGAATGCCAGTACTATTATGCTTGGCGCCAGAGTTACGAAAATCTCCGTTTTGCTGGGCACGTGTTTCTTTCACTACTCGTTGATTGTGAGCCCCAAAATATTTTGCATTATCGGGTATTTCATCATTAAGGGGAGTTTTATCTTGTTCAACGATTTGCCTAAGCTTTTCATGAGGACTTTGGTCTAAAACTACAATTTCAACCTTATCAGGTTTTATAAGAATATTTGGGGTAGAGGCCAGTTTTAAGCTAGTCCAGGCGCCTAAGTGAATTAAAATCGAAATCAACAAAAATAGATATAGACTATTTCGCACCGTTGCGCGCATTCGTACCTCTAAAAAACAGATCGGATTTAATAGAATATTTTTGAGTTAATATTTGAAGAAAGTTGACGTAATATCTCATTATGGCGGTAGAGGTTTGGGGTAAGACAGATATTGGCTTAAAACGAGATATTAACCAGGATAGTATTCTGGTAGATACGAAGCTTTCATTATTTGTCGTTGCTGATGGGATGGGCGGTCACCGCGGTGGCGAAGTAGCCTCGGCGATGGCCGTTGAAAGCGCACAAGAGATTGTCGAGCAAAAGCTCGGTGCCAAAGGACCTGTATCGCCTAGAGACATTGTGCGAAGCATTTATCGAGAGGCCAGTCGAAAAATATTTTTGAAAAGCACCAGAGACAACCCTGAGTTAATGGGTATGGGTACAACAATGGTTATAGCTTTTTGCTATAATAACAAAATATATCTTGGTAACGTTGGCGACTCGCGTGCTTATCTTTTTAAAGAAAGTAATCTTTGGCAAATAACAGAAGATCATTCTTTAGTTAACGAGCAAATTCGTGCAGGGATCATTCGCCCAGACGATCAAGATGCTGTGTCGGGACGTAATGTTATTACGCGCAGTGTAGGTTTTGAAGAAGAGGTTGTCGTTGATATAGTAGAGAGAGATTTTACTCCAGGAGAAATTTATTTATTATGTTCAGACGGGTTAAGTGGAATGGTTTCTAATGAAAAAATAGCTAATATTTGTCGAGATAATACTCCGCAAAAAATAGTTGAAAAATGCATTGATTTGGCTAAAGAGGCAGGCGGAGATGACAATATAAGCGTAATAGTAATCAAGGCCAACTAGAGGCGTCGTTAACTGTTTACTAACCTCAGGGTGTCTAAATATTGCCTATTGCGTCATTATAGAATATTTTCTGCTGACTCGGTTCGCTACGTTTAAGATAGTGAGTTTACATGCCTGATAACAAAAACTTCACATTTATTATTACTAGTAACCGAAAGGGCCAGACCCGAAGTGTGACAGTTAGCGCGGCTTGGCTAAAGGCCAGTATTGCGATTGCGATTGTTACATTAGTGTTTCTGGCAGCTGCCAGCGTAGATTACTTTGGTCTACTTTTAGAGCAAGGAGAAAATAAGCTCCTTCATGCTGAAAACGACCAGCTCTCGCGACAGTTTCAGGTTGTAGAAAGTAAGCTTTCGTCTTTAGAGAGCAGCCTTGAGCGTATTAAAACCCTGACCACAAAAATAAAACTTATTACAAATATAGAAGACGAAGACCGCGTGATGAAGCTCTCGCTTGGTTCTTCTTCAAGAATTGAACAAAGTTTGTCAGATTTTGAATATGATGGCGATCATGATGAGCGAGCGCCCGCAGGTGAATTTCTAAAGAGCGACTCTATGTTTCTTGAAAAACCTCCATTAGACGAAATTAGGGGAGAGTTGGCTGCCACGCGTAACCATGATTATGCCAACTTATCTATTCGCATAGATCGTGCTGTTAAAAATTCTGCGCTTCGAGAGCAGGGAGTTATTCGCCTGCAAGAGTTATTGCAAGAACGTCAATCTATTCTTAACGCCACTCCAAATATCAAGCCGGCTCGAGGGTGGTTTACGTCGCGCTTTGGTTATCGTATTGATCCATTTACGGGCAAATCTGATCTACATCTTGGGCTTGATATTGCCTCTGCGTCAGGCACTCCAATCATGGCGCCTGCAGATGGTGTTGTCTCTTATGTAGGATATGAGGCGGGCTATGGTAAGATAGTTGCTATTGACCATGGTTTTGGTGTGCGAACTAGATATGCCCATAACTCTCAGCTTTACGTTGAGCTTGGTCAAAAAGTGAAACGGCGAGATATTATCTCAGCGGTCGGCAGCACTGGCCGATCTTCTGGCCCACATCTGCATTATGAAGTTCGAATCAACGACGTTCCGGTTGATCCGATAAACTATATTCTAGACGAATAAACACATATTAGCGTTTTGAGTACTGACCGCGTTTGCGAGCCTTATGTAATCCGTATTTCTTTCTTTCGACCATGCGATCGTCACGCGTAACCATGCCAGCTTTTTTTAACGGAGCGCGAAGCTTATCTGAGTCAATAACCAAAAGAGCGCGTGTAATCCCGTGAGCTATGGCGCCTGCTTGCCCAATTTTACCTCCGCCACTTACGGTGATATTGGCATCGTACATACCTTTAGTTTCGGTTACTGCAAACGGAGAAAGCGCTTTAGTTATGCTTGTTGGGGTAGGTAAATATTTTTCAAGTGGCATGCCATTAACAACTAAATTACCTTTACCAGGGCGTAAGAATACGCGAGCAGCCGAGGTTTTTCGTTTACCAGTAGCGTAATAAACGGCTTCGCCCTTTGTCTGCGATATGCCTTTTGCTTGTTTAGGGGTTGTTTGTGTAGTTTTTGCCATTTTTTATTCCTATTGCATAGAGAGTGCTTGAGGTTTTTGAACAGCATGGGGGTGCGTTGCTCCCGCATACACTTTTAATTTTTTAATTAATTCTCGAGAAAGCTTATTTTTTGGCAACATGCCATGAACGGCTTCGGTTATAATAAAAGTCGAATCTTTTTTGCGTTGCTGTTCAGCGGTTAGCGACTTAATTCCGCCAAAGAATCTTGAATGGCGGTAATACTGCTTATCTTGCCATTTAGATCCAGACATTGAAACATGATCACTATTGATAACTATAACAAAGTCGCCAGTGTCTACGTGAGGGGTAAATACGGCTTTGTTTTTGCCTCGTAAAACTTTCGCGATTTCAGAGGCCATACGGCCCAGTGTTTTGTTTTTAGCATCAACGACCCACCAACTGCGTTCAATCTCGCCATTTTTTGCGTTATAAGTTCTCATTATATACTCCAGTTAAGACGGTCAGTTTTAGAGTTCGCGGCACTCATTGTCAAGGTCAGAGGGGTAATAGACGGTATCTAGAAAGAGACCCTTGGCCTCAGCTGTCCATTTTGCGGCTTGTCGGTCACAGGATTTAAGGATTTTTGTCATTTCTTCAGACTTTAGCTTGTTCTGATGCAGGTAAATAAGTGTGCCGACGATATTTCTAACCATTTGCTTCAGAAAGCCCGTACCCGTTAGTCGAAACTCTATGGTTTCATGATCAATATATCTCCATGTAGCCTCGGTAATAGTGCGAATAGTTGATTTCAATTCAGTGCCGCGGGTTTGAAAGCTTTTGAAATCATGTTCTCCAATTAGGCAGGCAGAAAGCTCATTAAGTCTATCGACACTCAGCGGCCGCTCAACCCATACGCTATAGCGGTCAGCGAGAGAATTAGGGGTTGAGCTATTATGAATAATATAGCGATAGGTTTTGCCTTGCGCTGAACGAAGAGCATGAAAATGATTTGGGGCAATCCAGGCCTTTTTAATAGAAAGTGATGGCGGAGTAAGCGCATTTAGACTTCGAACTAATTTCATTTTTTCAGGATTTTTGATCGGGTTACCTAAGGCATCTTCTGGTACTTTAAAATGCGCAACCTGGCCAGCGGCATGCGTTCCGGCATCGGTGCGACCAGAAGCCTGAATATGTATTTTTGTGCCAAAAATTTTCGTTAAAGCGCACTCAAGGGTCGATTGTATGGTAGGCCTGAGGTCGGCACCTCTGTCGCCTTGCTTTTGCCAGCCGGCATAGTCAGTTCCATCATAAGAAATTAGCAGTTTAATTTTCATGGCAAAAAAGTACGCGCTTTTTATAAATAAGGCAAGGCGTCAAAAGCCAGCGGTAATTCCGCCTGATATGACATCACCAGAAAAATCGTACTTGTTAGAAAGGCCAATATAATTGCGATATTCGACCGACAAATAAACAGCATTAATGCCATACTCACGGTCTAGATCTAAAAAAGAGCTAGCATCTTTACCCAGCATTACAGAGCCACCAAAAGAAAAGTGCGTTGCCGGGGCAAACCCAAGCGTGGCACCAAGCGGCGGGTTATTGTCGTCATCACGATGCTCGCCGAACATCATAGCATCGAGTGCCCCTTCGGCATATGGCACAACCCATTGATTTTTAAAAACCTGTAAACGGTAGCACACCCCCAAACTTAGCGGGAATATAAAGAGAGAGAATTTTTCTTTGGGCTCATACCCCTGTGAATTAGGATTCGCAAATTGCCCATGCCCCTGAGCAAGATAAAAACCGACACCAAACTTCCAGGCTAGGCGACCGAACCCTTGATAAAATTGCATTTCTTGATCGTAGAGAATTAGTGGAAAGTCTGATTGATCATATAGATCATCAAAAGATAAAGTTGCGTCTGGCCCCGTAAGATTTGAAGGGGTATAAAAGCCAAATCGTAAAGAGCCTACTTTTGATTGATCAGACGGACGAACTTTATAGTAATATACATTGTTTTTATCTATTTTGATCAGGCCCTTTGCGGCATTTGGGTGTTCTATATAGCGTCGTTCAGAACGAAAACGTGGGTCAATTTCAGTTTTCTTTTTTTTAATTTGCGGCAGAGGTTCTTCATGCCCAGTTTGCAAGGCTTCTTCATCAGCCAGTATATCAGTAAGAACATCTGGGGGTCTAACCAGCGCGGGCTTTAAAGTTTTCTGAGCTTGAGCCTGATAAGACAGTGTTGTTAATGCAATAAATATAAGTGTTGAAATAATTTTTGGTAATAAGAAACGTTGGCGAAAAGCATAGCGAGTGAAATAGCCTAGTGAAATAGAGATAACTAATACAATAAGTAAGGCGATGTTAAATCCATATTTTAATGAAAGCCATGAAAATGCAAGCGGCGCCGCAAGGAGCCCGCGTGAGACTGCTCGTAGCCAGGGTTTGTCAGAAATAAATGCGGCGGCCTTTGGCCCATATTCA
>MEPT01000104.1:5538-10581 GCA_001769925.1 Bdellovibrionales bacterium RBG_16_40_8
GGTATTCGTTAATAAAAATTGATTGCGAAATTTACGAAAAGTCGAAACCTGCGATGTAAACCCAGATCCGTAAGCGGCAGTTGAGATAAAGCAATTAAAATCGTTTGGTAAAAGTCCTAAAACTTCATCTGGGGTAATACTTTCGACGTCGTCAACCAATTCAGACTGATCGATAAGAAAAACATTATTTTGTGCCACATCGAGTATTGAAGCGCGAAAGTAGTATTTTGTCATATTCTCTAAACCATCAATTATCCAGCTGCCAGAGGGCTCACAGCTAGAATCTAGATCTAAATCTTTGTATGATGTAGACGTGTAATTTGCGTTGGCGAAATCGACAGTGCTAGTAAAAATTCTCGCTTTAGTAAAAGATGCGTGGCAGCTGTTTACGCGAATAAGATCGGTGATATAGACCTTTGCGTCGCCGGGGTAGGCGGTGAATCCGCAAATTCCGGCACTAGGCGACACGCTATCACAACGCAAAATTCCATTGTCAGGTTCGGCGGCATCCATACCAGGATTTAATATACGCACATTGATTTGTGTGCGATTAGCCGCGACCGAGGCATCGCCTATAGCAATAAAAAATGACGAGTTATCATCAACTCCATAATAACTACCAGTTGAATTACAGGATGAATCTGAATCAGCGCCGCGGTAGCAAAGGTAAGTCCAGGGGATTTCGACAAATCCTGTGCTGTCTTTAGCTAGTGTGCCGGATGTCTTGGTATAATCAGTGAATTCGGTAAAAGAGGCGTCATATACGGCAGAAACCGTTCCTGTAATGCTGGCAGTAACAACAAATTCAATACGAAGTACAAGATTACCATGAATTCTTTTACGGTTACATCCGACTTCAGCAGATATACAATTGTCACAAAGAGTTGATGTGCCAAGCGCATCGCAGGCCGGAGAAGCTGGCCCCGCAACTCCGCCATAAACAGTGACAGCGGTACTAGTAATTGAGTAGTTCGAGGCGTTTGATATGCCGGTTATTGCGACGGCATTATCAGCGCGCGCTATTGAAGTAAAAAAAATAGACCCGATAAAAATTAAAAAAACAGTAGCAAATAAAGTAAAAATATATGGCTTAGCTAGCATGTAATAATGATTTCACGCCTTAGGGGTAATGTCAAAAATACGTTCGGCGATTTGAATGCCGTTTAGAGCGGCGCCCTTTAATAGATTGTCAGCGACAATCCACATAAGCCAGGTGTGTGAATCATTTAAATCTTGATGTACGCGCCCAACATAGACTGGGTTGGTGCCAGAAGCCATGCGAGCAGTAGGGTAATCCTCGGGATTGCTATGCGAAATAAATTTTAACCCTTCACCATTTTCAAGTGCGGCTGAGATATCTTCTTTATCAACAGCTTTATCAACAGTCACCCATACCGCCTCAGAGTGGGCGTTAAGACTAGGGACTCGCACAGTAAAGGCGCTAACTTTTAGCTCTGAAAGAGAAAGAATTTTTTTTGTTTCGTTCATAATTTTCATTTCTTCGCTACAAAACCCGTTGTCATTAAACCCACCAATTTGCGGGATGCAGTTAAAGGCAATTTCGTGAGCAAAAGCTTTAGCTGGCGTTTTTACATGACCCTCTATTATATATTCTTTTGTTTGCGTAAGAAGCTCATCGCACCCGGCCTTACCAGCTCCACTTACGGACTGAAATGATGCTACACGCACTTCTTTTAAACCAAATTTTCTTAAAGCCGCCAACACGACTACTAGCTGAATTGTTGAGCAATTGGGGTTTGCAATAATTGTGGGCTTTGTTTTTTCTGGCAGAACCTGTCCGTTAACTTCTGGTACCACGAGCGGAAAAGTTTGATGATCGCGAAAAGCAGCAGAGTTATCTACGACAAACGCACCGGCAGACAGTGCTTGTGGTGCCCACTCTCGTGAAATATCGTCTCCTGAAGAAAAAAACACTAGATCAAGACCAGAAAAACAACCAGGTTTCAGTAATTCTACGGCCCAGGTTTGCCCGCAAGAAGATACTTTTATGCCGTCACTTTTCTCGCTAGCAAAGGGGCGTAAATTTTTTACCGGGAATTTGCGTTTACCCAAAATCTCCATAAAAATTTCGCCAACCATACCGGTTGCGCCTACGACACCAACATTCATGCTCAATGCTCATGCTCGCTGGGGTTTTCTATTACAATTTTTGGCTGTCTACCAATTTTAAAAATACCGAATACTGCACCTAAAGTGGCGTAAGACAAAAACGTCGCAAAAAGCATAACCTCGGGCCTAATTGCAATTACAGCTACTAGCGAAACTCCAAAAACCAAATAACGAAAAGGTAGCCGTTGGCGTAAATCGAGATCTTTAAAACTTCGGTACGGAAAGGTGCTAACCATAACTATGCCAAGAAGGGTTGTAATACCAAGAAGAATGTACGAGCCAGAGCCATCCCACTGCAAATCGTTAAATGCTAGTACTGAGCTTGCTACAATACCTGCCGCCATCGGAGTTGGTAACCCCTGAAAATAAGCCTTGCTAATCACGCCTTTTTGCACGTTAAAGCGAGCAAGGCGAAGTGCTCCGCATGCAACGAAAAAAAAGCTAGCTAGCCACCCAATACGACCGAAGGGTTGCAGTGACCACAGGTAAAGAAGAATTGCGGGGGCAAGACAAAAACTTACAAGATCTGAGAGCGAATCAAGCTCTGCACCGAATTCACTAGTAGAGCGAGTCATTCGTGCAACGCGCCCATCGAGAAGATCAAAAACCGCAGCTGCGCAGATGGCATAAGACGAATGCGTGTAATTGCCGAGGATAGATTGAATGACTGCATAAAAGCCAAAAAACATATTCACGATGGTCAGCAAATTGGGCAAAACGTAGATGTTAACATGAAGGCGATCGCGCAAACGGCGATTACGGCTTAAGCTTTTCAGGTGATGGCGTGGGTGTATATTTTTCGGCTGAATGTTTGGTGAATTATCTGTCATATCTATTTTGCTACTCCTAATATTTTTGCTACTCCTAATATTTCAACTGCTGAAGTCGTGATTAAAGCCGAACATAACTTAAAAGCCGCCGAAAAAGAAGTATACTATCCATAAAAGACAAGAGCTCACGATAGGCAGTACCAAATTGTCATCGAGGTTACCTACCGGAATGACCTCTGCGATGGCGCCTATTGCTCCTCCCAAAAGGCTTACGATCAGTATTCTTTCTGTCATCATGTTATGCATCAGAAAGTACCCAGCTGCAACTATCGTACACGCGAAAAACGCGGCCATCGACCCTTGTAGTGTTTTATGGCCGACAATTTTGTCTTTGCCGTAACGAATACCGAAGTAGCTAGCAATCGGATCGGCAACTGCGAGAAAAAGTAAAGACAATATAACAACCGAGGGCGGAAAAATCGCAACAATAACCAGTACCCCGATAAGCATATAGGTCATTCCGGTAATGCCTTCTTTTTCGTTCTCACGCATAAGAAATTTTGCCATAAATAATATAAGGCGATTAAAATTAGCGGACTTTTGTCGATAAATGTCGCCGAAAATAAAAAATGCAGAAATAACCGTTAGAACCTGAAGGGCCATTGGCCGTGAAAAATTGTGATAACAAACGACAATAAAAATAACGCCAAAGAAGTGCCAAATCTTACGCGCTAAATGAACGTCTGAACGAGACTTTAATCCAGGATTGTAATTCATAAGCTTGCGATCTTAACGGACATTTTTCGGCCTTTCAACGTATCTTAGTCACATATACTAACGTATTGAAATTACTAGTATATTTATTTAGCGCCAGCTGGTGTGCTAATAGTATTACATGGGGCAAGAGGCGCCAACCCTTAGTCCTAATAAAACGCAGTAATATCAAGTGTTTATATCGCTAAAACTTGGTACCATGGTTGCAGTAGTTAGTACTTATGAAATCTAAGTTTTTTAGTAAAGCTCTTTATATTAATTTTTTGACCATCTCCGCGGTTTTGGGGATTGTGTGCCCAGGTGCTTGGGCACAATACGAAGACTATACGCACCCAGGTTATCTATTTGACGTAACTGATGAACGCTATGAAGTGACTAGAGAGGTCGTTATCGTAGCGCCAATAGTAAAAGAAGAAGTTATATTTGTAGACCAGATTTTTACTGAGAAAATGAACAAAGAATTTAGTAAAGAATTTCGCAATCGTTTTGGTCATACTGAATTTGAGCAACTTACGTTCACATCAGACCGTTTTGTTGAGTCAGCAGATTCTGGTCGATTTTTACCGACTAATGAGTATGTCATTAAGCAAGAAAATTTTGGGCTGTACATGGGTAAAGAATTGGCTGAATACCATGTCGACAATTATTTGAAAAGTAACAGAGCAACTCGCTCCGTATATAAAGTTAAAGAGGCAATTAGCAATATCGAGGTTGTGACAAATGCTGGATACAAATTCAAAGTTCGTTATAAAATTTCTTCTAATCGAGTGACTTTTAGAGCCGTTAAGCCAGATGAGCGCTTGCATAAACAGATAGATATAAAACTAAATGGTGAAGAGCCAACGGTGCGACTCGCATACGATGTGACTAAAACGGTTGCTGTTGCTACTGACTATGCAGTAAATGAAGAGATTTTATCGGTGCGAGGCGAGAAAAAACTTACGCCGAAATTAACGACGTCTGTCACCGGCCAATCTTATAATAAGAAAGTTGGTAATATGCAGAAGCAAGAAAGAGTCTTGCTTGGCCTAAGCTGGAACGACTAAGGGTACGCCGTAACCTTACCCCCAGTTATATTAGATTTGGTAATTACAATCTCGTCGAGAAATCTCATCTTGATAATCTCATTTTGAGTTAATACTTATAACGCACTAGCGACACATAAAAGTGCCTGGCACCTTTTACTTTAAGTTGAAAATATACTCTACCGACCAGTGTAGTGATGATTATCAATGAAATTCTACTCATCAGACGTTTAGGCTTGGGCATGATGTCTTTCACATTAGCTTTAATCGCTATTGTCGGCGGGTGGATTTTGGTTTCAGCATTTACTTCAGCGCCTGAAATTGCAGTAACCATTGAGTCGGCA
>MEPT01000104.1:10634-12282 GCA_001769925.1 Bdellovibrionales bacterium RBG_16_40_8
TGAAACGGCTGAAAAAGTTGATAGTACGGTAGAGACCATTACTCTAGGCTGTGTTAAAGATAGAGCCAAAATTTATTTAAAAAGTCTTGCGAAGCAAGTTCGTGTTAAAGGGCAAATTTGTCACAATCTTGAAGTTTTTACGAAAGATAGCAGTATCGTCAATCGAGCAAACGGCTATGAAGCAACGATGTTTAATTTAAATAATGGCAAATTTACTTCAGATTACATCTCATTGGCCGAAGGCACAAATGAACTTATGGTCAAAATCGAAAATGATGTTGGCGCCATGGCTACAGCCGAAGTCATAATAAAAAAAGGTACGCCGTAACCTTACCCCCCCGAAAATAGCGAAGCTCAAGGTTTTCACCTCACTATCCTCCTTGAAATTGACCCACTTTAACAAATGAATAGCTACGAGATTCTCTAATTTTTTTTCTTCGGTATCGGGTAAGTGCCTAATCAAAGTGATAATGTTTCTGTTCTTTTTTTACTGCGCGAATTTTGCAGTATAGTGAAAGTTTTGGTTCCTGCCTCTGAAAAGCGTGGTTTCCGTCATTGAATTTCGCTTAAGATTGTTAGGATTCTGACTTTCGACCAGTTCTGCAATGCGCAATTATAAGTATACAATAGTAGTGTGTACAGAAAATTTTCGTTTTTAATAATCTTAACTTTTATACTTGCAATTTTATGGCGTCAAAAAACTTTGCAATTAAATTTTCTCAGTAAATCACAAGCTGAATCCATTGAAGTCAAAAGCTCTCATAAAATCTCTAATCATTTAAATACTCTTAATTTGAGCTCATCACCAAGATACACATTGGAGCAATCAGCTGTACAAATTGAACCCACCACCAGCAGTCCCAACCTTAAGACGATGTCTGATAGAGATGTTTATTGCCTAATCGAAAAAACTACTCCTTATATACCACTGGGCGGTGAGGTGAAAATCGTTCATGGCGAGTACAACGAATACCCTAATGGTTTAGGAGTTTACGCATGGATTTACTCTTCACAATGTCCCACGGAGACTTATTCAATAGTTAGAATAGATAGCAAGAACAAAGTCGAAACGGCAATTGATTGCAAAAACACCTCATTTGAGGAGCTAGTAGCAGAGAGTGGCCTACAATGGAATGTCGATGAAGTTATGGGTCTAGCGGGACAATATAATTTTGCTATTTCAGGACCTGGCCAGTTTTTAGTTTACTGTCCCAATCTTGGTTTTCACTTGAGTCGTGAAGGGCAATTTCATTTCAGCAATGGGTTGCTGGAGGATTCACATGGATGTTTTCTTTGGCAGAATGGGGACAACATCAATCCTCAGGGCGGACCAATCACTCTTGAAAATGACTCCGATGAGCTAAACAATGAAGGCTGCTTCAAAAACTCAGGGCAGTGTGTAGCAATACTCGATTTTAAGGACCAGTTGGTTAAACAATTTCAATATGTTGGGCCTGATCTTTTTTCTGTGGAAATAGATGGAGACTTGAAGCAAACCACTCGTAGTAGGATTTTCTCTAACGCTTTAGAAAGACTCGATGATCCCGAAAGAGGATCGACGGGTATTCAAAAATGGGAGTCCATTGAGAATATGAAATTTCCAATCAACTGCGGGAATATTTGACGGCGCCACTTCGACAAGGAATGC
>MEPT01000104.1:12296-12405 GCA_001769925.1 Bdellovibrionales bacterium RBG_16_40_8
CTGTAGTGTTGGATACAAATCTCAACTGAAAACCAAGTGAACGTCCAGAGCTCCTTCGGTAATTATTCTGAAGTGACCGACGATGTCGGCACGGATTCTTTTTGGCGAA
>MEPT01000105.1:0-1221 GCA_001769925.1 Bdellovibrionales bacterium RBG_16_40_8
AATTTGTGATGTGCACGCGACTTTGTTTTCTCTTAATAAGGTAATGCCATCTTCGACTCTGTGGATAAAGTCACCAAATTCTGCTTGTTCTGCGGTTCGCGAGTTGCCCTTTAGATTGTGGGCAATATAAAAAAGTTCTTCCCATGTTTCGGTCGTTTCATTATTTTTTGATAATTCAAGACAAATTTTTTCCCACCTATTAAGTAAATCAATAGCTTCATCACAAAATGCATATAGTAAAGCGAGATCTGTACCCATAGACACTTATTCGGTAATTATTGATAAAACTCAAAGTCATTTAATTATAATATTGATTTGTAACCAAACTTAGATCGAGGGTGAGCTAGATAGTTTGTGTTGTTGAGCTGCTAGCAGCCCATTGTATAGAACGGTTATTTCGATAATAATATTGTCAATATAGCTGGTACTCGAGGCAATCGGCTCGAAATAATCAATAGCATTACGCAGCGAGGAGCGTATTTCTTCGATTGGGCTCTGGACTAAAGTAATAAATTCTGCCATTTCTCGAATATACGGGTGAAATATTTCAAGAATTTCATTAGACCTTGAGCCCTCAAGTTTACCGCCCGTTTTAATTAAGTCTAGGCGCAAAACGTAACCTAGCAAGGTTGAGACATCTCTATCGTATTTAATAAGTAGCGAATAAAAAGATCTTTGTTTATTAAGGTTCTGAGTAATTAACTTTTTGGCAGAGATTAGTATGTGCTCAATTTGTTTTATTTGATCATAAAGAAAATTCGGCTCTTTGAGACGTGTTTTAAGTTCGCGTTGAATTTCAGTAAGGTAGTACGCTAGCATTTCAGTTGCAACTTGAGTGCAACCGAGGCTTGTTAATATATCTTCAATATCATCATATAGCTTAGTAAAACACTCTTGGGCATAGTCATAATTTTTAATGATGTCGCTTGCAGTATTTTTAAAATTACTAGCGACTATAGAAAGTGCGCCACCTTCTTTGCCAAGCTTATGTGCGGCGATTGACATATTTACTGATAAAAATTCTAGATTTTCACAAACTCTTGAAATTTGTACAGCCTTATCTTTACCCAGTCGTCCAAATGAAGAAATGCAGTCATTATTACTAACTGCTTTGGCATATCGTTTTGCGGCATTTTGCGTGAGTGTTCTCATGTCAAGTAATGTTTTTTCTGGCCCACTAGTTGTTATGTTTAGATCTTTGTCGCTATCTTGAATATTAAG
>MEPT01000105.1:1301-1610 GCA_001769925.1 Bdellovibrionales bacterium RBG_16_40_8
CAATAAAAAATTCTAGCGAGGGGTCAACTCCCTTTTCTTTTGCTAAGACAGCAATTTCTGCATAAATATTTTCTATAATGTTTTTAAATTTTGTTATAGGTTTTGTTTGTATAGAAAAATACCCATTATTTGTAGGAATTATAGTAGCAAATACCCAATAATATCTGCCATCACATGCACGATTTTTTATATAAGTAGCAATTGGTTTAGAAGATTTAATTCGCTTATTAATTAATTTAAAAACTGCTTTTGGCATGTCTTTATGATTTACAATATCATTAGAGCTGCCAACCAGTTAATCTCGAGAAT
>MEPT01000105.1:1658-1972 GCA_001769925.1 Bdellovibrionales bacterium RBG_16_40_8
CGTCAGTCTTTGATATAAACATTTCGTCTATATTAAACTTAACTTCTTGATTATCTAAATTTTCATTTTTAACGTTAAGAATATCCATAGCTTCGAATTTACTCGGCATTTTAATAATAAAAATGAACTAAATTTATCAATAACACAAAGGCCCAGACGTTGGTCGCGAAAATAATGATTGTCCAAATGGTTACGACTTTATTGACCTTATCATCTTTAAATCAGCAAAATAAATAGAATAGACATAAAGAGGAGGCCTAATGTCTTATTGGGTAGTTCATAAATTTGGGGGCACTAGTCTTGCCGGCGCAGAG
>MEPT01000105.1:2013-4430 GCA_001769925.1 Bdellovibrionales bacterium RBG_16_40_8
AGGCGATTGTGGTTTCAGCAATGAGCAAAGTCACTGACGCACTTTTACAGCTTACAGATTTGGCCAGGCAGCAAGATGAAACTTATAAGATTAAAATGGATGATCTATTAAAGCGACATGTGGCCTGTGTCGAGAGTTTACCCATAGCACAAGAAGCAAATCGATTAACTAAGATATTTCATAAAGATTTTTCAGATATAGCTGAAATACTGCGTGGCGTGTGGCTATCTAAAGGGTGTTCAGAATCTACTAGAGAACTTATTTCTGGTTACGGAGAGATTTGGTCGGCGCAGATTTTACAAGCTCTTTTACTTAGTTCAGGGGTTAAAGCAGGCTTTCTTGATGCACGAGAGATATTAGTTATAGAGTCTACCTCTAGGTCAGTTATAGTAGATTGGGATGTTAGTGAGAAAAAAATGTCTTCATGGCTTTCTCAGCGAACTGAGCCTATGGTGGTAATTACTGGCTTTATTGCATCAACGCACGATAAGGTGGCAACTACTCTTAAGCGAAACGGTAGTGATTTTTCAGCATCTATTTTTGGTCATATCTTGCGAGCTAAAGAAATTTATATCTGGACTGATGTAAATGGCGTAATGAGTGCAGATCCGCGTCTTGTGCCAGACGCTGTGGTAATTTCTGACCTCTCATATGCTGAAGCTACAGAGCTTGCATATTTCGGGGCAAAAGTAGTGCATCCGGATACGATGGGACCAGCCATTGCCAATAAGATTCCTATATGGATAAAAAATTCTTTTAATGCAGATTTTTATGGCTCAAAAATTTCTGAGCATTCTTATGCTTCTTTGCCCGTTAAGGGTTTTGCCACTATTGAGGCTATGAGTCTTGTCAATATTGAGGGCACTGGCATGGTAGGAGTGCCTGGTGTAGCTGAGCGTCTTTTTAGAGCACTAAAAGAGGTAGACGTTTCTGTGGTAATGATTTCACAAGCAAGTTCTGAGCAATCAATTTGCGTAGCTGTGCTACAAGGGCATGGTGCTATTGCAAAAAAATCTATTGAAAAAGAATTTGCGGCTGAAATTTCACGTGACGAAATTCAACAAGTTAGTCTGACAAATGATTGCTCAGTTATTGCGATGGTTGGCGATGGGATGGCTCATTCACCGGGCATGGCCGGTCGACTTTTTACAGCTTTAGGGCGTGCGCGGGTAAATGTGTTAGCTATTGCACAAGGTTCATCAGAGAGAAATATTTCAGCGGTGGTGGCAAAAAAAGATATTCATCGTGCAGTTCGTGCGGCCCACTCAGCTTTTTTTCTTTCAAACCAAACACTTTCGGTTGGAGTTATTGGAACGGGAGTTGTTGGTAGGACTTTTTTGAATCAACTAAGTTCACGATTTTCTACTCTTAAAGAAGATAGAGGTATTGATATACGGCTGCGCGGCATTTGTAATTCTCGTTTTATGGTAACCAATGAAACTGGCATACACATTGCTGATTGGCAGCAGATTTTAACTAAAAAGAGTACCCCACTTGATTTGGCAAAATTTTCTCAATTTATTAATGAAAGTCATTACCCACATTCTGTATTGATTGATCTTTCTGCCAGTAATGAAACTACTGACAATTATATTTCTTGGCTTGAACAAGGATTTAATTTAATTACTGCCAATAAAAAAGCTGGCTCTGGTGATTTACACAAATATAAAAAACTTTTAGACGTAGCTAGAAAATCAAATCGCTACTATATGTACGAGACAACGGTAGGGGCAGGACTACCGGTGCTTCGTTCGCTTCATGATATTATCGAGACCGGTGATGAGATAATTGAAATTGAAGGCGTTTTATCAGGGACCTTGTCGTACATATTTAATTCATTTGTTGAGAAAGTAAGTTTTTCTTCAATACTTCGCGAGGCTAAAGAAAAAGGCTACACTGAACCCGACCCGCGTGAAGATTTATCAGGTAATGACGTGGCAAGAAAATTAGTGATTTTAGCTCGTGAGGCCGGGCTTTCGCTAAGTTTAGAAAGCGTACAAGTTGAAAATCTTGTACCGAGTAATTTAAAAAATATTTCAACAGAAGAATTTATGCAAAGATTATCAGAGCTTGATAAAGATATGAGTTTTAAACTTGCTTCAGCCGCAAAAGCAAACAAAGTCTTACGATACGTCGGGAGAATAAGAAGTGATGGCAGGGCCTCGGTTTTACTAAAAGAAGTTGAGATTACGCACCCGTTTGCACGATTAAGTGGTACAGATAATATTTTACTATTTCGTACGAAACGCTATAACGAGCAGCCTATGATTATTCAAGGGCCAGGCGCTGGGCCAGATGTAACTGCAGCAGGGGTTTTTGCTGAGCTTTTACGATTATCTACCTATTTGGGAGCGCCTCAGTGAAATCTCGAATAATTAAATCAAAAACGGCTTTTGCCCCGGCTTCAGTGGGCAATG
>MEPT01000105.1:4439-5641 GCA_001769925.1 Bdellovibrionales bacterium RBG_16_40_8
GCTTTGATATTTTAGGATTTGCCATTTATGGCCTTGGCGATACTGTTTGCGTAACAAAATCTAAAGATAAAAATATATCAATCGCGTCTATTTCTTCAACAGATGAAGTAGATAAAAATATTGTACGAAATTTACCCAAAGATCCCACCCAAAATACTGCAACTGCGGCGCTAATAAAACTGCAGACAGATTTACAACTTGATTTTGGTTTTACTGTAGATATAAAAAAAGGGATTCCGCTAGGATCTGGGCTAGGGGGCAGTGCTGCTTCAGCTGTAGCAGCCGTAGTGGCGGCTAATGCGTTGCTGCCCAAACCTTTATCTAGAGAAAAACTGTTACCATATGCAGTAGAAGGAGAATTTGTTGCTAGCGGGTCACGTCATGCGGACAACGTAGCGCCATGCTTGTTGGGCGGGCTAGTATTAGTCTCATCTCAAGCAAATGGTTCGGTAATAATTCCGTTTCCGAAAAATTTAAAAGTAGTGATAGTGCATCCGGGATTTCGTCTTGATACGCGTAAAGCGCGGTCAATTTTACCAACTCATGTGACTCTTAAAGAACAAGTTGAAGCAAGCAGTCGAATTGCAAATTTTTTAGCAGGGTGTTTTCTTCGAGATGTGGCACTGATTAAACAAAACATGTGCGATGATATTATTGAGCCACATCGCCAAACACTTATAGCGGGGTTTAAAGATGTGAAAAGTGCGGCGTTAGATAATGGCGCTTGGGGGTCTTCTATTTCTGGTGCGGGCCCTGCGGTTTTTGCCTGGTGTGCATCGAGACATGCAAAAAAAATTGCATTACATATGGAGAAAGCTTTTCGAAGAGCTGGGCACAAAAATACTTGTAGTTGGATTAGCGCTATTAATACAAAGGGAGCAAGGCTTCAGCGATGAAGTTTTTCAGCACGCATAACAAGACTAAGTTTGTAAGTTTGACCGAAGCCATACAATGCGGACTTGCGCCAGACGGCGGACTTTATGTGCCAGAAAATTTTCCAAAAATGCAGCTGCAGAAATTTCCGAGTGGTGGGTGGGCAGAGCTTGCGCAGATAGTACTAGAGCCATATTTTGAATCAGATCCTTTAAGAACTGAATTGGCTGCTATTTGCAAAGAGGCATATAATTTTCTTATTCCAGTAAAAGAGCTTCATGATGATATTAATGTACTAGAGCTTTTTCATGGGCCGACATGCGCGTTTA
>MEPT01000105.1:5743-11181 GCA_001769925.1 Bdellovibrionales bacterium RBG_16_40_8
TTCAACACGAAAAAAAGTACGAGTTGTAATTCTTTATCCAAAAAATAAAATATCAGATCTACAAGAAAAGCAACTTACCTGCTGGGGTGAAAGTGCTATGGCATTAGCGGTCAGAGGTAATTTTGATGATTGTCAGCGTTTAGTTAAAACAGCATTTCTTTCATCTAAGTGGCAACAAAAATGGGAACTTATCTCTGCTAATAGCATAAATCTAGGCCGACTTTTGCCGCAAATGGTATATTATGCAGGGGCAAGTATACAGTTTTTTGAAAAACGTAATCGTATAGCAGATTTTATTATTCCTACAGGTAATTTAGGCAACGCTGTAGCCGCTTTTTGGGCTAAGGAGATGGGCTTTCCTATAGGTAAAATTGGATTAGCGCTTAACGCCAATCGCACGATTGCCAATTTTTTACAAAGTGGCCAGTGGCACCCAGTCAAAAGTATAGCAACATTAGCTAATGCAATGGACGTTGGTAATGCTAGTAATTTTGAAAGACTTCGCGAGCTGTATTCAGATATAAATACATTACGTAAGGTATCAGTAGCCGTGGTTGCTACAGATGAAGAAATTAGCGAAAGCATTCATGATACCTATCTGCGCTATAAATATATTATTTGCCCACACACAGCAACTGCATTTAATGCTCAAAAAAAATTAGGTTGGCACTCGCCTATTTTAGTTGCTACAGCTCATCCGGCAAAGTTTGCAGATATTGTTTTGCCTTTGGTGAAAGGTTCTATACCTATGCCTGAGCAATTAAAAAAAATATTAAATTTACCGACTCGTAAAAAAGTAATTAATGCTGATTTGACAGAATTTGCTGAAGCTATCGAGAATAAAAAATAAATAAAATAAGCTAGACTAAGTGCCAGTATAAATACCACAAGGCAAAAGGCCTGTATGCGCATACCAGCCTTAATTTTAACCGTGGTTTTGGCGATATATTTTACTGACATAGTCGACTAAGGAGTATTGCAAGTGGCTAAGATACGTTCACGATGGTCAATATCATTTAAACTAAAAATACAAATTCTGATTTTATGTTTTATTGTTATACTTATCAGCGCGATAGCTGCATCGCTAGTTTTTACTAAATATAAAGCAGAGCTTCTACCAGAGAGCGCGGTTACTCTTTTGCGGCTTCTTGATGAGGTCAACGACGCCAAATATGCTATGCAGCGTCAGAGAATTGAATGGGGTGAGGCGCTTATAATGATTTATAAAAAATTAGATGTTAATGATGATTTTGACGACCTTTATAAATCTGCGTCTAGTGTATCAGAATATTTAACTTTGCTGAAAAATAAATTACCTGATGAGTTGCATGAGCAAATTGAACAAGTTATCACAATTCAAAATCAAATCAAAGACACAACGTTATTAACCAAAGAAAAGGCATTAAGAAAAATTGCGGTTGAGGCCTTGCGATCAAGTAGTCAAATGGACGATTTATTTACACAAGCTTTTTCATTGCTTCATAAAATATCTAACCGCCTTGTTGAGATATCTGTTTCGCAGCAATATTCAGGAATAGCACAAATAAATTTTACCTTTAAAATGCTTATCTGGGCGCTTGGTATATTAGGTCTATTTGTCTTTACCGGGTTATCAATGTTTTTAGGAAAAGTTAGTAGCAAAATTCATATTATAACTAAAAAAGCGTTAAATGTTGCATCGTCTAGCAGAGCACAAAGCCAAACATTAAAAGAATCGTCGCAGCATTTAAAAGACTCAGCAAAAGATCAGGTGGCTTCTGTTTTTAATTCAAAATCCTACTTAAGTAATGCAGTTGAGCTTGCTCAGCAGAATACCTACGCTGTGCATACCTCAATGACTAGTGTAGAGTTAGGGCTTGGCAAAACTCGCGAAGGCAGAGGCCTTGTCGATAAATTATCACAAGCTATGAAAACTATTTCTGAATCATTTAATGATCTACAAAGAGTTACAAAAATAATTAAAGAAATCTCTGAGAAAACTCAAGTTATTCACGATATTGTATTTAAAACTCAAATGCTTTCTTTTAACGCTGCTATAGAAGCCGAGCGTGCAGGAGAATATGGGCGCGGATTTGCTATAGTGGCTGAAGAGGTAGGTCTTCTTGCTGCAAACAGTCAGCGGGCAGCCCATGAAATTGAACTTTTGATTAAAAATAGTTTAAGCCAGGTAAACGCTGCAGTTACAAGGGTAGACGAGGTCTTTCTAACTGCTAAAGATGCTAGTGTCGATGTAGAAAAATCTTTTCAGGTGATTGCCCAGTCGATGGAAGATATTAATGCACATATTGTTTCCATCGAGTCGGCAACTGTAAATCAAGAGGTTGCAGTTAAAGAAACAAACCGCTCTGTTAGCGATATCGAAAAAACCGCAATAGACAATAGCAATTCAGCGCAAAAAAACGTCGAGGCTATCGAGGTTCTAGATCGCGAGAACGAGCAGCTTGTAGAAATTTCAGAAGAACTTAGCCTAATTGTGAACGGCTAATTTGCACCTATTCTTTTGTAGAAATATTCAGTGCCTTATTCAATTCTATCTTATGATGCTCTAACATAATATTAACAAATTCTTTGCTGTCTAGACTATAAAGCTTAACCAGTTTTTTTAAACATGATTTAGGCGGCAGAGCTTCGCCGCGCTCCCAGTTAGAAATAAATTGAGAGGTAGTATAGTCTAAAAAACTTGCTACTTCTTGCTGCGTAAAGCCCATGTCAACTCGCCGCTGACGTAAATATTTTCCGACTTTTTTAAATGATTTATCTTCGCTCATGGTTGCTGTCCTTGTTTGCTGTTCATATTGGTTGAAATTTGCCTTAAGATAAGACTAAGTACTCCTATTTTTTTTATAATCAATTTTTTATGATAAAAATTGACAGCAATATCCTTGCCAACTTCAAAAGTTATTTAATTACTTTAGCCGCATTTTTTAGCAAAAATGCTGACGTGAAACGGCCCTATAGCCGTTAATTGCCGATAGGATGCCAAACAGTTTTGTATTCTACGAAATCCAAAACATGCTGCAAAGCCAAGCTGGCTTTGGGAGAGAATACAACGCGCTTCATATTGTCTGCGGCCAGCTCTCTTAGTTCGCCTATAATTTTTTCATCTAGGTTTTGACAGCAAATAGACTGTAACTCCATATGATTACCGAAATGTTTGTATAGTTCCAAAATATTACCAGTGAGTAAATTTACCACACCTTTTGTGAGATCTGAGGTAGCAAACACCTCAGCAAGAGAAGACAGTAGGGCGCCGCCATTTTCATTCATTAGCACAATTAGCGTATTGCCTGATGAAATTATTGCAGCAATCTGTGCTACCAATGAGGATAAATCAAAAGTCTCATCAGCAATTAGTCCCACAACGCCCACAGGGTCGGGACTAGTAAAATTATGATGTGGGCCACTTACGGGGTTTACTCCGCCTATAATTTGCTGATATTTATCAGCCCACCCAGCGTAGTAAATAAAAGCATCAATTGTGTCGTCTACTACTTTATTAGCAGCTACCTTAGTATAGCCAAGGGTTAGCGTAAGAGTTTCAACAAACTCTTGGCGTTTGCCCTCAGTCATTTCGGCCATTCGATAAAGAATCTGACCACGATTATGCGCAGATTTATTAGACCAAGTATTTAAAGCATTTTGTGCTGCAACAACGGCATTGCGAAAATCTTTGCGTGAGGCTCGGCATATATGAGCATACAATATTTTAGAATTATGTACGTAGATAGGTAGGGTTCTGCCAGATTCTGTACGGGGAAAATCTCCGCCAATAAACAATTTAATTGTTTTTGCTATTCTAATATTATTTTTATTTAAGCCAGACATTTATTTGATCTCCAAGTAGGGGAACAGCCCATGTCGACCACCCTCACGACCAAAACCACTTTCGTTGTATCCTCCGAATGGAGAAGTCGGATCAAATTTATTATAGGTATTAGCCCATATAACACCGGCTTTAAGTTGCGATGCAGTTTTATGAATTTTTGAACCTTTTTCTGACCAGATGCCAGCGGCCAAACCATAAGGGGTGTCGTTAGCTTTAAGTATAGCCTCTTGCACTGTGCGAAATGTAGAAATAGTCAATACTGGTCCGAAAATTTCAATACGACTAAGGGTAAAAGCTGAAGAGACGTTATTAAAAAGGCAAGGCTTATGAAAATAACCTTTATCAGGTATTTTGCCAGTGGCTTCAAAATAATCGCCACCTTCATCAATGCCAGTACGAATAAGTTTTTTAATTTTTGTTAGTTCTGTTTTTGAGTTAATTGCCCCCACATCGGTATTTTTATCTAAAGGGTTACCTGTTCGCAGCTGATTCATGCGAGTTTTTAATTTTTCTATAAACATTTCTGCTATCGATTCTTCAACCAGAAGTCTCGAACCAGCACAGCAGACATGCCCTTGATTAAAGAAAATGCCATTTATCACACCCTCAACAGCCTGATCTATAGCAGCGTCAGCATAAACTATATGTGCAGACTTGCCGCCAAGCTCTAAAGTTAATTTTTTACTAGTTTTTGCAATACTTCGCGCGATTAATTTGCCAACTTCGGTTGAGCCAGTAAATGCTACTTTGTTAATGTCTGAATGTGTAACCAGTGCGCTACCTGTTGCGCCGGCACCTGTTACGATGTTGACTACCCCATCAGGCAGGCTAGCTTCTTGAAAAACCTTAGCTAGAAGTAAAATCGACAAAGAAGTGGTTTCAGCTGGTTTAATTACCACGGTATTTCCGCAAGCAAGTGCAGGAGCAATTTTCCAGGCCGCCATAAGTAGCGGAAAATTCCATGGAATTACTTGGCCGACGACACCCAGAGAAGAAACTTTTTTACCAGGCACTACGTAATCAAGCTTATCGGCCCAGCCCGCATAATAAAAAAAATGTGCCGCAACTAAAGGTATATCAATATCGCGTGACTCACGAATAGGTTTACCGTTATCGAGTGTTTCTAGCACAGCGAATTCACGAGCGCGCTCTTGAATTATTCTGGCTATGCGGTAAAGATAGCGCCCGCGCATTTTGCCAGACAATTTACCCCATACGCCAGTGTATGCCTTACGCGCTGCCTTGACGGCCAAATCAACATCATTAGTCTGCGCTTCAGCTATTTCAGCAAGAACTTCTTCGGTGGCTGGATTATAAGTTAGAAAATATTTTTTGTTTTTTGGGGCCGTAAATTTACCGTTAATAAAAAGTTTATTTTGTTTGTCTATTTTAACAATTTCGGTTGATTCGATTGAAGGGGCATATTCAAAAGTTTCAGGGGGGCCCATGGTAACTACGTTACTTTTTGTTTTTTTTGGCGTGTTAATTTGCATAATATAATCCCTAATCTACCGCAAAAGCTTTGTCATAATAATAATGCCCGGTGATTTCTTTAAAGATTTGTTTAAGAAGATCATTAACTAAGGCGCTTGCGCCGAAGCGAAATAGCTCA
>MEPT01000105.1:11192-19309 GCA_001769925.1 Bdellovibrionales bacterium RBG_16_40_8
TTCAGGGCCCAAAGTTTCGTTCACCATGCACATATATTGAATGGCCTGTTTGGCAACGCGAACCCCGCCGGCTGGTTTCATCCCGATTTTTTTGCCAGTTCTTTTATGAAAGTCAGAAATAGCCTGAAGCATTACTAAAGTTACTGGTAAAGTTGCTCCTGGGTTTATTTTGCCAGTTGAAGTTTTGATAAAATCAGCACCGGCCTCCATGGCGATATCTGAGGCCAAGCGCACGTGGTCATAAGAGCCAAGTTCGCCAGTTTCAAGAATAACTTTTAAGTGAGTATCTTTGCAGACGCGTTTTATCTCGACAATTTCATCAAATACCTGTTGATAGCGTCCTGAAAGAAAGGCACCTCGGTTAATGACCATATCAATTTCAGTAGCGCCTTGTTCGACAGCAAAACGTGTGTCTTCAATTTTAATTTCAAGTGGAGCTTGGCCAGATGGAAAAGCCGTTGCAACAGACGCCACGCCAATATTTGAGCCTTTTAACGCGATTACGGCCGTGGGCACCATTGATGGATAAACGCAAACTGCTGCTACTGACGGTATTTGCCTTAGTGATTTTTTTTGTAAAAATTCATTAATAAGATCTGGCGGTACAGGGTTAAGTGCTTTAGCGCATATTTGTTTTATGCGTCCTGGGGTGTCGGCGCCCTCGAGTGTGGTTAAATCACACATACTGATGGCTAAATACAAGGCAGATAGCTTGGAGTCTTTTTTAATGCTTCGTTTAGTAAAAAAATCAGCCCGCTCACACGCTCCAACCTCATCTACGGGTTGTGCTAGTATGGCAATCGACGCGCCGTTCTCTCTAACTACTGAGACCGTTCGCATTTAAACCCTCCTAAATCATGTCTTTTTTATCATTATCTAATAATTTTTAGCAAACGTTATTGTTCAGCTTTTTTCGTGCCACAAGTGTCGGTTAAGGGTATATCTGGAGAGGATTACTTGCATTTACGCTATTCGTGAAAGGATGGGTTGGTAGTGTTACCTTATGCCGAAGCAACGAATATAATTAAACGTACGACCTGGCGCGATAAGCAAAAAGGTGAGCTGTGTCTATTAGATGAGTCTTGTGGGCGTATTTTGGCTTCAGAGATACTATGCCCAGAAGATAATCCTGCATTTGATAATTCAGCGATGGATGGTTTTGCGCTGCAATCAGAGCTTACGACAGCGGCCTCTGCGAAAAATCCAGTAGAAGTACCAATTTTTCAAACATTAGGAGCCGGCGAGACTTCGTCTACAAAACTTCCACATCAAGTAGCTCTTGAGATCATGACTGGGGCTGAAATTCCAGCAAATTATTTTAACACAGTGGTTAGACTTGAAGATGTAAGAGTTACTGAAATAAAATCAGAGCGAAAACTTATTATTACTGAGCCGATATTGCCAAATAAAAATATTCGCACTCGCGGTTCAGATTTGAAATCAGGCGAAGTTTTATTGTCATCTGGTACACTAATACAGCCATTTCAGATGATGGCGCTTGCGACGTTTGGTATTTCTTCAGTGCCTGTTCTTCGTCAACCATCTGTCGTTCTAATATCAACCGGTAAAGAGCTAGTTGATTATCGAAGTAGCCCGCCTTCTCAGGGGCATATTCGTAACTCTTCAGCGCCTTTTTTAGAGCGCTATCTTAAAGAGCTTGGTTGTCGCGTAAATTATTTGGGTATCGTAGATGACGATGTGCAATCAATTAAAAAAGTATTTCAAAAAGCACTTTCAATGGCGCCTGATTTAATTATTAGCACTGGTGGCGTTTCAGTAGGGTGCTATGATTGGGTAGAGCCTGTACTTAGAGAGCTTGATGCAAAAATTCATTTTCATAAATGTGCTATCAGACCAGGCAAGCCCATTCTTTTTGCAAGCTTAGGGCCAACTAATATATTTGGTGTTCCAGGTAACCCTATTTCTTCGGCAGTAGCTGCGAGGTTTTTTATAAATCCATATTTGCGAAGTTTTTTTGGGTTACCTGAAGAAAAATATCAACAAGCAGTTCTTACTAATGATGTAAAAAAACCAGAGGGGCTTAGAACTTTTTTACGCGCTAAAAGTTTTTATGATAAAAATTGTCTACACGTTGAAGTGCTGCCTGGCCAAGAGTCTTATCGTTTGCGTTCGTCATTGGTTGCAAACTCATGGGTCGTTATTTATGAGCCAGAAGAATTCGTTAAAAAAGGGACGTGCGTTGACGTATGTTCTCTCTACGGACATATGTTAGAAGTAAATAATGAGGAGATATATGGGTAAGGTAGTGGTTAATTTGTATGGTGCTTTTAGAAGATACGGAAACGGGCAGAATATTGAAGTACCGATTGAAAAATCGTTATCGATAGATGAGCTTCGTCAAGCGCTTCTAATTAAGCTTCGTGAAATTTGCCCAAATTTTAGAGATGATGGACTACTTTTTGATTCTGCATTTGCTGATAAAAAATCAGTTTTAAAAAGTGAATCTGTAGTAAGTGATGGCGATGTTTTAGCTATCTTGCCACCAGTGTGTGGAGGTTAAGATTGCAACCAATATGTAAAATTGTCCAAAACCCCATTGGTCTAGAAGAGATTATATCGCAGCTTGCTGATGGTCGGCATGGGGCTCAAAATATTTTTATCGGTAATGTTCGTAATCATAACTTTGGCAAAGAAGTAATTTCGGTAAGCTATGATGCCTTTCAAGAGTTAGCAGAGAACATATTTTTAGAGATTTGCGTTGAAGCCGAAAAACAATGGGGTAGTGATTTAAGATTTGTTGTTGTTCACAGAGTGGGGTCACTTAAAGTCGGCGAGTCAAGCATTGTTGTTGCTGTGGGTAGCCCGCATCGTGATGAGTCTTATCAGGCTTCTCGTTACATAATTGAACAAATTAAAGTACGTGCTCCTATCTGGAAGAAAGAATTCTATACTGACGGTGAGACTGAATGGGTCAGAGGGCACACGTTGTGTTGTCATGCAAAAACAGCTGCTAAAAAAACTCATATTATTTTATTAGCAGGGGGCCAGTCTCTGCGTATGGGTGAAGATAAAGCGCTTTTGCATATTGGTGGCACTACTCTTCTTGAAAATAGATTTGAACTTTTTAAAACTGATTTATTAGTGCCTGAGTCTAATGTTTGGATTAGTGGTAAGTATGATCATGCTGCTGCAATTCATGATAAAGTCGACAAGCGCGGCCCTATTGGTGGTATTTATTCTGTTACGACTGAGCTACAATCACGAGGGGTACTTAATTTTGGCGACAATGTTATTGTTGTGCCTGTAGATATGCCTTTACTTGAAATTTCACTTATGAAGCAAATTTTGCAAGCTCTCGAGCAAAATACCGCCGCACATTTTTTGCCATCTGAGCTGCCATGCGGATTTATATACTCGCATAAAGCAGAAAAAGTTCTTGCAGAGATGGTAAAAGAAACTAAATCTCTTGCTAAGTGTTCAGTGCAAAGTTTTTTAAAGCAAGTCGGGGCATCTGCTCTTACTTGCTATGAAGAAAACAAGCTGGCTAATGTCAATACCCCAATTGAGTGGCAGAGGTTTAATGATGAACATTCGACTTTCTCGTGACGAAATTAGGCTTCGCATAACTAAAGACGAGGCTTCGAAACTTCTTGTCAGCTCACGAATAGATGATGAAATTTTTTATAACCCATCACAAAGATTCTCGTTTGGGGTATTTTTATCTGATAATTTTACGTTAACAAGTTCCGAGTATGACATTTACCTAGGCATACCAAGAACTAATCTTGAATTAATGATTAATGGCAAAACCAAAGATGAGCTTGAGTGCCGCCGAAAACTTACTATTGGTAAAAACGAAATGTTAGTAGTGTTTGAAATCGATGCATTTACTAAAAAAAGGAATAAGTTGTAATGGATCAAAAAAGATATGCCCGACAGATTATTTTGCCAGAAATTGGTGTTGAGGGGCAGGGTAAGATATCATCCGGCAAAGTTTTGTGTATTGGGGTGGGCGGCCTTGGGGCGGCAAGTACTCAATATTTAGCAGCTGCAGGAGTTGGCCGAATAACCTTGGTAGATGGAGACTTTGTTCAACTTTCAAATCTGCAAAGACAAATATTATTTTCTAATGCAGACGTCGAAAGAAGAAAAGTTGAAGTCGCCGCTCAACGTCTAAAAGCACTTAATCCTGATATAGAGATCGTTACTCATGATAAGTTTCTTGATCTTAGTCTTGCTGAAGAATTAATTTGTCAGCATGATATTGTTGTTGATGGCACTGATAATTTCACAACCAAGTTTTTAATTAATGATATTTGTGTGAAGTATGAAATCCCTTTTGTGTATGGAGCGATTTCTGGGTTTGATGGCGAAGTAGCGACTTTTTGGTCAAAACAAGGTCCTTGCTATCGATGTTTTCGCCCGTCACCGCCTAAGTACTTTGTGGCAAATTGCGCCCAAGCTGGTGTTATAGGTGCGATTGCAGGTCTTGTTGGCTCGGCACAAGCACTAGAGGTAATTCGTTATCTTGTTGCCGGTAAAATATCTCAGCACCCACTTGCGCCAGAATACGGAAGGCTTCGCATGTTTGGCCTGTCTAACTCTGGTGAATGGCAGATCAAAAAAAATGTCGATTGTACTTCATGCTCGAAAAACGCTGATCTTAGCGCAATTGCTATGGATAAGTATGACAGGTGTGTATCTTATGAGGTTTCGGTTGAAGAAATCTCTGATATTAAGCCAGATGATTTTTTGGTAGATGTACGAGAGGTTAAAGAGTGGCAGGAAAGCCATATTCCTGGAGCGATAAACTGGCCCCTTTCAAAATTTATTGAAAACGAACTTCCAGATCTTTCTAAGGTTTCGTCGCGAATTGTTTTTTATTGTAAGTCAGGCGCGCGCTCAGTGCAGGCTGCAAAAATTATGAATAAAAATAATAAAAATAGTGCCGTGAGCCTGTGCGGCGGAATAATGGAGCATTATAAGCCTCAGCTATAAAAAAGTTTGAGGTTGGTAGAGTTTAAGTTATTTCGAGCTTTTTTTACTCGGATTTATATAAATCAAAGTCAGGTATTCGCCGCGTAATATTCTTAGCGAATTTATTTGGTTATTTTTTAATTGTTTTAAAACATCAGTATCTTTTGTAACTTCTTTTCTATTAACATCGATGATTATATCGCCTACGCCGAGTCCAGCTTTGGCTGCAGGGCCATCATAGTCAACGTCAATAACCACAGGGTAGGCCTTGCGTGGTCTGGATAGGCCAAACTCTTTTTCAAGTTCTTGAGAGAAATTAGTTACTGTAAAGCCAAGATCAAACGGTGCGCGCTGCCCGCGATAGGTTTTCTTTTTTGCGCTAGATTGTTTTTTATCATCAGGCGATTCTTCAAGTATTACGTTTGTGGTGCGAGTTTTGCCATCACGGATATATTCAATTTTATATGTTTTACCAACGTCGGCATCGGCAATCATGTTACTGAAATCTTTGGCAGAGTCGACATCTTGCCCATTAAATTTAATGATAAAGTCATACTCTTTGAACCCAGCCTTTTCAGCGGGACTGCCTTCAATTACTCCAACAATAAGCATGCCGTTTGTTCTTGGTAGCCCCATTTCTTGAGCCGCCTGCGGATTTATAGGATAAGGATACATGTTAACACCGATAAATCCGTGTTTAACAACACCTTCTTTTTCTAAGGAGGCGATTACAGTTTTAGCTTCATCAATTGGAATGGCAAAACCGATGCCTTGACTGTTGGCCGCTATAGCAGTGTTAACGCCTACAACTTCGCCTTTTAAGTTTACCAAAGGGCCGCCTGAGTTGCCTGGGTTAATACTGGCGTCAGTTTGTATAAATGGAAAGCGATTGAGTTCGCCAATTTCGCGACCAATTGCAGAAATAATACCCTTACTTGTAGTATGCCCTAGTCCAAGGGGATTTCCGAACGCAGCAACCCACTCGCCAACTTGTAAACTTTTGCTGCTGCCAAATTTTGCTGCTGGCAGTGGCTTTTTTGCATCTATTTTAATTAGTGCTAGATCAGAGCGTTTATCGCGACCGATAAGTTCAGCGGTGTATAAGGCACGATCATTTTCTGAAAGCTGTATTTTAATTATATCAGCATTTTCAACGACATGATTGTTTGTCAGAATTAGCCCGTCTGAACGAATTATAAAACCCGTGCCAAGACCTTGTTGTGGGCGAAGTGGTGCTTGCATTTGCGGGCCCATAAACTGCTCAAACATGTCAAAGAACGGATCTTGCGGATATCCCCTGCGCATTTGTCTTTGCTGCGGCAGTATTGAGGTCGAAATATTAACAACCGTTGGGTTAATAATTTTAGCTAACTCAATAAACATATTTGCCGGTAGAGGTTCTCCCAAATTCATTTTCTGAGAATTGTCTGATGCCGCAGAGGCCTCATCTATTTTAAAATTTGAGATTGATGTAGTTAATACCAGCGCTAAAACTATGCTCTTAAATAATTGGCTCATAAGGCCTCCTGAATTAAAGACTATTTGGCTTGAACGAACTTCATTTGTAAGTCTTGAATAATGGCGTCGAGATAATTTTTTTCAGATTCGGTGAGATTGTTGCGAGTTTTATCTTTTAATAAAACAAGTAGATCAATGCTGTATTGGGCAATGTTTAAGTTTTTTTCAAGTTTACCGGTTTGAGGGTTTTTTTCTAAACCAAGGTGCACTACCGCTGATGACGCAATAGATATAACTAACGTAGAAAATGTGGCCTCAAGCGCCTGAGAATCAGTATTCATCTTGCTGGAATTTAATGGTAAAAATACAAAGTCGTCAAGTTTTGTAGCAACTTTAAACTGGGTAATAGCCTATAATTTTACGTATACGTTCTGATGGTCGTGGTTGCGCGATAAAATATCGTGCCCAGCGTAGTGTGGTTAGCGGACTTACTGCAAACATATGAGCTGTAGACATAGGTACTGTAAATGGTAGCGTTTCAGCATAGGATTCAAGCTTCCATAAAGCAGTAGCCAACATTTTCGGATCGCCAATTAATTGTGCCGCAAGGGTATCGGCTGCTTGGTAGAATGATGGCCTTATTGAAAGGCGCAATATAAAACCAATAAAAGGGGCGGTAATTCTTGTAATAATATTTGAAATAAAAAATTGTGGGTTTCTTTTCTCGACAAGTAATAGGCGAAATGCAGCGTCTAATGTTTCTGTTATAAATAAGCTAAATGACATAATGAAACTGCCAACAGCAAAGGTCAATGTGTTCAAAAGACGAATGTTAGCAATTTGATAGGCGATAATGGCTTCAATTTCAGCATGGGAGAACTTTTCAAGGCAGCCGTTAGTTAAGATAATGGTGCCATGGGTTATGCCGCGTCCCACAACTCCAGCTTGCGGAGAATTACTTTCAAGTAGCACAATGCGTGGTGTAGGCACACGACATTTTACAGCTAAACGGCGCGCCATTTCTCTAAGGCCAAAACTATCTTGACCCTCTAATTCTCTGCCCTGAAAAAGTGACAGCACGCGACGATCTTCATAAAAATATACAAAAGAGTTAATTCCCAGAGCAACGGTAAGCGCAAACAACAACCCCTCGCGACCACCATAATGATGCCCCAAGACAATTAACGTTAATGACATGGCAGCCAAAAAGGCCCAAGCTTTAGCGACGGATCTCATACAGCGATATCGTAACTCTTAACGGAGTTTAAAAAAAGTGTAGAATTCTGCTTGCTTGAGTGCGTTAATTGCTTTGAAAATAAGAGACTACAGATCTAAATTTGCAAGTAGTGATTCACAATTAAAGGAGCAAAAGCGTGAGCTTGGACATAATGGCCCTTAATGAGGCCATCAAACAAGAAAGCCAATTTATAGACCGTACACTAAAAGAAGTTTCAAAAGTTATTGTCGGCCAAAAAGAAATGCTTGAGGCGATATTAATGGGGCTTCTTACCGGTGGTCATATTCTGCTTGAAGGTGTGCCAGGGCTAGCAAAGACGTTAACTATTTCGTCTGTAGCGCAGGCCATTCATTTAGGGTTTCAGCGTATTCAATTTACACCTGATCTTTTGCCAACAGACTTAATCGGCACGATGATTTATGATGTAAAAAACGGAGATTTTCGTGTTAAAAAAGGACCAATTTTCACCAATATAATTTTGGCT
>MEPT01000105.1:19336-19457 GCA_001769925.1 Bdellovibrionales bacterium RBG_16_40_8
GTGCAGTCGGCACTTCTTGAGGCCATGGCTGAAAAACAAGTTACGATTGGTGATACCACTTATAAGCTTGAAGCCCCATTTTTGGTTTTAGCCACACAGAATCCACTAGAACAGGAGGGGA
>MEPT01000105.1:19467-21652 GCA_001769925.1 Bdellovibrionales bacterium RBG_16_40_8
TTCAAGGTTATGGTTGTGTATACTAAAAAATCAGAAGAGATGGAAATTTTAAACCGCATGTCTAGAGATAGGCAGCCTAATATTGAGGCCATTATATCAAGAGAAGATTTAATGAAAGCCCGCGGTCGTGTAGACATGATTTATCTAGATGAAAAATTAAAAAATTATATTGTCGAAATCGTGATGGCTACTCGTGAACCTGCAGCATACGGGCTTGCTTCTATGGAAAATTTAATTCAGGTAGGGGCTTCTCCTCGAGCCACAATTTCGCTCACCCGAGCGTCTAAGGCACAGGCTTTTTTGCGAGGGCGTGGGTATGTAACAGCAGATGATGTAAAATCAATTGCCTATCATGTGTTACGCCATCGGCTAATTTTAACTTATGAGGCCGAAGCAGAAAATTTAAAATCTGAAGATGTAATCAAAGAAGTATTAAATCATATTGAGGTGCCATAAGTGACGTTACCTGCCGAGATTCTCAAGAAGGTTAAACTTCTCGAGCTCTCGACGCGCAAACTGGTGAATAACCTCTTTGCGGGAGAGTATCATTCAGCTTTTAAGGGCCAGGGGATGACATTTTCAGAATTTCGTGAATATAGCCCTGGTGATGATATACGAGCAATTTCTTGGCCTGTGACCGCACGCATGGGTAAACCTTATATAAAAAAATTTGACGAAGAACGCGAGCTAACATTGATGTTGGTGGTCGACGTAAGCGGATCAGAAAATTTTGGGACAAAATCATATTTAAAAGGAGAGGTCATTACTCATTTGGCAGCGATTCTAAGTTTTGCAGCGGTTAAAAATAATGACCCCGTCGGCCTTATTTTATTTTCAGATCAGGTAGAGCATTACGTGCCGCCGAAAAAGGGTCGAGGGCATGTTTACCGAATATTACGCGATCTCTATTATTTTAAGCCTAGAAGTAAAAAGACAAAAATAAGTGTTGCCCTTGAATATTTACAGGCAATGTTGCGAAAGCGTTCTACCGTATTTATTTTTAGTGATTTTCTAGATAATAATTATGATCAAGCGTTACGTCAAATAGGCCGTAAACATGATTTGATAGCTTGTGTTGTTCGTGACCAGGCAGAGCGTGAGATGCCTAATGTAGGTTTAATTGAACTTGAAGACGCAGAAACTGAAGAAGTTATAACTGTAGATACATCATCGCGCAGCTTTCGTTTGGCCTATGAGAAGCACATGAAAAAACTTATTGATGAACGCGAGCGACTTCTAACAAAAGCCCAGGTTGAAAAAATAGAAATACCTACAACAGATGACTTTGCCGACCCCTTAATAGCATATTTTCGTAAGCGAAATAAAAGGCGGAGTCACTGATGAACGAAGTGAGCTGCCAGATTGAAAGATCCGGTGAAAATAACTCACAGCCGCTTCGCGTAGGTGATAAATTTTTGCTCGTTTGCGATGGACAAATGAGCTCGGCACTAAAAGATAATGCTCAGTTAAATTTTGCAAAAGATGAAGACCAGTACACGCTTTATATACTGCATAGACAAGAATCTTCATCAGAAAATTTCAAATTTATTGTTGCTGGATATAAGCCTGGCGATTACAAAGATCAAACACTCACCATAACAGATGGTACAACCACGGTTACAACAAGTGCTATTTCTTGGCAGGTTAACTCAATTTTAGACCCAAAAAAGCCAACAGAAGAGCCGTTTGCGTCTGTTGGGCCGTATCTTATTAATTATCCATTATGGTTTTGGTTGGCGATTGTATTTTTCGTTGTAATCGTTTTAGGTATATTAGGCAGTCTTTTCTATCGCCGACGAAAAAGACAAAAATTAATCGAAGATTTACAAAAATACGCCACAATGCTTTCGCCCTTTAATCAATTCAGTCGCGATATGCGTAAGATTTCAAGAAAAATTGATGACTTGAAAAGTGATGAAGATGCACAGTCGTTGGTACAAAAACTTGACGAAGATTTTCGTTTATACCTTATACGTGAACTTGTCGTGCCAGCACTACAAGTTGCTGACTGGCGTGTACTTAAAGAAATAGAGCATAGTCATCGCGATATCTACGAAGTACATAAAGCTGATTTGCGACGAATTTTATTTGAATTGACTAAGGCAAAAAAAGATCTGGCAAAAGTTAAGATTAAAGATTGTGAAGATTTATCTTTTCTTTCAAGGCAAGTAGTAGAAAAAATAGA
>MEPT01000105.1:21687-23606 GCA_001769925.1 Bdellovibrionales bacterium RBG_16_40_8
ATTCGCCGTGGGCATTTATTTTAATTCCACTAGTGATAGCGCTTTTAGTATATCGACTTTGGTGGCGACGTAAAAAACAAGCAACACTTTATTTCAGCGCACTACAAAATATTCAAAGCGTTCATAGAGGGCTGCGAGCTCAGTTAAGTGAGCTGCCACTGCTGCTAAAAGTAATTTCACTTTGCTTTGTGGCTCTAGCTATTGCAAGACCGCAAGAGGCTAATACTAAAATTCGTCGTAACGTCGAAGGTATTGATATTATTATCGCGCTAGATATTTCAGATTCAATGTTGATTGAAGACATGTTACCTGAAAACCGTATGGAGTCTTCTAAGCAAATGATCGCTGAGTTTATCAAGGATCGAACGTCAGATCGTATTGGCTTAATTGTATTTTCAGGCGAGTCTTATACTCGTGTTCCGCTCACCTTAGACTATACACTTCTCTTAGATAATTTAAAGAAAGTAGAAATTTCGCGAAATATAAAAATGGGAACAGCCATAGGAGTCGCCCTGGCTAATGCATCAGCACGGCTTAAAGAATCAACTGCAAAGTCACGTATTATTATTTTTATGACTGACGGAGAAAATAATAGCGGTACGATTGCGCCAGAGACAGCTCTTGAAATAGCTAAAGGATTTGGTTTTAAAATATATTCAATCGGTATGGGTAAAGATGGCCAAGCGCGACTTCCAATTACTATGACTGACCTAAATGGTCGCAAAATAAAACAGTATAGGCCAATTCACAGTAAAGTGAATGAAGAATTGCTACAAAAATTTGCTAGAGATACTGACGGTAAATTTTGGCGAGCAACATCAGGTAATGCTCTAGAGCAAGCCTTTCAAGAAATTAATCAACTTGAAAAAACAAAAATCTCTACAGATAAGTTCACTCGATATACTGAACTTTTTCAGCATTATTTATTTTATGCCATTTTAATTTATGGGTTTAGTATGTTAGTTGGCCAGACATGGCTTAGAAGGTTGCCATGAGTAATTTTCGTTTTGAATCGCCGCATTTACTTTATTTTCTTTGGCTGATACCTATGTTTTATATATTTACAAAAATCCTTCTCAAGCGCTCAATTAATTTACTAAACAAAAATCTTAACGAAAAGCTTCGTCCATATTTAACCTCATCGGTTTCAACAAAAAAACGTAAATGGAAGAGACGACTCGAACTTCTTGCGCTTACGCTATTAATTGTTGCAAATGCTCGCCCGCAGCTAGGACAGGGCAGACAGCAAGTAAAAAATGAGGGTATTGAGATTCTTCTTTTATGTGATGTTTCGAATTCTATGTTAGCCGAAGATGTAAGACCAAGTAGAATGAGGGTAGCGATAACAGAACTTCTTCGTTTTGTTGATCTTTCTGGTGGTGATCGAATGGGGCTTCTGGCCTTTGCGGGGTCAGCGGCTCTTCTTTCGCCTATGACTACAGATCAAGAAGCTATTAAAATGTACCTTGAATCTCTGAATATCGATGCTGTTTCTACGCAAGGAACAAATTTCACCAAAGCCCTAAAAGAGGCACGCGAAGCATTTAATCGTGGGGGCATGGGCGAGAATGAAGATGTGCAAGTGACGCGAGCGGTGGTGATTGTTTCTGACGGTGAAGATAATGAGCCAGGGGCATTAGAAGAGGCCAAACTGCTAGCAAAAGATGGCATTCATATTTTTACATTAGGGTTTGGTACTGAAGAGGGCGGGGCTATACCTTTGCACGACCAACAAGGTGTGTTGCGTGGATATAAGCGTGGCAAAGATGGTCAAGTTATATTATCTAAAACAAAAGGCACAGTTCTTAAAGAATTAGCAAGGTTAGGAGACGGCGCATTTTACCATGTTAATTTTCATGGTGATCAAATAAAATCTCTGCGAGCTGATATTGAAAAACTTAAAAAATCTCAATTTGAAT
>MEPT01000105.1:23621-25847 GCA_001769925.1 Bdellovibrionales bacterium RBG_16_40_8
TATTTTTGCACTATTTTTCGCTTTGTTAGAACTCTGGTTGGGTGAACGCAAGGCAAAAACTCGTCTGTGGCGCGGTCGTTTTGAGGTAGAAAGTGAATAAGTATTTTTTTAGTATATTTATTTTCATATTCTCATGTTCAGCCATTGCTTCTGCTGAAATAAAAAGTATTTACCGTAACAATAAGGGAGTGCATCATCTACAGAATAAGGCAGTAGATAAAGCTGAAGAGAGTTTTTTAAACTCTATGGTTGATGATCCATTTAATCCTATTTTACATTTAAATTTAGGTCGGACTTTTGAATTTGATGGTCAGCAAGACAAAAAACAAAATGAAGAAAGCGAAGAACCTAACCCCAAATTTGAAAAAGCTTTAAAAGAGTATGAATCAGTGTTGCGTTTGCCGGCGTTACCTAAGGAGCTACAGTTTGCTGCGCAATTTAATGCTGGTAATGCTGCTGCACAAAATTATAATATTGATTTAGCTCTCAAACACTATCAGGCGGCGCTAGACATTAATCCTGATTCGCAAGAAGTCCGTACGAACATCGAGCTTCTTCTAAAAGGGGACGCTGGCAAGGGTAAGGGCAAAGGCGGCAAAGGTGAGGGCAAAAAAAATGATGAAAACGATCAAGAGGGACAAGGGCAGAACCCCCGTGACAACCCGAATCAAGACCCCAGTGAACAAAAGCAGCAAGAAAAACCTAAGTTTAAAGGAGAAAATTTGACTAAAGAGGACGTGCGAAAAATATTAGAAGAGTTAAAATCACAAGAGGCGAAAATTCGCGCACTTGAGTATGGATCAAAAGGTAAGGAGTCCACCCCTGATAAAGATTGGTAATATTTTTAGTTTATTTTTATTGATTATTTGCACTAGCGTTTTTTTTGCTAGTGGCATCGTGCATGCTACAGATGTCAATGTGAAGGCTACAGTAGATCGCAATCAAATGCGACCAGACGACACTTTCACATACAGCATTTCAATTTCAGCAACTGGGTCTACTAGTTTTGATCAGCCACGACTCCCAGATCTAAAGGGTTTTGATATAGTCAGCACATGGTCAGGTAGCGAAATGCGCGGAACATTTGTCAACGGCCAGGTACAAACTCAACGAACTCAAAACTTTAATTATATGCTTTCAGCTAATCAAGAGGGTAATTTCACTATTGGGGCTGCCGAAGTAGTGGTTAATGGGCAAGTTCTCAGAACAAATCCTATACAAATTCAAGTTAGTTCTAGGGCGCCGCAAGGGCCATCTAACGCGCAAAATAGTCAAGTTCCGCAATTAGAAGATGATGGAGATGATATAAATAATTTTGAAGAAGATTTATTTTCACAACTTTTGCGCCGACACCAGCGACCAGGTACTCGTGGTGAAAGACCAGTGAATACTAATGATGCTTATTTTATTCACGTCGAGGTAGATAAAGACAAAGTTTATCAGGGCGAACAGATTACTGCCAGTTGGTATTTGGTTACGCGCGCACAGATTGCAGATATTGATACTCTTAAATACCCCGAGCTAACAGGTTTTTGGAAAGAAGACATCGAACTTGCTACACGTCTTAATTTTCGCCCTGAAGTTATAAATGGGGTTCAGTATCAAAAAGCTCTTTTAGCAAGCTATGCTTTATTTCCGATCAAGTCTGGATCAGCAAAGATTGACTCATATAAAGCAAAGTGTCGCGTAATTGGTCAAAGCTTTATAGGATTTCCTCAAGAGACACAGGTTGTAAAAGAAAGTGAAGCTATTTCAATTACGGTGTTGGCGTTACCTGATTCTGATAGGCCCGAAAATTTTACTGGTGGAGTAGGCGAATTTACAGTTAGCGCAAAGACTGATGTTAGCACAGTTAAAGCTAACACTCCAGTTACGCTAAAAGTTCGAATAGAGGGACATGGTAATGCTAAAATGATCGATTTTCCGAAGTTGAGTATTGCGAGTTCAGTTCAAGTTTACGATACAAAATCTGAGATGAAATTTTTTCCTAATGGACGAAGTTATAAAGAGTTTGAGACATTGCTTGTGCCAAAGTCGGCGGTTGAGCTGAAAATACCGCAACTTGAATTTGCTTTTTTTAACCCAGAGCAAAAAAAATATTATACACAATTAACAAATGAAATAACTGTTCTAGTGCAACCAGGTGACATAAACAGCTCGATTCCATCTGAACAAATGCAATTAACTGATTCAAAGCAAATTGAGAAAAAATTAATATTACCTAGT
>MEPT01000105.1:25866-26029 GCA_001769925.1 Bdellovibrionales bacterium RBG_16_40_8
AATCGTCTGGGTTTACGCTGGCACAGCAGATGGGCGCATGGGGACTGCTTTTTGCATTTTCAGCACTTGGACTTGGTTTTTATGGCTATAGCGAAGTCGGTAAACGTGAGAAAAAAGATGATCTTAAAAATTTAATAAAAAAGCGGCTTGTGCATATAGAAGC
>MEPT01000105.1:26072-26170 GCA_001769925.1 Bdellovibrionales bacterium RBG_16_40_8
AGTACAGTGCTGGGTGAAATTGCAGGTCTTGGTGGCGCTGGGTTTGAATTCGATAAACTTGTTGATAAGTCGCCGCCAAGTTTTAAACGTGATGTGGC
>MEPT01000105.1:26223-26529 GCA_001769925.1 Bdellovibrionales bacterium RBG_16_40_8
ATGGCGTGGCCGGTAAACTTCGTGACAAGAACGAGCTTAAAAAACTGTTATATGAAACAGAGAAAATATTAAATTTGGCAGCAAAATATGATTTTACTGCTACTGAGACCGAATCTGAGCGCGTGTGAGAATAGTTGTTTTTATTTTTTTTCTTTATTTGCCGAAGCTTTGGGCAGCAGATCTGGTCACGCTAAAGGTAGCGCTAAACGATAAATTAACCTTGAGTAGCAACGTCAAGGAGCTCGTAGCGCTTAAAAAAGCCTTAGATTCAAAAGATTATAAGCAGTGTCTTTCTTCAGGAACCAA
>MEPT01000105.1:26586-26904 GCA_001769925.1 Bdellovibrionales bacterium RBG_16_40_8
ATTAAAGACATAGAATCATACAAGGTACTTACAGAGATCGTAGATAAGGTTTGGGAGAAAAATTTAGAAGGACTTTTATTCGGCCCTTCGGTAAAACTACTACAGTCTGAACTTGTAGACGCCACACTGGCGTTGGTTGAATATGAGCTAAAATTAAATCGCAATACTGCTTGGCCGCATATAGATAAACTTATTTTAGTAAAAAATTGGCTTGATAGAGCTGAAAAAGCTAAATTATACAGGCTTGCCGGTGAGCTTAGTTTAGCTCAACAGAATATTTCGCGATCAAAGGGTTTTTTTGCAAAAAGCTTAGCTGAA
>MEPT01000105.1:26938-27098 GCA_001769925.1 Bdellovibrionales bacterium RBG_16_40_8
ATAGGGGCAACCGCTGAAGAGCTAAGCATTGTTTCGCGAATGAAAGAAGCTATCAAAAGCGGCGATCTTATGGCAGCGATAGAAGACGGCATAAAGCTTATTCATGATTATCCGGGCAGTGAAAGAAGCGACGAAGCAGCTAAAAATATTCTTAGTATTT
>MEPT01000105.1:27118-34662 GCA_001769925.1 Bdellovibrionales bacterium RBG_16_40_8
AACGATGAGAAATATCGCAATTTAAAAGATAAGGGTTTGGCTGAAATGCGCAAAGCTGATGCGCAAAGACTTTATGATTGGGCGCAAGCACTAGTGGTCAGAGAAAAATTTGAAGATGCGTTAGCACTAGCTTCAGACAGTTTGGCGCAGTTAGGCGGGCAACCTTTATCGACAAAAGTTTTGCAGCTAGCGGCATTTTCTGCTTATCACGGAGCCAATTTTGACAAAGCTGAAGAATATTTAAAAAAAATAGTTCGTGAGCACTCAGGTACAGCAGCAGCCATAGAGTCTAATTATCGTTTAGGTTTATTAAATTTTCGTAAGACCCAATATGCCGATGCGGCAAATCATTTTGAGCGTTTTTTACAGCTTACAAATAATTCTGATTTTGAAATATCGTCTCTTTATTGGCTATGGCGATCACAGAAAAAATTGCAATCTGAAAAAGCCAATGAAATTGCTGGAAAACTTATAAAAAAATATCCAATTAGTTATTTTGCATTACGCGCGCGTAGCGAGCTAAACAATAACAAACTCACTATCGATAAAAATCTCAAAGAAAGCCCCCAGTGGATATTTTCTCTAACAAAAAGTGAAAACGCTGCCTGGAAAAGATTTTTGTTATTAAACAAGGCCGGCTGGCTTAAAGAGGCACAAATCGAGCTAAGTGTTATTGAAGAGCCTTCTGAAGCAGAAGGCAAACTGATCTTAGCATATATTATGAACTATGTAGGGGATTATTATAATTCAGCTAGTTTAATTAACCGTGCGTTGACGCTTGACCCTTCATTAATGACAATATCGACGTTAAAATTAGCTTATCCTGAAATTTTTATTGAAGAAATTTCTAGCGAATCTAAAAGAACTAAAATTTCTAAACAGCTTATTCTTTCTTTAATAAAACAAGAAAGTTCTTTTCAAATTGATGTTAAAAGTACAGCTGGTGCGTTAGGTCTTATGCAATTAATGCCGGTTACGGCTAAAGAAATAGCAGGAGATTTGAAAATTAAGATTTCAGATAACACAGATCTACTTAAGCCAAATATTAATATTCGAATTGGCACTTATTATCTTAATCGTCGTTTGCGGTTTTTAAATGAAAATGTGCCTATGGCCCTTGCTGCCTACAATGCAGGCATAGGCAATCTGCGCAGCTGGCTAAGAGCGAGGCATGATCTTGATAATTTAGAGAAAAATATGTCTTTTGAACCAGTTAGCGAACTATGGCTTGATGAATTGCCTTGGTTTGAGACAAGTAATTACGTGAAAGCTATATTGCGCAACTATTTGGTGTACAAACTTCTCGACCAAAGTAACGATTTAAACGCTAGTAAAATTGAGATTGAGCTCAAAGATCCTATATGGAAGTTTAACGAAGAAAGCTAGTTCTAGAAGCTTTTTATAGTTGAAACTACAGATTTTTTGCTTAGACTATTTATATGGGGAATGTGCGAAAAAATTACTATGTCGGCGTGGTGTTACCATTTGCGGTTTTGTGCTTGTTAACAGCTGGATGTGCTTCACTAAAAACAAATAGAGAGCAGCCACTTAGTGATATTTCAGGAAATGTGCCTGAAGAGGGTTATAAGCCTTCGTCTCAATACGGAACAGTAGTGCTAGACCATAACCAAAAAGTAGAACAGTGGATTAATTATTTTACTGGCCGCGGGCGTAAATACATGCACATTTATCTAGAGCGTTCGGCGCGTTATATTCCGCTAATGAAAGCGGCTTTTCGCGAAAGAGGAATGCCAGACGAGCTTGCCTATATTGCTATGATTGAGTCTGGATTTAGCCCAACAGCATTTTCACACGCAAGTGCTGTAGGGTATTGGCAATTTATACGTGAAACAGGGCGCCGTTACAATTTGCGAATAGATCAATTTGTGGATGAAAGGCGTGATCCGATTCTTTCAACGCAGGCAGGGGCTAATTATCTTGATTCGTTATATAGCTTATTTGGAGATTGGAACTTAGCTATGTGCGCCTACAATGCAGGTGAGAGGCGAATTCAACGAGCTGTTATGAAATATCAAACTCGAGATTTTTGGGAGCTCACGAAGCATCAAAAAGCACTGCCCCGTGAAACTGACAACTATGTTCCAAAGTATATAGCAGCAGTTCTTATCGCTAAAGACCCGGCTAAATATGGTTTTACAGATATTAATTTTCAGGCAGCGTTTAGTTTTGATACAGTTGTAATTGATAAACCTATAAGCCTAGAGCTTTTGGCAAAAGAATTAAATTTGGGATTTCAAGAATTAAAGTTAATGAACCCTAGATATAAAAGTGATTACGTACCGGTGTACAATGATCGCGTAAACGCTGTGCGAATTCCTATAGGAATGAAAGAGGCAACGATTGCGGTAATGCCAAAAATTATCACAGATGCTCCACATATATATGTAGCTGAATTTGACTATTATAAAGTTAAACGAGGGGATACGCTTTCTCAAATTGCTCAGCATTATCGCACGACCATAGCGAGATTGCGAGATCTAAATGAGTTTTCTCGTCGTGGTATGATTAGAGTCGGTCAGAAAATTAAAGTACCTGATAGCCCAGGAGCAGTGAGTAGAAAAGTTAGTAGCGAGAGAAACGATAGAACCTATCGTAATAATATTCGTAAGACAGCGAGCTTGAGTCGTAAATATAAATCAAAAACAATATTAAAATCAAATAGCCAGGTTGCTGATAACGGTAAAGTACATGTTGTGCGTAGTGGTGAAAATCTTTCTGTTATTGCTCGTAAATATGGCACGTCTATAAAAGAAATTGCCCAGGCAAATAGTTTACGTCAACGATCGAAAATTTTCGTTGGTGCTGAGCTTATTATTCCAAACTAATTACTTCTTTAGCAATTTTACTGAAAATTTTAGATATATCACTTTCTGATGCGCTAATGACGCTCGGCATACCTGCCTCAATAGCTAAACCAATTTGCGGATCAAATGGTATTTCGGCAATTTTTTTTATACCGTTTGCATCGAGGTAAATATTTAGATCACCTTTTGGAAATAACGCAATTTTGTCTTTTGTACCAGGTGGTGTGAAGTGGGCCATGTTTTCAATTACACCCACTATTGGCACCTTAATTTGCTTGAACATATCGATGGCTTTTTTTGCATCCACTAAAGCCAAATTTTGTGGAGTGCAGACAACTATGGCTCCGGTAACAGGCACTTTTTGTGCTATAGTGAGAGCTACATCTCCGGTGCCAGGTGGTAGATCGATAACTAAATAATCAAGTTCTCCCCAAGTGACATCATGAAAAAACTGTTCAATGGCTTTAAAAAGCATTGGTCCACGCCATACCACGGCTTGATTTTCATTAATCAGAAAGCCCATGCTCATTAACTTTAACCCATGTCTAACAATAGGAGCTATTTTGCTATCTGGACCTGTGACTGGCGGTTGATTTATAGCGCCAAATATGCGCGGCACTGAAGGGCCATAGATGTCGGCGTCGAGAAGGCCGACCCGCTTACCTTCTGCCTTTAAAGCTAGAGCTATATTTGCAGCAACAGTCGATTTTCCTACTCCGCCCTTACCAGAGCCAACTATAATAATGTTAGTAATTCCTGGTATAGGGGCCTGATGTTCAAAAGGGTTCATTGACATGCTTAACTCCTCAGGAAAAAATACTTATCATGGACCCTAAGATACTACAATTTTTGTATTTTAATGGGTTAGTGGTTTTGCTGCTGATTGTTTATTTTATCTGGCGCCCCAAGCGGGCACCAAGCCGGCTTAAACTGCGCGAAACTCAACCTCGTGATAAGTTGCAGCCACTGCCAGATTTCAAAAACGCTCCTGAGGCAGCAAATAGGCACGAGCGTCGACTTAACGTTATATTTCAATTTAATGGGCATGATTTTGATGCCTACGAGGTACTTGGTATTGCAGCAGGTAGCTCACTAGAGCAAGTTGAAAAAACCTATACCGAAGTAATTACTAGTTGTGAAGAAGACTCACATGAGTTTTTTCGAATGGCTTATGAGGCTATTCGAAAAAACTAGTTCTACTTTTAATTATTTACTCTTTGGTTTTAAGTTTTGAGTCATTATCTTCGATAAATTTTTTAATTTCACCCGTGATACTGAGAAGTTTTAGCCACTGCTCTTTATAAAGGGTTACCGGAAAACGACCCATTCCGTATATTGAAACAGCGCCCTTTTCACTAACACGCATCGAAAGCTGACCGCGATCTTGTTTTTTACTTTTAAGGGCTTCGTTTTCAGCGCGTAGGCGCTCAAGTTCATTTTTCATATCTTCAGACATTAGAACCTCATTTGTTAGAGACGAATAGTACTCTCAGTTTGCGCTAAGTAAAGAGAACGTTATGCATTGCGAAACTATTTTCTCATGGCTGGCAGGTTAATTAGATTAAACTTGCTAAGCAATTCGCCGCATCGTGAGAAAAATCCGCGAGATTTTTTTGATTCAGGAACAAGTACGCTCCTTACTTCATCGTCGGCAATGGCCCAGCTAGCGTTAGTTTTTAAAAGCTGCGGCAGTGTTTTTAATAAAAAGAAAGACCCTTGTGCCCATGTGCCAAGGCCTGCCGGATACACCCAATCCAAAACTCGTGCGCTGTTATTAACAACTACGCCGGTAGTTTCTAAACCGTAGCGTGTTTTACCCTTTATAGACCCACGATCCTCTTCGGTTGAGAGGTCTGTTTGAAATTGCCCCATAGCAATATGAAAGGTAAGTCCCCCTATAGCTGCAGCAGTCATTGCCTGCACATATGGTAGTGATTGAAAGGGCACAGGTTCTGCACCAAAAAGTACTGGTATGTATGAAGCGCCAACGCCAGCTCCATAAAGCGCCATACCATAGAGAAAGTTAACCATTGTATTGGTAGCCCTACCTATTACTGGACCGCCAAACTTCCAGACGTGCTTCCAGAATTTATTATTTAAATACGGCCATGCGAACTGTAGTTCTAGTAAAACTGTAGTAACCCCTACTCCAATGCCGGGAATAACTAGCAGCATATAATCCCCTGCCGCAGCCTCGCCGTGGGGTAAATTCAATACTGTTGCGGCTACGGCAACACCTGGGCCAGCCAAGTAGCGCATCCATTTAAGCCCTTTAATATCTTTTTCGTGAAGGGAAGTTGGATCTTCAAGTGAAGAATCAAATGCAGCTTCAAGTTTTAAATTATTAATACCCATACGCTCAAAACGTTTATTCATCCATGCGATAGCTTTAGCTTCGTTTGGATGCACCTTTACCGAAATCACTTGGGCTTTGCCAGAACTTACAAAATCCTGCCAGGCCGATAGTTTTTTCGGATCATTTAAGTCAGCGGCTATACTTTGTGCTACAGCATCAGTGCCGCTATTAGAAAATGTCTGTGCAATTTCATGAAAACGTGTCTCTAGTTGTTCATCGGTTTTAACTACGAGAAGGTGAGATGCGCTATCTGTCTCTTGTGGGCTTTCAGCTTTCACTTCAATAGCGAAATGAAGGCAAGTGATAAAACTTAATAATAATACAAATAATCTACTTTGGTTCACTTAATGCTCCTATGCATATGGATATGTTTTGAGATTTATTAAAATATTTTTCAGAAATATTTTTTCTTTTTAAAAGCGTATTAATAAATGCAGCATGAGACCAAGTTAGATGAGGCAGTGCCGTAAGATACCCGGTATACTTATCAAGTTGCTCATAAAGATCATCATCTGTGCCCATATGATAACGAACTCGATAAACTATGGCGTCTGCGGCCATAAAAAGGGTATTTTTTATATTTATAAATTTACTGTCGTGGCGATTTAAAATTTCCCCTATTTTAATAGGGGGTTCTTTTGCAAGATCAAGTAGATGATTAAAAAAACCAATATTTTGCTCGTTTGCGTTTAGCTGTCCGCTTAGCTCTAATTTTTCAATGGTTTTATAGTAAAGCTCAGCTAGTGATAACGTGGCGATTGGCCACGGATTACCACCAAAATAATGATCTTCAGGGTAACGCCCAATTAATACTCCGGGCAGCCCTGCTTTGTTGATTGGATATATGGCCTCGAATGAGCTACGTAATTTTTCGGCAGTGGCAAGTGTCCAAGAATCAAGATTTGATGATTGCTCGAAACTTAAGTCGCTACCAATGTCAGCATATAAAACACCGAGAATCACAGCAACGTCTAAATTTTGGGACTTGTTGTGAAGTCTATCACCCCAATTTAATTTAGTAGATTCTATATAATTTTTTTCAGTTGAAAAAAACTGACTAAGCTCTGCATTTACTGAGGTGGCAGCATTTTGTAGTTTTGAAATATCCGAGGTTTGTTGAAAATATCGCGTCATTACGGTGCCCCGGTTTAGAGCAGCACTTTGAATAATTTTAACAAAAAAATGCTGGCCCATGACTTCTTCCCAAACGTCAATGCTATTATCGTTGATATTAACAGCAGTATATTTCAGATCGGGTAAAACAACGTTTAAAAAAATATTGCGAGCCTCCTCATTATGTCCTTCACTTAGCAAAAGATCAATCCACTGCATAAGAGTTAGTGCACGTAAAGCTGGGCCATCATTTTGCGGGCGACCCCAGGGTTCATCAAATAAAGTTCCGTTAAGATTAAATTTTGGTTCACCAAAACCATACGGACTTTTAACTGCCTGATTTTCTTTCGAAAATGTAATGTAGTCTCTGATGTGTTTAGCAACAAGTTTGCGAGTAAAAGGTTCTGTGCTGGTGCGATAGACAGTAATTAGCGAATGCATTACAATGGCTGCGTCTCTTACCCAGTGGTAACGGTAATTTTGGCGTATTCCCGAAATAGGGTCAACAGCTGTTCCGGGAGAGGCAATTACCGCGCCTTTTTTGCCTTCTAAGACATTTACGCCATAGTCAAGATTGTCAATTATGCGCATCAAAGATCTGTTGATTTGTTTCTCTGACCAACTGTTAATTTTATAATAATCTGTATATGAACCAATGTGTGGATATGTCCCAATAGCCCAACTAAGATTTGTTTTGATAGTAATTAGTATTAGTGCAAAAAAAATCATATAAAAAATAAAACCCTTTTGTGTCTTCACCATTTACCCCCCAGATTTTTTTTCTGTGGCTAAGCTAACTCTTAAAGCATATGTTCAACAACGGTAAATTTTTCAATTAAAAAAATAAAGGGGTATAATCAGAATTTGTGATAATTATTACTGTTATTGGAGCATTAATTGGAGCATTAAAATGAGACTTTTTATCCAAACTCTGGCCATTATCCAAACTCTGGCCATGTGCCATCATTCCATTTTTTTACGACTAGCTTGGCCAGCGCTCTTGTAAAGCCTCTGCCTTCAAGCTGGTTGATTTTTATATAGTCAGTTAGGCGTGCAACATATTTTAATGATGCCACAATACTACTGAAGGGCCGATGATCCCAAAAATTGCGAGCAATACGAGTTGCGCCCGGCTTATGCTCTAATTCATGGCGGACAATTTTTTTAATTTGGTATGCGATTTCTCCGGTAACTGCCCGGATAAAATGAAGATATTGTTTACGCGTAGAAAATTTAACTCTGAGGTGTAA
>MEPT01000105.1:34674-35114 GCA_001769925.1 Bdellovibrionales bacterium RBG_16_40_8
GTTTCCCATACCAAGAATATCTGTCTGCGTATGTTTAGCATGCTTGTAGAGTATCCTCTCAATCGCGGCACGATTTTTTGGTTTAACAAATGACCAAGCCCCACGGGCCAGTGATGAGCGAAACACCAGGTGCATAGAGTAATTTGTAGATATTGTTCTCGCGCCCCGACCTACACGACGTTTGCGTAACACCCCCCCGTGAGCTGATGGGTGTAAACGATTTGGCGCTTGTACATCACGCTTAGCCATCACTGCAAAATACGTGACCGATGGTCATGAGTCAAGGGGGTTATTGAGGTGAGAAAGGGTGGGAAGCTATGAGATAACGCGGCAGGCAATAGCGTTTTTAGGGGTTAAAATTTGGCTCGACTTTAGCCTAAAGTTGCGGCTTACTAAATAGCGGGCACAGAGCTATAAATTCAGCAAAAATTTTGTGGGAG
>MEPT01000105.1:35225-37123 GCA_001769925.1 Bdellovibrionales bacterium RBG_16_40_8
GCGCAGACTTAAAGTATAATGTAAAAAGGTCATGGTGGAAGGCAATGACTCATAGGCCAGACGTTGTTGGCTTAGACGCTGCTATCCTTATGCACCCTATGGTTTGGAAGGCCTCAGGCCACGTAGATGGTTTTTCAGATCCGCTGTGTGATTGCAAATCTTGTAAGACGCGATTTCGTCAAGATACGGCTATGCAAAAAGATGGTAAAACCATATGCCCTAATTGCGGTTCAACAGAAACCACTGAGCCGCGCAATTTTAACCTTATGTTTAAAACCTATATGGGGCCAGTTGAAGGCGAAGCAGATATTGTTTATCTGCGCCCTGAAACAGCGCAGGGGATTTTTGTTAACTATGAAAATGTACAAGTAAGCCTTAGAAAAAAAATCCCATTTGGTATAGCGCAAATTGGTAAAAGCTTTCGTAATGAAATCACTCCGGGTAATTTTACTTTTCGCACTCGTGAATTTGAGCAAATGGAGATGCAATATTTTGTTAAGCCTGGCACTGATATGGAGTGGTTTGAGAAATGGAAAGAAATTCGCCTAAAACACTATGGCGCCTTGGGGTTTAGTAAAGAAAATTTGCGCTTTAAAGAACATGGACCAAAAGAGCTTGCGCACTACGCTCGCGCCGCTTTTGACGTGCAATACGAATTTCCTTTCGGGTGGCAAGAGCTTGAAGGCATTCACAATCGTACAGATTTTGATCTTACTCAGCATGCTAAATTTTCTGGTAAAAAAATTGAGTATTTTGATGAAGCTAATAAAGAGCGCTACGTGCCATTTGTTATCGAAACGGCGGTAGGGTGTGATCGACTGGTGCTAGCTATACTTTGTAATGCCTATGAAGAAGAAAAGGTGGCATCTAGTAAAGAAGGCGACGACGGTGACACTCGTATAGTAATGCGTTTTTTACCAGAGCTTGCGCCTATACAGGTAGCGTGTTTGCCGCTATCCAAAAAACCTGATTTACAAGAGCTCGCCAGTAAAATTCGTGATGATTTAGCAGAGAATTATCGTGTTGATTATGATGAGACAGCATCAATAGGTAAACGCTATCGTAGGCAAGATGAAGTAGGCACTCCTTATTGTGTGACTGTTGATTTTGAAACATTAAATGACAAAAAAGTAACAGTTCGTAATCGTGATAGCATGGCGCAAGATCGCGTAACTATGACTGAACTTATGACTTACTTTACAGAAAAATTTAAAAAAATTTAGGGAGGGAGTTGTGAAAATGTCTATTGACGAGAAAAAGACCCCGTCTAAGTCAGAATATAAACTCCCCAGTAAATTGGTTTACTTTTTTGCCGCAGGCCAAACTGATGGTAACGCAAAAATGAAAAACATTTTAGGCGGCAAGGGGGCAAATCTTGCTGAAATGACGTCACTTGGACTACCAGTTCCCCCGGGGTTTACGATTTCAACGCAATGTTGTCAGGCCTTTTATGATAACGAAGAAAAACTTCCGAAAGAGGTAATTTCGGCTATTGAAGAGTCAATGGAAAAACTTGAGAAAGTTATCGGCAAGAAATTTTCTGATAAAAATTCTCCGCTTTTAGTTAGTGTGCGATCAGGTGCGCGCGCTTCAATGCCTGGAATGATGGACACTATTTTAAATCTTGGCTTGAATGATGACACAGTTGAAACTTTAGCAAATTCAGCAAATAATGCCCGCTTTGCCTGGGACGCCTACCGCAGATTTTTGCAAATGTATTCTCATGTTGTAATGGGGATGAACGCTTCGTTACTCGACATAATTCTTGAAGATATAAAGCACGATAAAAAAATTAAAAATGACACTGAACTTTCGGTAGATGATTTAAAACTTTTGGTAGCAAAGTATAAAAAACAAATTCACGAGAGCACTGGGTATAATTTGCCGATGAACCCAAA
>MEPT01000106.1:0-707 GCA_001769925.1 Bdellovibrionales bacterium RBG_16_40_8
AGGTAAGCTCAATAAAATATTCGGTGGATAGGGTATTTACTGCCACAGTGCAATAAAGGTGATAAACTCGTGGTTCTCATTATATGTTTTTAATCTATGAAGCTTACAGGAGTGCTTATTACTGGCGCGGGTGGATTTATTGGGTCGCATTTAGCGCAGTATTATCTATCTCATAATGTGCCGGTTTTTTGCGTAGATAATTTTTGTACTGGCCAACGTAGTAATATCGAATATTTAAAAAAGCTTCCAAACGCACAAAATTTTATTTTTGTAGAAGCCGATGTAGCAAAACCTTGGCAGTGGCACAAAATTTTAAGTCCTGACTTGGTAAAAAAAATAAGTCATGTGTTTCATATGGCATCACCGGCATCACCCCCCCTTTATCAAGAGTTAGCACTTGAAACCTTATGGGTTAACTCTTTGGGATTGCAGTACGCAATAGAATTTGCTGACGGACTTGGCGCCCGCGTTATTTACGCATCTACTAGTGAGGTCTACGGTGACCCGAGTTGTAGCCCGCAACCAGAAAGCTACTGGGGTTATGTAAATAGCTTTGGCATTCGTTCTTGTTATGATGAATCAAAGCGCTTTGGCGAGGCTTTAGTTTTCACACGAAACTGGAAGAAAAAAACTAAACATGGTTTAGTGCGAATTTTTAATACTTATGGTCCGCGTATGAATCACAATGATGGGCGAGTGATCATAAA
>MEPT01000106.1:756-1156 GCA_001769925.1 Bdellovibrionales bacterium RBG_16_40_8
GGTCGTCAGACAAGAAGTTTTTGCTATATTTCTGATCTAATTGACGGAATTGTTCGTTATGCTGAAAGCGAATTAACAATTCCGGTAAATTTAGGTAATGACAAAGAGTTTATGATCTTAGAACTTGTTGAAGAAATAAAAAATATATATTCTTCAAAAAATATTCAAATAAAACACATGTCGCTACCAAAAGATGATCCAAAACACCGGCGGCCAGATTTGACGCTAGCTAGGGCAAAACTCGCTCCTTGGAATCCGAAAGTTAATCTTGTTGACGGTTTAAAACAAATGCGCAATTGGCTTGAAGAATGAACACACTTGTTACCGGAGGGGCCGGCTACATTGGCTCGCACACCTGCAAGGCCTTAAAAAAAGCAGGGCACAACCCCGTGACCGTTGA
>MEPT01000106.1:1254-5590 GCA_001769925.1 Bdellovibrionales bacterium RBG_16_40_8
AAAAAATTTCGTCGGTGGTACATTTTGCTGGCTATGCGTATGTTGGTGAATCTGTACAGAACCCTCTAAAATATTATGAAAATAATGTTGTAGGTACTATTTCGTTATTACAGGCTATGAAAAGTGAAGATATTAAAAATTTTGTATTTTCTAGTTCATGTTCTACGTACGGTGTGCCTGATAAAAATCCAATAATCGAAGAAAGCATACAAAATCCGATTAACCCGTATGGCCGCACCAAATATTTTGTTGAAAAAATTCTTTTAGATCTAGCACATGCCGGCGTTATAAAATCAATTTCGATTCGTTATTTTAACGCCGCCGGTGCTGACGCAGAGCTTGAAATAGGTGAAGATCATTCACCAGAAACGCATTTAATTCCACTTGCTATTAATGCCGCTTTTGAAGCTGATACAGAATTAACTGTATTTGGAACTGACTACACCACCCCTGATGGAACTTGTATACGTGACTATATTCATGTGACTGACCTGGCTGAGGCGCATGTTAAAGCACTTGAGTCAGTGTCTGCCGGCAATGACAATTGGCGGGCTTATAATTTAGGTACTGGCAAAGGTCATTCGGTAAAAGAAGTTATTCAAGTTATCGAAAAAACAGCCGGCAAAAAAATGAAAGTGAAATATGGCTCTCGTCGCCCCGGAGATCCACCAGAGCTTGTTGCAAGTTTAGGGCAAGTTCGAAATGAGCTTGGTTGGGAGCCAAGTAATTCATCGCTTGCAAATATAATTTTGACAGCAGTTCAATGGTACGAAAAACACACTTTACAAAGAAAAGATGAAATTGTGGTTTTAGTATATCAAGCCTATGGTCAAGACAGCGTGGTTCGACAAACGCAGTTTTCAATAGTGTCACTAATGTCAGTATTAAAAACGACAAGTCCACTACGTATTTTGGTATATACTGACAATAGCATTTTATTTGAAAGTTTTTTTGCAGATTTAATTAAAAGCCAAGACCCAAGGCTGCGGATAATTGCGGTCACGCCTTTACAAATTCAGAAGTGGCAAGGCGCTATTGAGTTTGTACATAGAGTTAAGATTGAAATTTTGCGTGATGCTGCTGAGAAATTTATCGGGTCTATTTTTTACGCTGATGGCGACACCTATTTTAAAGAAGATCCGACTGATTTATTTGCGCGAGTTGCTGATAACACAAGTATTATGCATACTGCAGAAAACATTTTATCAGAGGGCGCTGACCTTATTTCAAAAAAAATCACAAAATTTTTAAGAAAAAATACATTTGTAATTGCAGGCGAAAAAATTCAAGTGCCCGCATCTACAGTTATGTGGAACGCCGGCGTTCTAGGTATTTCTCACAACAATAAAAAATTTTTTAAGCCTGTTCTTGAATTTACTGATCAATCGTATGGGCTTTACCCTAAACATGTAATGGAGCAGCTTGCTTTTTCTTTTTATCTACAGGCGCATACTGAAGTAATAGGCGCCGAAAAAGAAATTGGCCACTACTGGGATCAAAAAGATGAGTATCAAAAAGAAATAGAAAAATTCTTTTTAAACAATAATACATATGAAAAAGCCTATGCTTCTTACAAGCATTTTCAGTGGCCACAGGCGATCGTAAAAAATAAAAAGAAAAATTCTTGGCTTTCATGGCTTGGGGTTAATAATTTTGTCTAAAAGGTATTATTAGCGCCTAGAATTACTTTAATATTCTGTCCATTTTTATAACTAGATTCATAATTAAGAAATTTAAGCCTAAAAGGGAATCTATGAAGCGTGAGCAGTTCTAGTTCAAAGCCGGCGCCAAGCTCGTGAAAAAGTGTATTTGGCGCTTTGCGCTTTTCAAGTGAGCCGTGATACTCATTATACTCAGTTACTAGAGCCATGCGTCTGAGCCCTAACGGAAATTTTACCGGGTAAAACCCCCAATTAATTGCCTGTTTCAATTCGGCCGATATTTTACGTACTTCAAAGTAGTCTTGATCTAGGTAACGCGTATTTTTTGATACTTCTGTTGCGTTTGAGTAAGGTAGACCATCATTGGTAAAATTAATAGTTGCTTTATTATTAGAGTTATCTGCCGCTGCTACTTGATATGTCGCTGAAAGATAGGTTTCACGAAAAATATCATAAGTGCCAGTAAGTTGTGCGCCGTAAATACTTCTGGGTGCAGACCAGTTTGGCGCATTTCTGGTAAAATTGTCGGCTAGCTCAAAATTTATAAGTTTATAAGGTGAGTAGGCAAGCGCTGGAGATATTGAGTACAATGCTTTAAGCTGAGTCAAAATAGAGTATTTATTGTCATGCTCAGCGCTTACAACGTGTGGGTTTTCGTAAGTATAAATAAAGTGTGATGCTAAAGAGCTTCTAAATAGTGGGCGTTTATAAAATAAATAATCAAATCCGCTGGCTAAAACCCATCGATCATAGCGTTCGTACACAGAATAGCCGCTAGACATTGTTTTATCGTTTTTTAGAGCAGCATTTTTGAAGTACGAGCCTAACACATCCCAATTTACTATGTATCTTGAGTTAATATATTGCAGTTCAGAGCCGTATACGCCATATGACTCGTTTGCTAGTTTTAGGTTAAGAGAATGAAATTGCAATGGGTCTGAAAAATGAAAAATTAGATTTGCTGTGGCTGGCGTTTGTGTGCCAAAAAATATTAGCGGATCAATGCCATCAAATTGCCACTGCGAAAAAGCCCTATATTTTTTTTCGACAGGCAAAGAAATTGTTTGGTCTTCAGAAATATCAGGAGGCGAGACATTGCTCAATAAGCTTTTTTCGGGCTCTGACTCGGTAAAGTACTTATATTCAAAGGGCGATTCGAGAGTGGGGTTGAGATTAACAATTTTATACTCGTAGTTTTGGGCCGTTATTTCGGCAATTAAAGCTTTTTTTTCATTTAAAAGTGTAGCATCAACAATTGTGTCTGAGATATGTGCGCGAAAAAATTTGCCACTGCGCCAAAGAAAAAGCGAGGTGCCACGTTCGGTGGGGCCAATAAAATAAATATTGTCTTCATTTATGTCTGCAGGAAATCCGTAGTATCCGCTAAATGAAAATAAAGGCTTGTTGTCGCGATAAAGTGTGCGTTTTTTGTGCTCTTGCTTGAAATAGTAAGCATCATTACCATTAATTATTCCTGAAGAGGCTACGAATCCAAAATGCTTATATTCATGGCGCTTGATGTTTGGGCCAATTTTTGCGTAAAGATCAGGAGCGAAGAAAGAGCTTTTGATTTCAGCCCATAACTTTTTGTCACCTTGCACATCATAATAGTATTTGCCTAGGCTTTCTTTTTCAATTTTATAGCCTTCACCAAACAGACCGTAGTTAATTTGATGATTATTTATGGCTTCGCTGCTGGTAGAGATAAGCTCTCCGTCTTTATTGCGAAAGAGTAATCCTAAAGGCATATTTACAGACTTGGTGCTCCATTTTTCGGTTTCTAAATTAAAAATATGCGCTTGGGGTATTTTTTTCTCATCAGTGGTTAATAAGCGAATTTCTTTAGTATCTTTAGTAATCCCAGCATGTGTGGTAGAGCTAAACAACGCTTTTTCAGAAGAACTTTTTTGTGTCTGCCAAAGTGGCCGCCATGAGATTACAAAATCATTTATGGCCTGTTCGTAGCCAACGCCAAAGTTTTCAAGAAATGGTTGGTTTATAGCAAGCGGGTTAAATTCATATTTTGCGTGGGTATAAAAAAAATTATTTGTTTTAGTAACCCCATATTTTTTTGCCAAATCAAAAAATAAAAATCCACCAACTAAATATTTTTCAGAACTATACGGGAAAAAAATATGATCATTCATTAAGCGTGAAGAATTAATATGCCCGGCGCGCGCAAGTTGTAAAACTAAGGCACGGGCGGCGCCGCTGTAAAGACGCCCGCCATTACCGAATCTACTTTCGTTAAAGACAGCGTTACCTTCTGAGATAAAAGTTGGTAAAAGCAGATTAGCAAACTCAACATAAGTAAAAGGCGGTAATATAGATGATATTTGCGGCTGACTTTGTCCAAATATTTTTTTAAGAGATTTGGCATAATCGCCCTTCGCATTCATCTGGTAAAGATGTGCCGTTTCATGACTAAGTAAAACGTAAAGCCATGAATTTGCTGAAAATGCGTCGATTAGTTCAGGGCCTGCCCCATAAAATAATGTATGAAGTCTTGGTATTATGGTGGCATATCCGTTAGCAATTTGATTTTGTGGTGAAGCCAAGATTAAAGTTGCTTTTTCGTCAAATTGCCAGCGAAAGTCTTTTTCGTATAAATCTCTAAGTGTATTATTATATTTTTGTAGTTCAGGCAGCAGTGAGCGTTGTTCCTTAGTATAGAC
>MEPT01000106.1:5647-6194 GCA_001769925.1 Bdellovibrionales bacterium RBG_16_40_8
GGGTTTGCGCAAAAACGTTAGAAAATTTGAAAAATAGAATTAGTGCTTTGTAGAAAATATGCATAAATATACTTGCGTTGTAGCCCCATGTTACGAAAAATTTACGTATATTTGATAATATTGAATTTATGGGGTATAAGGCATATATATCTTTGAAATAAGGGAGGGTTAAGTGCTAAATCCAGAACAAAACGGTGTACAACCAGCCGATATGCTGAACCGCATCAACAATCCTAGTGCTGTCCACCCAATTGTCGGGTCTGCGCTTCTTCATGAAAGTGATGATGATTTAGCTATTATAGATCGCATCGATAATATTCTTGATCTGGCAGATGATCAGTACCCAGTATTTACTCTAGCAAAAAATAAAGCGCGATTTTTGCGCATGCTTACTTGGTACAAGCAAAAAGAAACATGGTTAGATGTAGCCCCTGTAAGCGGAGTTTCGCGTTTATTCAAGCAGCAAACAAAAGAGCTTGAGGGTATTCGCTCCAATAAACTTGATTATGAAATGGAGCTTGAAACTGGCACCCTAACTCCTAGTCAG
>MEPT01000106.1:6216-6673 GCA_001769925.1 Bdellovibrionales bacterium RBG_16_40_8
CGCAGAGATGAGCTTAAAATGTGTAAGGTTCATGAAAAAATGGCCGTACACCTCATCGCAAAAATGCAGGTCAAAATTAAATCAGGCCGCCGCTAAAGGTACGCCGTAACCTTACCCCCAGTTTAAATTGATTTGAGATCATAATTTATTCAAAGCATCCACAGAAGACGCGAGCCCTCGTACCATTGACATCTGGCTTTTTCACAAATGAAAGTACAAGTAGCAATGGGTACCTTGAATCCATTGGCCTGAACAAATTATCTAAGAAAGTTGGCATCTCCTCTGTCCTGAGTAATCAAAAGCTTTCAATGTGTTTTAATATTACCAATGGGAAGTAGTATATTAGCGCCGCCGCTGCCGCCGCCGCCAACAACAAGTGGTGAGATGCCATTCCATTTTTCTACTATCTGTAGCTGAACTAAGCCCGAATGGCCTCGGCCTCACCCTTGGCGCGAAT
>MEPT01000106.1:6737-16685 GCA_001769925.1 Bdellovibrionales bacterium RBG_16_40_8
TTTTCAAGTTTTCTGTGGGCTGAAACAAGCCATATCTCTTCGTACACGCCCTTCAGTGCTCCAATGCGTTGAAGGGTTCCATTTTTGATTAAATTCTCATTGATCACTTCTGAAAGTGGTGCAAGGCCGATACCTTGTTTTGCAAACAGTATCTGTAGGCTGGTGTCTTGAGTCTCTGCAGTGGGAATAACGAGGATATTTTGGAGCTTAAAATAGTGGTTGAGATCATGTCTTAGTTTACTGTGAACCGTAGGAAGTACGAACGGTTGGTTATTAAGGGATTGTGGAAATGATCGCTTAAGTTTGCGGAATGCTGGGGCACCGAAAATTGCTACCGGCAGCTTTGCCACTGACTTTGAAAACGTCTGCCTTTGCTCTAAAGCTGGCGGCGGATAGTTAGACAGAATCAGGTCAATTTTATGGTTGTAAAGCTCGCGAAACAACTCGTCGCCCTTGCCCTCAAAAATAGACACTGTGCAAGCAGAAGAGATTTTATAAGCCTCCATCACCAAAGACAGAATTACGCTTTTTGGCACACTATCAAGTGCACCAACTTGTAGGTGGGTTTGGTCGCCAGTCGCCCGATCATGGAGAACTTCAATCATTTCATCCCCAAGTCTGAAAATTTCATTGGCATAATCAAGAGCGGACTTTCCGGTCTCGGTAAGAATCATTTTTCGATTGCGACGCTCAAAAAGAGGTTTCCCAACCATTTCTTCTAACTGTCTAAGTTGAGTGCTAAGTGTTGGCTGACCCAAGCGTAGCTTTTCAGCGGCTTTCGCAATGCCTCCCTCTAGTGCAATTATTCGAAAATAGTAAAGGTGATGATAATTCAACCACTGCATTGTGTTTTCCTTTTGATTCTATGATAGTTTGTTTTTTCTAAACTATTTAATCGTGGTTATCGTCTTTTAATAAGTATCCGTCAATGCCACACCAATACGAGGTACAATTTTCGGGGTACACGCTGTTTTAGCTTATTGGCTCTAAATATCATAAGTTGCTAGAATTTCAGCACCCACAGCGAACACATACAATTTTTTTACATTACATTATTGGATATATATACATTCTTCAGGATCGGTAGGTGCGCTTTCACCTGCACTATTTACGGCTGTTACGACAAAACAATAACGGGCGCCCGAATTAAGCCCACTAACAACATATGGAAGTTCTTGAATACTTATATTAGGTTTTTTAGTGATCCCGTCATTAGTAGCAATGCGCTCTGTTATTCTCATCCCAGTACCGTAATAAACATTATACCTGAGATCATCGGTTAATTGGTTGCCCTTTTCATCTTCGGTTGGAGCCGTCCACGTTAGAGTTGCACTATTTGGCGTGTTACTACTTTGATCACCCCCGCCTAGCGAAGCTTTAACGCCATTTGCATCAAATTTGCCCCCGCAATTTTCATAAGTGACGATCAAGCCCATCATCACCGAAAATATCAAAATAAGTTTAGAATAATAACTAGTCTTAGAGAATATTATTTTTTTCACGTACTAGCCCCCATAGTTTTTATACGTCTACATTATTTAATTCTATATCAAATTTTAGATTTTACAAAACTCCAAGTGAGAAGGTCTCTTTATGATACGTATTATACCGGCACGAAACTTGCTGTAAAATGCCCCGTTACCACCTTAAAGCCGTTAGTGGGTGTAGGCCCTAGTATCTAAGAGCCAATAGAGGAAATTAGTAGGCTTTAGAGACAAAATTGAGCTGCATGTATAAATATTTGACGTTGGGAGTAAAATGAAAAAAAACACCGTAACTCTAATAGTTTCTATACTTTTTATTAGCCTGCAAACCCTAGCTCAATCGATAAATCAAGCAATTAGCTTTCAAGATTCACTACGCATCGCTCTTGAAAAAAATCCTAAGCCAAAATCAAAAGACATTCAAATTCTTGCCTTAAAAGATCGTACCACTGCCGCATGGCTTGGATTTTTGCCTACGTTTAGTGAAAGTTGCGACTACACGCAAGACAAAAGCACCACCCGAGTTTTAGGCATACCTTCAAGAACTAGCGACATAGCTACAGGTTGTTCGACATCAATAGATTTAAATATCTTTAAAGGCGGCAGAGGTTATTACGAAGCCAAAACTGCAGAAGCAAGACAAAAAGCAATGGCCGCAATTTTCAATTCAACAAACCCACTTGTTGAAAATTCAAAAGGCGCTCTAGCGACCTTACTACTAAATACCTACACCGCTATTATTATGAATCAAGATACTTTAGAGCTACTAGATTCTATTACAGATATTCTAAATAGAGCCCTTGCTGCAACATCTGACCCAGACGATATTAATGCCTACAAGGCCTTTATGGCTACAGTAGCAATACAAAAACAAAATGCCTTAAACAAAATTACTCTTTCTAAAGAAGACTATCTGTTTGAAGTCACACAAGTGGCCCCTGATCGCCTTGACTCATTTGATGATTTTATCAATAGCTTTCAAATACCAGTAACCCCAGAAGAAGCTCTAGCCCAGGCAAAGTTAAGTAGCCCTGATCTCAAGCGAAGAGTTTACGAATTACAACAAGCTGATTATGCAACTAAGATTGCTTGGTCTCAAGCTTACATGCCAACTATTGACGTGTATTATTCAAATTATTTTTCAAATGACATTGATAGACTCGACTCTAACAATAATTATAATTATCACAATCAATCTGCTGGCATTAGCCTTAGCTGGATTTTTTCTTTTCAGAAAAAAAATAATTTAAGTGCTGCAAGAAAAGAATTGCAGTCAGCTCAACTTGAACAGCTAGCAGTCATTGACGACTTAAAACATAATATTAAAAAAACTTATATGAATTATGAAGCTACTAGTTCTGTTCTAGAAAAGTACCGACAAAAATATGAAATGGCTAAAGATCAAGCTTATAGTGATATTGAAAGACTTGAATCAAAAAATCCGATTTCGCGCACAGATTTAATTAATGACCTAAATGATTATTCTAATGCAGGATCAAATTTAATTTATGCAAAACAAGGTGTAGTAATACTAAAATTTACCGTTCAACAAGTTACTGGCACTCTTTTTACAAACGTCGGCGTTGCTGTAGAATAGATGCTGCCTTGTCAGCTATCATGGGTACATCTGATGCCAAACCTGCATTTAAAACTTCATCGACCTTTTGCAGCATCTGCGAATTAATTTTAGAAAAGTTAGGCCCATTGAGCCAGGTCTCTATTCTATTAAGCACCACAATTTGCGGGTAATTCATAGTCAAATCGTCAACACTGCCCAAATGAGAATCCTCTTTATTAGGGCTTGTTTGTTTGCAATCGGCAAGACTTAAACACGGGCTTTCTTTTAAGACCGACTGCAAAAACTCAAGATCACTTAGGCTAGTAATATCTCTAGCTACAAGAAAAACTATGGTGCCGCGACCATTGCGATCTTCTTCAGATATTTTTTTATATTGAGACGTCAAGGCAAGCTTCATTTCAGCAGATAAATTATTAAATTCGGTATCTAACCGAGGGTCGTTATCATTTTTTGAATTAATAATTTCTTCAAGTAACTGAAGCTTTTGTTTGATCGCCAAATTTACATTATTTGAAGTTTTGTCCGCTTCAATGCCTGTTATCAAATTCGGTTTGGTAGCTTCTATCTTTTCTGTCTGCTCATTAACAACTCTTGCAATATGACTATTTGATTCTTGTGGCAAAGTCTTGTTTGCGGTGGTCTGCTGTATGGTGGTCAGCGACCGCGACCACCACCAAAAAACAGCTAATATTAGAATAAGTGGCAAAGATACAAGAGCGAACCTCTTCACAAAATTAGCTTACCGCCATATAAATCGCGATGCATTTGCTCTTTCGCATTGGTATCAATTATGCGCTTATATTGATCATCACCGTAAATACCAGCGTCCATTTTAACTTTCTCATTACAATTTTCACAAAACTTTGAAATATTTTTTATCATAATAGTTGATGAGCCATATGAACCAAATGGAGTCACGTCACAAGCTGGCTCACCAGCAAGCCTTACTCCTGTCCAAACGCTCTTCATATCACTACCATCTGCGTCTTTAAATGGTATCGGGCAGCTAGCGTGTCCCCAGTTTCTGTTTTCGTACTCGGTATGTCTTGATTCGTGAAAAACTACCATAAGCCTAGCTATAGCCGGGTGACTAAATCTAATATAATTATTGGTAATAAACATCTTGTTCGGAATCATCGGGTACACGCACGCAACAGCGTTTGGGCTGCCACAACTATCGATACCTATTGAGGCAATTCGCTCATCAAAAAAATTCTTATATGTAGCACCAGTCAATTGACCAAAAATTTGCTGATGGAGTGGAGTTTGCTCACTCCCCTGTATGGTTGTTACAAAATCGAGATCTTGCACCATTTGTGCCTGAACATCATGCGGCACTCCTTTATCAAAATCATACGCAAATACATGGCTACATATCATCAATGATAAGACCACGCTTAATGTTGAAAATAATTTTATTATGTTAATTTTTCTTAACGTAACTTTTTGCATGAATCCCCCCTTGCAAAAGTTACATTAAAGCGAGGAGTAGATTAGAAGATCAAATTTAAAATAAATTGATTCGCCGCAAAACAGCATTGATTTGGTTTAATGCAAAAAAAAAGCTGGTGACGCACCGAGCGCGCCAGGCGTACCAGGCACACACGACGACTCCACCAGCCAGTTTCTAGGTTGGCATTTCAGAAAGGGCTTTCCTTCTCTATTTTCTGCTTAAGCCTCTTGCTCCGAACATACACAGAAAACATTAACGTTGTCCCCAACCTTCGAGCCTTGAGCTTTCAACCTCAATGCCCCGCCATCATACCCCAGAGGCCCTCGCTCCTGATAGAAGCTTGTCGACCTCATTTGCCCCACTTACTGGCTTGGTGATTGGTTTCATCAACACCATCAGCAGTTGCCAGCTGACAGCGTCAACTTATCCAACCACTTTTGCTAGCGCCGGAGGACGCTACCGACCCGCAAGTGGTTCCGTGCCCATATCACAACTCATTTTCGACATGTCGCCCTCCCACCCTTTGAAGACGCTGCTGACCGCGAATATCCAGTGCTTCGCCAGCAGTAATAGTCTTCGCCAATGTTCAGTGGCTCGACCATCTTCACTAGCCTCACGTCGCTCGTTCTGAACGCTCATAGGCCAGCGGGTTTTCGAGGTTCGCTTTCACTACGACCTGCCGAATTGCCAAACACCTGACACGAACCCTTCAGGCATTTTGTCGATCAGCCTATCGCGTAAGCATCACCACCCACGCGATTGATCCAGGCTAAAGCAGCAACCGGACAATTCTGCTTGCGGGACTCACACCCGCTTAAGTTCTGACTAGCATCGCCGCTAATGAACATGAAAAGACTCTAGCAGGGTATTCGAAGAATGTATTTACGACCTCCACATAAATATAATAAATTTTGGCAACAAGCGAAAAAATCAAAGAGAAAAAGTCTTGAAAGTGCAAAGGCAATACCTGATGATACTTAGTGAAAACATATGGATAACTTCAGGGCCGATCTTCAAGATTTATTATTTAAAATAACAGAACTACTTAAAAACGGAGGGTTTTGGGGCTGGGTTTCTGTATTTGTGCTCTCACTTTTTCTTACAGTCATTATAAAAGGCTCATTAAAATTTTTGGTTTATAGGTTACAAAAATTAACATTTCTTAACGGCATCATTTGGCATGGCCTCATTGTTCAGGCTCTCAGCAAAACAAAAAGCTCTGTGGTTTTTTTGTGGATTTTGTACCCACTACTTCACTTCTTACAGCTTAACGAACAATTAAAATATGTAGCTTACAATGCTGTTGTCATTGCTACCGTTTTGCAATGTGGCTTTTGGGGATTTTCTTCGATTAACTACTGGAGAGAGCATTTTTTAAACAAAAAAATGGCAGGTAATGTTTCAGCCTCTGCCGCACTCGGGCTTCTTTATGCGTTTATGCAAGGCATTTTTCTTTTTGTTCTTATTTTGATTGGGCTCAGTAACCTCGGGGTAGATGTTGCGGCACTTCTTGCTGGGCTCGGAGTGGGCGGTATCGCCATTGCTCTAGCCGCACAAAATGTTTTAGGCGATCTTTTAGCCTCGCTTTCAATCGTTTTAGATAAACCATTTGTAGTAAGTGATTATATTGTTGTCGGTTCAGAACAAGGCACCGTTGAACATATCGGCATTAAAACTACACGAGTAAGAAGTCTTTCCGGCGAGCAATTAGTTTTTTCCAACAAAGATCTTCTCGAAAGTCGTATACATAACTTTAAAAGAATGCGTGAAAGACGAGTCATACAAAAAATCGGCGTTATCTATTCAACTCCCATAGAAAAATTAGAACAAATACCCATATGGGTAAAAGATATAATCGAAAAATATTCAAAACTTCGTCTAGATAGGTGTCATTTTTGTAAATATGGAGATTCATCTCTTGATTTCGAACTCGTTTTTTGGGTTTCAGATCCTGATTACAAAATTTTTATGGATCATCAAGAAAAACTACTTCTTGATATATTTCGAAAATTCACGCTAGAAAAAATTGAATTTGCCTTTCCGACACAAACTTTGCATATCGAATCTTTACCTGTAACTGCTGCAACCACATAAGGCATGGATACTATTCTGCAAATACTGTTTGTAAAACAAGGCATCGGATTGGAACACTGAAAGGTGTGTACGAGGAGATACTGATTAAGACCTTCACGCTATATTAATGTTCGATTAAAACAAACTAGATCGTCTTAATTATCTAATTTTATGAGGTTATAAAATAAGATACACTGACACATTAATAACAAAAAACCAGGGAGTACAGAATGGATCCAGCCGAAGAACTTTTTAGAAATCTCATGAGTAACCGCAAGTTCCTCAAGATTGGATTTGTCGTACTTGTCGTGGCCGTGGTGTTAATGGGTGGCACATTTGTCATCCCACCGGGACACCGAGGTGTTCTTGTTACACTGGGAAAGGTTTCTCCTGTATTTGCGCCAGAGGGATTGGGCTTCAAACTTCCTTTGGTAACGACGGTCGTTCCAATTTCTGTCCGCCAGCAGACCACCGTCTCTAATACCGAGTGTTATTCTTCGGATCTTCAACAGATCAATGTCGAATTGAAGGTGCTTTATCGAATTCCTGAAAACATGATCGTGAAGATGTTTCGCGATTATTCAGGAGATCCATTCGACAGCTTAGTCGCGCCACGAATAAGTGAGGCGCTAAAAGAAGTCACAGCTTTGCAAAGTGCTGAACAGATCGTAAAGAAACGAGAAGATGTCAAAGCCAAGACCCTCGAGGCATCGCGGTCAAAAGTGGGCGATCTGCTGGTGATTGAAGATGTAGTCATTCAGAATGTGGCTCTTTCTAAGGAGCTTGAGACTGCAATCGAAGCTAAAATGGTCCAAGAGCAAGAGGCGGCGAAGGCAAAGTTTACCCAAGCCAAAGCTGAAATCGAAGCTCAGACAGCGATCATTCGCGCCAAAGGTGAGGCCGAGGCTATTCGAGTTCGTGGTCGCGCAGTGCAAGACAATCCAGGTCTAGTGCAGCTGCAAATAGTAGAGAAATGGAATGGCATCTCACCACTTGTTGTTGGCGGTGGCAGTGGCGCCAATATTTTACTTCCAGTCGGAAATATCAAGGCACAGTGAGATATCAGTGAAATATCAACGAAGCGGACTTTTCCGATATATTTTGATCTTAATCCTGGTTATCGCGTTGGTTCGATTCTCTCCAGTTATAGTGCGCGTGATCCAGGCGACTGCCATTGGGGCTCGCGGATATTGGTGGGCGATCCTTCCTGCATTAGTTATCAGTTGGGTCATTTGGAGAATGATGAAGCGAGGGTCGGTTGGGAAAAAATATGGATATCAGTTTGAAAGCCAACGTCTTCGTGATGTGACGGACAGCGGTGAAGGTAAGACGGAGTCAAAAATCAGCTACACAGAATCTTTAACCAAAAAACAGGAGACATAACATGAATCAGGGTCGCGACCAGTACAGCCAAGAAGAAGCATATTTTTACAAAATCAATAAGGAGTTACTAGAGCGAAAGCGCAGTGAGTTAGACGCCAAGAAAAATGAAAAGTCCGCTCAAGCTAATAATCCAAATTGGATGATGTGTCCAAAGTGCGGAGACGATATGGAAGAAATTGAACTCATGAGAATCAAGGTAGACAAATGTGTTCAATGCCAAGGTATTTACTTTAATAACGGAGAACTTCAAATCCTACTTGAAAGCCAGGAACCAAAAGGATTTTTAGGTATGCTACGGAAAGTATTTTAGTTTGTGACACACATAAAGCGCATTGAGAATTTATTTGAGAGAATTATTTTTGCGAGCCGCTGGATACAGACCTGATTGGCTTGAAAAGATTAACGCTGGAACTCTAAAGGTAAAATTGGCTGGAGCCTTAGTAGGTATTTCTGGCATTCATCTACTAAAGTCATTTATCGATATCAGCAAAAAAGATCCCGATCAGGTTAAGTGGCAAGTCATTATCCATATCGTGTTTTTATTTTCAACTCTTGCGCTTGCCTACACCGAGAAGGTGCTTCATTCGTCTGAAAGTAACTCAACGAAATTGAAGCCCTCATAAGGGAAAAAAATGATGAAGTTCGTAACGAACCTTTCTGCTGCACCGCCTTGGCTTTGTGCGTGTTAGAATGAGGTCGGCTATACGTCTGATCTTCTAGCCGTAGAGCCTTAGCTATTTGATTAGAAAAATCCAGAAGTAATTTGGAGGTGGCGCCGCACCCTGAAACATTTCAAGGTGTTACAAGTCCACCCACGACACGTTACGACACGATCAGTTTGCCACTTGGAATTTTAGCTCTTTTAATTGGTCAGATCCAATGCGATCTTTAACATTTAGAATTTCAACGCCAATAACTTTGCCATTGACGTCGAAATCAAGAATTACGCCGCTTTCGACTTCTTTTGATTCTATGATTTTTTGCTTATCATCAAGTCGAATATATACCGCATCTGATTTTTCGTCGTAATGAACTTTCACAACTTACCTTTCATTGCCCTGTCAAAAAAAGCCGTTATCACTCGAACAGGGGTCAGATTGAAGTTTACCACGACCCGCAAGACCCGACCACCATTTTCAGGTATGGCCTACAGGTAGTGCTTGAGAAGCGCATCATCTCGATCTGGCTCAGTTTTATCGGGCTTAGAAAGCGTTCGTTCCAGCCATTCTACGGCAATTTCGCGCTCATTTATGACCACACTGGTACAGTGCTGTCTCGAATTAGCTGTGTCGCAAAGCAAGCGCGAAGTGCGTGGAACCTTATCGATGGCAGTCCGCAATTCGACAAAAACTCCCGTAATAATTCGGCCTGCCTACCGTCCTCCAAACATTTTCTTCGCGGCAACACATACTCTGAGCCATTAGCTCAGCCGCCTCCTTAAGGTCAGAATATTGATTATGATTGTCTGTTAAATATGCTTTTTCGATGAGTTTTCTAGTATCAAGATATTTCTTTTTAGCTTTAACGAGTTGACCTCTGGGACTAATATTAGTCTCACTCCATTTTGTCTGCATAAATAGATTTTTCGCTTATCATCTCTTTGTTGTTTTTTACATTATTTTTACTGCTATATGAATAGCGAACATGCCGATAGTGATGATGGCCTTGATGCTCAGAAGCTAAGCGCAATTTCTCTGAATATCCATCTAGCTGCAAAAGATTGCCGTCAGCATTCCTTAACCACTTTGGAAATTTTGAAGGAAATTGACTCCCAAACATTTCTTCAAAAACCAATCTCACAAATCTTTCACCAAAACCTGAGTTGCAGGTAGGGCACCAAGAGCCTCGGTAAATATTTGCGTAAGAGGTTTCCCAAATATGCTTGTGACGACATCGCCAGCGCAATAGCTGGTGTCTGTTATCATAAGAAGGCGATAGAAGCCGCCCGCCTCTAGACCTTGCTAATGCACGGATTT
>MEPT01000106.1:16711-22530 GCA_001769925.1 Bdellovibrionales bacterium RBG_16_40_8
CCGAAATCGCGCGGCCACACATGGGACACCAGCTCCCGCCACAATATTACCGATCCTAATCGCAAATTTATGGCCAATTTCACATTCAAACCTCATCCTACCAGGATTTGAAGGCACATATGCTCTGCTTAAACAAATGCCTTTTCTTTTTCTAGCAATCGCTTGAATGTCTTCAATTGTATACTTCATTTTAATTCTTAGTCTGCCAAACCTATTACATGCAGGCCACGAATTTTTTCTGTGCCCAACAGATGTAATCAGCCGTGACCAGAAGTGACGATAGACAAGAAGAGCTGAAACGTAGGCCATCGAAGCCTTCTGTTTAATTTCAATTGGTTAGCTATTTGATTAGAAAAATCCAGAAAATTATTTGGAGGTGGCGGGCGGAATTGAACCGCCGTACCCGGTTTTGCAGACCGATGCCTAACCACTTGGCTACGCCACCATTTTAACGCACATGCGACACATAAAAGCGCCTGGCACCTTTTAGCGCCAAGCTTCTTTCATCTCTCTAAAGGGTTGGATTGTCAAATTTTTTGCCTTTTCAATGTGGCGCCCTAAGATGTTGGGGCTTTCTTCTAAGTCAGCAAAGGTTCGTGCCACACGGTAAAGAGCAAGTAGTCGCCTATGCGAGGCCGGCCGCTCTGGGAGCAGGTTTCTACGCACAAAGCTTGGCGTGCCGTCTTCACACTCTTTAAGACTTAGTCGCGAGTTCATTTTTTCTTGCCCACGAGAAGTTTTGGCAAACTCTTGAGCTACGCGAATTTTTTTATGAATATCGCAATACATTATTTTATCTTGACCTGACCACTCATGACTAAACGCCACTATTTCAAAACGGTCTAAAAGTGGCCCGCTTAGGCGCTTGTAATAGGACTTGCAATAAGTGGAGTGAAAACCACACCCCACGGGTTTATTGGGCGCGTAGTCGCCGCAGGGGCAGAGATTACTCGTGCCCACTAGCAAAAAATCAGCTGGAAAAGTCACCCTCGCACCCGCACGACTTACTGTCATTTCATGCTTTTCAATAGGTTCACGAAGTGACTCTTTAACCGCGTGCTTAAATTCTAAGAATTCATCAAGAACTAAAACTCCATGTTGGGCGCGCGTGATCTCTCCTGGTTGCGGGGGTACTCCGCCGCCTAAAAGCGCAATTTCACTAGACGAATGATGTGGAGAAATTAAAGGCCTACCGCTAATTTTGCATCCCGTGATACGAGAGATTTTTTCAATTTTTCGCCGTTCAATTGGCGTGGGCAATCTAAGTAGCGAATGTAGTGCTTCGCTGAAAGTTGTTTTACCGGTGCCGGCTGGGCCCGCTAAAAAAATATTGTGCTCGCCAGTTGCAGTAACTGCTAAAAGTTCTGCCGCTAGAGGCGAAAATTTAAAATCCTCATAACGCGAATGCGTTTGTGTATCTAGCGGGGTAGAAAATTTTCCTTCACACCATGTGATATGATCTAAATCGCGAAGCGAATTTACTCGACCATGCTGAAAATTTAGCGATGATTTTTCTTCACCTGTTATAAAAACACTATTCTCTGGAGCATTTTCTAAAAGTTCTAAATCTTGCGGAGCCGCCACCTGCCCTTCAAGACTAACTTCTCCATAAAGAAAAAACTTCTCGCCGCTATTAATTTGTGGTTTACGCAGTTGATTTGTTTTCCAGAGATAAGCGGCAGCTAAGGCAAGATCTAACCCCTGACTTGATTTTTTTTCATGTGAAGGCTTTAAGTGAAAAATCACCTGCTCGTTTTTTGGTAATTTAAACCCTTGATGGCGAAGGGCTGATTTTATTCGCATAATACTTTCTTTGATCGAAGTGTCAGGTAGCCCAATTAAATGAAAAATCGGAATACCCGGCACTAAACTCACTTCAATCTCAACAGCTTCAAGGTCGATACCTTTTCGCACAAATGAACAGACTTGCATAAAGCCTCCTACAACTTGTTACCGAAGCCATTGCAAAGTCGTATGCCAACTGAGCTCGTATAATTTAGAGTTAACTGTCGAGATCCGTCCGGAGTTTGGACAGCGGGTGGTGCTTTTCGACCATTTCTCGGATTTTGCTGCTTGTTACAGAGGTATAAATTTGTGTAGTTTGAATGCTTGAATGCCCGAGTAGCATTTGTATAGAACGTAAATCAGCGCCACCTTCTAAAAGTGCGGTGGCACATCCGTGACGAAATTTATGTGGACTCACCGGCCCTGAAAAGCCAGCTGCCGCAGACCACGCCGCAAGCCAGCGCCAAATATCAATGCGGCTCGGGCGATTACCTTTATCGTTAATTAAAATCGACGACGTTTTATGCTTCATTAACGCACTTCTAACATGCTGCAAATAGTCTGCAAGCTCACGCTGCAATTGTTCAGTAAGCGGCACGAGGCGCTCTTTACTACCTTTACCCACTACGCGCAGCCACCCTTCGGTAACGCTAAAGTCATGCACATTAAGCCCAATAAGTTCACTTACCCGGCAGCCGAGACCAAATAGTAGAAGTAATGTTATTTGATTGCGGCCAGTCCGATAGGCGTTTTCTACTTCACAAGCTGCGTAGAGTTTACGAAAGTCTTCAGGAGTTATTGCCTTTGGCAAAGCTACTTTAACTTTCGGCGACCGTAGTTGCCGCAAGTTTGCAACCTTCTCGCCCTGTCTTTCACAATAGAGTAAGTAGGTTCTTATACTTGAGATAATTCGCGCTTGTGAACGAGCACTTAACTTTCTCTTAGCTAAAAATTCATATAGGTGAGAAATATCGGCATTCTTTCGTAAAAAATCGTCATACACCTCGAGGTCACGGCGATACGCTAGCACCGTGTTCTGCGAGCGACCGCGAACGTGCTGTAAGTCATCAAAGAAGTCTACCCAATGCGCGAGAGCCATTTTTAAAAATGCTAACGTGTATTTTTTGAAGTGACAAGCTTAACTTGCTTTAATCGCTAACGATTGCCGAGACCAGCCATAGTTGAAATTTGACCTACGTAGGCATATTGATTGTTACCTAAGTCGGCATAGATAGTTAGTTTGACTGAATCTGCTAACTCGGCATCATACTCATCGCTTAAATCATCTGACTCAATAACGAGATCGCCATTTCGGCCATGCACAATAGTTTGAAATTTTGTATCACTAAAACTAAATTCATTTGCACCTGAGCTTGCTACAAAATAATAGTAGCCATCTTGTGAGTACTGAATGCGAATAAGAAGCGAAAAATAACGATCATTAGAGCTATCTACCGTGTCGACAAAAATAACATCTACGGCGCTTATGAGTATTTCTGCAGACGAAACAAATTCGCTTGGCGCTATCTGATCTTTCCAATCTGGATCAATCAACGTGATATCATCAATTGATAATACGCTTGATGGCGGCCGATTTTTTGCGCTGCCGCTATGAAATATAAATGTTGAGCCTTCTGGTTTAGATGATGTTAAATCAGTCGTAAAGGCGTTCACTACTTGATCACCTTCCTTTGCATTAATGTCAGCTACCATTTGAATCAAATCTTCACTAGAAATTTGTAGCTTTGCTTCGCGATATTGCGTTGAACAACCCACACTCAGTAGCGAACAAATTAATAAAGTAAATAGCTGAACGTTTAAGCGATTCATTTAATTACCTACACATCCCGACATCAATTTGGTCGGTAAATCCGGTTGAAAGGCCACACGCTACGCGATTACCCTCTTCAATATTTAAAATCCCAGCCATACCTTGAAGGCCGCAAACGTTTGTTTGAAAAAAGCTTGCGTACGGTATTGTTATTACGGCCTGACCGCCGGGGCCACTAGCTAGTAAAGTTGCTCCTGATAAAAGCCCGTTACTAAAGCTAGCTGGTGTGTTGTTAAGCGGGCTCAGTTGGTAAATGCCAGGATTAAGGCCTACATTGCCATTATATAGACAACCCATTGGAGAATAAATTTGTATTTCTCCTTGAACATAAGACTGGCCATAGCCCATTTGATCAGATTGCGTAGAGGTTGCCAGTATCACCATATATTGACCGTTGTAATCAATTCCTCCTGAAACTCCATTAATACTGCCGCCGTTATATCCTAGACCGCCACTTTGATAGCCGCCACCCCACCAATAGGGATTTCTATTTACGCTACTACCTTTGTTTTTTTTGCCGCATCCTGCACTTGCCATAGCTAATGCAATTACAACTACGCCAAAAGCTACTCCTTTGATGAAGTCTTTTAGTTTTTTATTTTTTGTTCCCATTTTCTTACCCTCGCTTAAATTATTTTATATTTCATCGTTAAATGCTTTTTTCATATCTAACCCGACAAATGTGCCAAGCTTCACGTAACCGTTATCTGGATAAATAGATTTTTTTGTATTCACTCCGTTACCAGATTTCCATGAACGACAATCATATGGACCTGAAGAAATAAACCAGCAGTTAGTACTTGGCAGCGGGCCCATAGGGTATTGCCCAATATAGTTTTTAAACCAAACAGAGCCATTACCTGAAGTTGGCCCTGAACCATCACCTAAGTCATTGGTGCTATCTATAACTAGGATAACAGCTCCACCGAATATTGGTTGACCATATAATGGAGGTACCATTCGCTGCACACGTGTATCTTCGAAAAACCCATGATAGCCTACTGTCCCACCAAGCTCAGGATAATCAGAAGACAATAAATTATATTTATGATTTTCTGTGTTACTCTTTACAACGTTAGTTCCACCCTGCCACATTGAACTGAAGGTGTCGGTGAAATTAGAAGTTCCGTCAGAAAATTTAATTGATACATAACCACCAAAACCATAATCATAACCACCACCAGTTTTTGAGTACGTGGCAAATTTTTGAATATTGACATTTACTTTAAAATTTTTAGGGTCATTTGTTGTCCAGCCAAGATATTGATCAAGTGCCACTTTATTTGTAAGAAACATATCTACTAAAACACCACCGGTAGATGGAGTTGTACCATCCGTAGGATCAGTATAAGGAGGAATACCACCATTATTACCTGCCTTACCTCCGCCTGAGCCGCCCTTTTTACTGCCACATCCAGCAGAAACTAATGCCAGAGTGATAAGTAATATATAAATTGTGTGTCTCATGACACTTTCCTTTCAGCTCTTATTAGGAGCCAGCCGCCCGTTATTGGGAGACTACTAACCTTCAGGATGTACAAGCTTTATGCCTAGACCCATGCCAACGCCTAACCTATTGAATTTTCATGCTAAAATTTAAAAAGCGTCGAACTTTTTTACGCTATGAAAAAGTGTCAAACTAGACCTTTAAAGACGTAAATTGTCACGGATTACTGGGGGTACCTTTTCTTTCAAATGCAATAACGGCTGGTTGATGTAATTCTGCATGGGGATAGTAACGCTTTAATATATCGGTGAATTTGGCACCTGCCGCTGCCATGACACGAGCACCGGTCTGGCACATACCAACGCCATGTCCGTGACCCCTGCCAGACAATTCAAGCCCATTAGCAGAAAAATTAATCGTAAAATATGTGCTTTTTATACGATTAAACCCAAATAGCTCACGAAAAGCTTGCGCATTGAGGGCACGAAATTCTTCGCCGTTTTTTTCTGACCAAAAATAAATTAATAGTTCACGAACTCTGTCCGAGTCTGTATATGAGGCAACCGTGATATCAGAAATTTGCACGTTTGCCTCTAGCCCCATGTGTTTGGTAAGAGTTTTCGTGAGTTCATCACGCAAGATCACCTTGTGCCAAGCGCTTTTTAGATTTAATCGACAGCTCTCGTCTTTTACTGTGCCGTTTTTTTTCCCGTAATTCCAAACAAACTTAGGCTCTTCGGTTACTCCTCCGCAGTC
>MEPT01000106.1:22560-29893 GCA_001769925.1 Bdellovibrionales bacterium RBG_16_40_8
CGCGGGCTTCTTGAATTGCTATTTGTATTTTCTCTTGTGCACTGAAATCAGCAGTTACAAAATTCTGCATGCGAAACACTTGATGATTAATGGTATCATCAACATGGTAAATTTCGTGCGCTCGCTCACGCATTATACTCATAGCATAAGTACGCGCGGCCACGACCTGCGCTTTAAGCGTCTCAAGCGGCCACTTAACCGGCATTTCGCTTGGCAAAACCCCTTTTAAGTATGTATCCATGTCAAGCTCTGCAATTACATCAAATCGCATGCCCTTAGCCACTAATGTCAAGTCACTTGCCGCCGCCTCGTTTTCAACTTTCAGCATTTCGCCTGATATTTTTAACTCAGTGCCAAAATAAAATTCTGAGGCTGCTAAAGCATCAATATCTGCAACTGACCATCCTGCGTCTTCACGCACTATGCGAAGTTTTTTCTTAACTGGTAAAATTTCTTTTTGTACCGAGGACTCTACCCCGGCAGGTAATCGAATACCAAAACCTGAAACACGTACCGATGCGTACGACTTAAACGTACGCACGCGAATGCGATTTTGCGCTTCAATAATTTGTGCTGAGTTTGTAAGCGGCGCCAATACGCACGCCGCTAAGACAAGACTTCGCCAATGATTTCGTAACAAACCGCCCCTCCGTGGACAATACTTTGTTACTTGTTATTCTCCATAAAAGGTCTAAGTAAGTCGAGCGGTAACGGTAAAATAATTGTATTTTTACCTTCTTTTTGAATTTCGGTCATCGCTTGCAAGTATGCAAGCGACATCGCTGCCGGAGATTCTGAAAGCTTCATCGATGCTTGCATTAATTTTTCAGATCGTTGTAACTCACCTTCGGCACTAATGATTTTGGCACGACGTTCTCTCTCAGCCTCAGCTTCTTTAGCCATCGCTCGCTGCATTTCTTTTGGTAAATCAATATGCTTAACTTCAACCACAGAAATTTTAATGCCCCATGACTCAGTCGCCTTATCAAGTTGCATCTGCAATGTATGATTAATTTTATCGCGATTAGTTAAAAGATCATCTAGTGAATATTGACCTAAAACTGAGCGAAGCGTTGTTTGCGCAAGCTGTGTTGTCGCAAAATAATAGTCCTCTACTTTAATTACTGCAGCTTCAGGGTCCATCACTCTAAAATAAATAACTGCATTAACTTTTAGCGTTACGTTGTCTCTAGTGATAACGTCTTGAGGTTGTACATCCATTGTTATGGTTCGCGTATCAATGCGAAACATACGCTCAATAAATGGGATTAAAATAATAATCCCCGGCCCACGAACACCCATAGAGTGACCAAAGCGTAAAATTACTCCACGCTCCCATTCTGGCAGCACCTTAAATATCGAAAAAAGTATAAATAACCCAAATACAACTGCAAATAAAATTCCACCCATTTAATTACTCCTTGTTTAAAGTTACATATAAAGTCAGGCCTTCATGTTTTTGAACTTTTACTTGATCCCCGACTTTTATCGGGGTTTTACTTGTTATCCGCCAAATTTCACCCTCAATTTCTATAAAACCAGAAGTGCCATCACCCGGGTTAACCTCTGACACTCTGCCAGCGTGGCCGACAATATCATCAAACCCAGATCGTGTTCGTCTCTTACGTGAACTAAATGCCAAATAGGCAATCCCCAGCATAATTAAACCAATAAGTAAACTTGTAGGAATAATTGTTGAAAGTGGTAAAACAAAACCAGATTGTTCAGGGTCAAAAAGAAAAAGACTACCAATAAAAAAAGACACAATTCCGCCAATGCCGAGCATACCAAAGCCTGCCACAAAAGCCTCTGCTACTAAAAGAGATATACCTACAAGAATCAATAAAACAGCCCCCCATGTAACATCAAGCATATGCATGCTAATAAGTGAAATAATAAACCCTACGCCGCCTATCACACCTGGGGCAATCATCCCAGGATGCGTTAGCTCAAAATATAAAAGCCCGATGCTACCCATAAACATTAAGTATGCCACTTGTGGATTCATAAGAAGATCCATCACACGGTAACGGAGATCTTGTTTAAATAAAATAACTTTACCGACAGAAACTATTGCCTCTCTATCTTCAGATAACCTAACAGAGCGCCCTTCGGCGAATTTTAAAAATTCTTCTTTTGAAGTTCCAACAAAATCTACAGCCTCAAGCCTAAGGGCTTCTTTCGCTGATACCGCTTTGGCCTCTTCGACAATATCTTGTGCAAACTTTTCATTACGTCCGCGTAATTTAGCCAAACCCTTAACCCACGCCGTTGTGTCATTGAGTAGTTTTTTGCGCAAATCATCCGGAATTTTTTCACCCATGCCAGATACCGGTGTTGCCGCCCCAATATTAGTAGCTTCAATAGCCCCAGCCACGTGGCAGGCCTGCATGATAATTGCCCCAGCACTACCCGCATGCGCCCCAGCTGGGTAAATAAGACACAATATCGGATTAGGTGAATTTAAAATCTTCTCTACTATTAAGCGAGTAGTCTGCAAATTACCGCCTGGTGTATTGATTAATAACAACATAGAACCGCAACGTTTATCACGGGCACGATCTTGTGCACGGCCAAATAAATCGAGTGTTGCTGGGCCGATTGCACCGTCAATTGTGGTTTCAATTACACAGGCTTTGTCTTGATTTTTTATAGCAGACGAAGATTCAGGCGGTGACTTATCTTGTGATATCGCCTGCGCTAAATAACCTAGTGTAGCTATAAATAATATAAAATAAATTTTTATACGCATATTCTATCAATCTTGGCTTTAAATTCTTTTAATTTTTGCCATGAATGGCGCTTTAGTTTTTCAAGTTTAATTTTATCATCATACATAAAAAACTGTGATATTGCCGAAAGCTCTAACCACTCACCTTGAATATTTTCTGGCGGTTTTAAACCAAAGCAAATACCAAAGTTTTGAGAACTATCATATTTAGGACGTTTAGTATCATTTTCAACATTTTTATCATTTACATAATTCAAATCTAAAAATATGGGATTGGCTACTTCAATGGCAGAAAGCATTTTGTTTACAAGCTCGATCTCTTTTTCTGATAGTGAAAACGGTGTGTAAATTAAAAATTGTTGTAAACGCTCATGTACAGCTTTATGTGGCCGAATAACACCATCAATGCCTAAAACGTCTCGTAAATAGTAAAGTTCACTTTGGCCAGTCATAAGAAAAATTAATCTACGTAAGTCGAGCAGAGTGGTCTACAAAAACTCACTTACTAATTGCGTTATAAGGGCAAATTTTTCCTATGAATAAGACCAAATTTTAATTTGTTACTATTTTATCACTCAAGCCCTGCCCATTTTGACCGATTGAGACTGTGAAAGAGTAGAAATTTCACTTGCTACTCAGGAGGAACTTAAAATGAGCTCGAAAAAAGAAGTTAGTTCAGCTGAGTTACAAATTTGCGAACCCTTACCGTCTCACCGCGAGCTCTTTCTTGACGATTACACCTATTGCCCTCTTTGTGGCGATGAGCTTCTGTACACTCACAATACTCACTTCAGCCATCTAGAAGTTGCCGAAGAAGCCCACTGCCAATGCTGTAAAATACGCATTAAAAATAATAATTATCGACTACAGTAAAGAAATTTACCTGCGAAAAGTTAGGGTCTTGCCGCTCTTGCAGTAGCCTATAGTTGCGTACTAGGCTCGCAATTTGTGGCATTATTCAAAAACGTTTTAACTTTTTCAGCAAGTTTTTTTGTCATGCCAGAAACTAATGCAATCTCTTCGATATTGGCAAGAGCTACGCCCTCTACCGACCCAAAATATTTCAAAAGCGCAAGCTTTCGCTTCTCACCAAGACCTTGAATATTATCTAGTCTACTTTGCAACATTTTATCTCCGCGAAGTTTACGATGATATTCTATAGCAAAACGGTGCGCTTCGTCTCGTAGTGCGATAAGTACCTTCAGCGCTTCGCTAGTTGCGCGAAAAATTACCGGATTTGATCTCCCCGGCAAAAAAAATCTTTCTTCTGTATGCGAAGCCTCTACGTCGGTAAACTCTCCTTCGCTACGTGCCTTAGCCATTCCTACGCACTGAATATCATCGCGATCTATTTCTTTAAGCGCTTTAAGCGCTATATTAAGCTGCCCTTTGCCACCATCTATAACTACAAGCTGTGGGTCATCATACTCTGTATGTTTAAAACGGCGCTCTAAAACCTCTTTTATGCTGGCAAAATCATTAGCACCTTTAACAGTACGAATTTTATAGCGGCGATAATCACGTCGTTTAGGAAGTCCATCTTCATACACCACTTGCGAGGCCACTGACTCATCGCCTTGAAAATTTGAGATATCAAAGCACTCTATACGCTGTGGTAAAGCCCGAAGTTGAAATGCCGACTGAATTTCTTCAAGAATGCGCGTAATATTAGTTTGTCTATTTACATGATCAGCAAAATGGCTTTTAGCATTTTTTTCTGCCATTTCGATTAATTTTTTCTGTTCCCGATCATGAGCATGAATAAATTGCGCTCTAGTTTGTTTACGTTCGCTAAAAACCTCACGTAAAAGTCTGTAAATGTCATCTGTGAGATCAATCGGTAAAATAATCTGATCAGGTACTATATTTTCACTATAGTATTGGTTGATAAATGAGGTAAGCCATTCTTTCGGGTCTTCGTCAGCTGACTGGGCATTAAGCCTGGGTAAAAATTGCGACCTATTGCCAATAACACGCCCGGCTCTAATGTGTAGAGTTTCTACTAGAGTTCCGCGCTCATCACCAACGAAAGCAATAACATCTTGATCAATTTCGCTTTTTTGACTAACTACAATTTGTTTTTCTAAAATAGCTTCAATTGCTGTGATACTGTCACGAAGTTTAGCGGCCGCTTCAAATCTCTCAGACTTAGCAGCTTCTTTCATTTTTTTATTAAGCTCTAAAATAACTTTTTTGTTTCGCCCACGTAAAAAATCTAAAGCCCCACCTACATCTATAGAATAATCTTCTCTAGAGACATACTTTACACAGGGCGCTGTACAACGACCAATTTGGTGAGTAATACAAGGGCGCTTACGCGTCTTCATAAACCCATCTGTGCAATCACGAATTTTAAAAGTGCGATTGAGAAATCGAATAGTGTCTCGTACATAAAGCCCAGAAGTATATGGACCAAAATAATAAGCCCCATCTGATTTCACTTTACGAAAAAGATAAAACCTGGGGAAGTCATCACCCATACTACAACGTATATACGGGTATGACTTATCATCTTTTAAGCGTATGTTATAACGCGGCCGATGTTTTTTGATTAAAGAAGCCTCAAGCAGATAGGCTTCGACTTCTGTTTTAGTAATAAGATAATCAATCTGGTAAATCTGCGCCGCTAGATGCTGAGTCTTAACGCTCACATTTTTTGCATCTTGAAAATATGAACGCACACGTGAGCGCAAATCTTTGGCTTTACCTACGTAAATAATTTTGTCGCCCGAAGATTTCATAAGATATACGCCAGGATCAGAGGGTAATTCTTTTACCCTTTGCTTAAGTTCATCCCTACGCGCGCTCATCGCTATCTCCATCTATAATACGGTGATTTATTTTGTCTGTATCACCAGAGCGCAAACTAAGATCTAAAAGTTCTAAACGTTTTATCTCGTCACGAATTTTTGCTGCTTCTTCAAATTCAAGCTTAGAAGACAATTTTTTCATTTTAGCTTTTAATTTTTCAATTTCATTAAAAATACCTGACGGGTCTTTGCGATATTTCTCAGTATTTGAAGATGCCTGTAATTTTTCTTTATTAATTTTTTCTTCAATTAAATCGTACCCGCAAACCTCAGACATATTATTGTATATTTTCTTAACAATAGTCTTAGGCGTTATCCCATGTTTTTTATTGTACTTTTCTTGTATATTTCTACGTCTTTCGGTCTCATCAATCGCTTTTTTCATCGATTGTGTTACTCGATCAGCGTATAAAATAACTACCCCGCCAGCGTTACGTGCCGCGCGACCAATAGTTTGGATAAGTGATCGTTCTGAGCGTAAAAACCCTTCTTTATCAGCGTCAGTTATAGCTACTAAGCTGACTTCGGGCAAATCAAGCCCCTCACGCAGTAAATTAATTCCAATTAATACATCAAATACCCCAAGTCGCAAATCTCGCAGAATTTCAGTGCGCTCAAGAGTTTCGATATCTGAATGAAGGTATTTCACTTTAACGCCAAGTGATTCATAATATTCTGTTAAATCTTCTGCTGAACGTTTCGTAAGCGTTGTGACAAGTACTCGTTCTTTTTTACTCGAACGTACTTTAATTTCTTTAAGTAGATCATCAACTTGATAAGATACAGGCCTAACTTCAACTACCGGATCTAAAAGGCCAGTTGGGCGAATAATCTGCTCGACAATAAGACCACTACTTTTTTCAATTTCGTAAGGCCCAGGGGTAGCAGAAACATACACAACATTATCTACAATCTTCTCGAATTCTTGAAAATTAAGCGGCCTGTTGTCAAGCGCTGACGGCAAACGAAACCCGTATTGCACAAGCGTCTGCTTGCGCGCGCGATCACCACGATACATCCCGCCAATTTGTGGTATGGTAACATGGCTTTCATCAATTATTGTTAAAAATTTCTCTGGGAAATATTCAATTAGTGTAGGTGGCGGCTCACCTGCTGCTCGCCCAGTTAAATGCCGCGAATAGTTTTCTATGCCAGAGCAAAAACCCATTTCAGATAAAATCTCAAGATCGTACTGTGTTCTTTGCTCAATGCGTTCAGCTTCAGACGGCATAATTTGATCTTTGTAGTACTGAATTCGTTCACGAAGCTCTTCTCTGATTGACTCAATCGCACTTTTTACGCGCTCTCCTGACGTAACATAGTGGCTGCCAGGAAATATCTCTACCTCGGCAATGATCTCTAAAACTTTACCACTTAGCGGATCTACCCACGATAATTTTTCAATAAAATCTCCGAAAAACTCTACGCGTATTACACGATCTTCTTCATATGCCGGATGCACCTCGACAACATCGCCACGCACGCGAAAAGTACCACGATGAAAATCTATATCTCTTCGACGGTATTGAATTTTAACTAGCTCGCGTAAAAAATCGTCACGACGAAAATTCGTATTTGCTTTTATTACGATCGTCATTTTTTCGTACTCTTCAGCACTACCGATACCGTAAATACATGAAACTGAACTTACAATAATTACATCATCTCGTGAATAAAGTGACCTAGTAGCAGAATGTCGCATAAGATCTATTTGCTCATTAATGGCTGAGTCTTTTTCAATAAATGTATTCGTCGATGGTATATACGCTTCGGGCTGATAGTAATCGTAGTA
>MEPT01000106.1:29916-40095 GCA_001769925.1 Bdellovibrionales bacterium RBG_16_40_8
TTCATCTCCATAAAAAGCTGCGCCGCTAATGTTTTGTTTGGAGCAAGAACAAGTGTTGGAATTTGCAATTTTTCTATAACATTTGCCATCGTAAAGGTTTTACCAGAACCCGTAACCCCAAGTAATACCTGGTGAGAAACTCCTCGTTCTATATGTGTGGTGAGCTGTTCAATAGCTTGTGGTTGATCTCCGGCTGGCTTAAGTAAACTTGAAATTTTAAATTTTTTTTTCTTTTTCACAAACGTGTCTTGTCGACTTCCCACGTCGAACCTTCTGGCGCATCTTGCACTAGCACTCCCATTTTGTTCAACTCATCACGTAGCTCATCAGATAGAGCATAATTTTTCTCGATACGAGCGCGCGTACGGGCCGCCACCGTTTTATCAATATTTTCGCGAGCAAGTCCGCGCCGACGCAGAATCATATCATCGAGTTTATGCAAAAAAGTAATCGGCTCTTCTTGAAAAATCGCCATAAGCTCAGCCTGTTTTCTAAGCCAAGCAAAGTATACTTCTGCGATAGCTTGCTGGTCTGGCTTTATCTTACCCGGCACACGACAAAGATTATTAAATACCCGCATAACCTCATAAAAAGCCGCCATTACTTCAGGAGTATTAAAATCATCATCTAAAGATAACGCTATTTTCTCATCAGCCGTAGCTATCATATCAAGAAAACTCTTTGGTACCGGAACCAGCTGTAGCCCAGAATTTTTTAATTTTTCGGCAAATGCAAGACTTGAATAAAATCTAGCTAAATTACCAATTGAACGCTCGATCTGACCTTGCGAAAAATCTACGTTAGAACGATAGTGCGAAGAAAGAATCATAAATTTTAATATTTCTCCGTTATACTCTTCCATAAACGAGCGACCTGATCGCACATTACCTAATGACTTAGACATTTTTTGATTAGAAAAAACTAGCATGTTATTATGCATCCAATAGCGCGCAAAGGGTTTACCAGAACGACCCTCGCTTTGCGCAATTTCATTTTCATGATGCGGAAAAATTAAATCTAAGCCACCACCATGAATATCTATTGTTTCACCTAACAAGGTGTGCGCCATACATGAACACTCAATGTGCCAACCCGGTCGCCCCGGGCCCCACGGAGAATCCCACGACGGCTCACCCGGCTTTGATGCCTTCCACAGAGCAAAATCTACCACATGTTTTTTTTGCTCGTTGATATTTACTCTGGTGCCAGCCATAAGTTCATCAATATTTTTATTTGAAAGCTTACCGTATTCTGAAAATTTCGTGACATCATAATAAACATCACCATCAAGTACATAGGCATGCTCATTTGTAACTAGCTCTTTAATAAAGGTAATAATTTGTGGTAAAAATTCGGTCACTTTAGGGTTATGGCTATGTTTTTTTAGTTTGAGCGTTTCGTAGTCTTTTTCAAATTCTTTTATGTACTTTTCTGAAATTTCTGAAGATGCTACTCCATCTTTCAAAGATCGCTGAATTATTTTATCGTCAATATCTGTATAATTATAAACAAACGTAACCTTATAACCTTTTTTCTCAAGCCAATTTCTTACAATGTTAAAAAAAATAGCGCCGAAGAAATTACCTACATGAAGAAAATCATAAACCGTAGGTCCGCACACATACATACTTACTTGACCTGCGATAAGCGGCTTAAATTCTTCTTTTTTTCGCGTCATTGTATTGTAAATAAATAATTTATTTTCGCTCACAGAAAACCTCTAGATCTTCGATAAAACTATGTCAGCCCGCTCAATAAGCGTTTTTTTCTCTATTAGCGGGACTAATATTTTAAGCTCGGCTCCGTGGGGTTTGCCAACTATAGCCACGCGAATTGGCATAAAGAGTTCTTTGCCCTTAGCTTTGCAAATATTTTTTACAGTATCCTGAACGGTGAGAAATTGCGCCTCACTGATATACTGATCTGACTGACTTGCAAGTTGTCTCTTCCATTCTTCAATTACAATTTTAGTGGTCGGCCATTTGAGAACTTCATTTGCCTCTTCGTAAACAATAAACGCATCTTGTGAAAGTGGCCGGTAATGCTCTATGGCGTCGACCAAGGTCTCTATAGAAGTTTTATAAACTGAAAGTGACCGGTCTTGCCATGCGGGATCTTGCGGTAATTTAAGCCCGGCTCGAGCAAAAAATGGCTCAAGACGCGCCCATAGTTCTTGGTGTGGTAGTGCACGCAAATACTGCGCGTTCATCCATTTAAGTTTTGCCTCATCAAAAACTGCAGCAGCCGAATTCAATCTCTCAGTTGAAAATTGCTCAACAAGTTCTTTTTGCGATAAAATCTCTTGGGCATTTGGTGAGCTCCAACCAAGAAGCGCTATAAAATTAGTTATAGCTTCAGGCAAATAGCCATTTTCCCTATATTCTTTCACACTAGTTGCACCGTGACGCTTTGAAAGTTTCTGCCTGTCGCTGCCCAAAATAATAGATAAATGGCCAAATTGTGGAAGCTCATAGCCAAAAGCTTCGTAAAGCATCATCTGCCGCAAAGTATTTGAAAGATGCTCTTCTGCTCGTAAAACATGGGTGATCTTCATTAGCGCATCATCGATAACGCAGCAAAAATTATATACTGGCATTCCACCTGAACGAAGGCATACGAAATCTCCAACCATATCAGACGGAAACTTCACCTCTCCCCTTACTAAATCAACAAACGAAAATTCTCTAGTAAGATCTGGAACTTTAAACCGCACTACTGCTTTTTCGCCATTACTTAATTTTTTTTCAGCTTCTTTTAATGGCAATTCTCGATACGGGCTACTGACTTGCGGCGGGCGGCCCATTCTTTGAGCCTCTTTTCGTTGCAAATCTATTTCGACATCAGTGAGAAAACAATAATAAGCGCGGCCTTCTTTAAGTAATTTGTCAGCATGTTCGCGGTAAATTGATAAACGTTCACTTTGTCTATAAGGGCCATAAGGCCCAATATCTTTTAGCGTGTCAGCTTCTACCCCTTCATCACTAATGTAACCAAGCCATTTAAGATCTGACAGCTGCAGGCGCAAAAATTCTTCTGATGAGCGCTCTTCATCTGTGTCTTCAACACGCAATACAAATTTACCATTATGTTTACGCGCATAAAGATAACTATAAAGTGCTGTACGCGCACCGCCTACATGCAAATATCCAGTGGGGCTTGGAGCAAAACGTGTTCTTACCATGAGCGCGATTATAACTTCAGATTGTTAGAAAATTGTACCTTTATTTACTGCCGAGAAAGCTCACCATGTCATCTTCGGTCTTTAGAGTCTCTTCGCCTATGCACAGTTGCAATTCACGAAAAAGATACCCACGGGCGAGCTCTAGCATCTTTTTTTCACCATGACTTAATTCTTTCTCGCCGCGCAACAAATATAAATCACGAAAAACTTCAGCTATCTCGTAAAGTGAGCCAGTTTTTATTTTCTCCATATACTCACGATAGCGACGATTCCAGGTTTGTTTATCAACTTTGACATCTTTTTTCTGTACTATAGACACAACTCTTTGCGCATCATCACGAGTAATGATTGGACGAAGCTTAGCTTCTGGATTATGCACCGGAACTAATGCCTCTACATTACTATTAAAGAGCTGAAAACGATAAAACGTCTGTTTTATGCCACATAGTTCTTTAGCCTCAATGGCTGTGATTCGCCCTACACCGCTACCGGCATAAACAGCGTTATCACCAATTTTGAACTGTAACGACATTCAAACTCCCCTGTTATATTCAATAATGTAAATCAGTTGCCACAAGTTTATAGCATTTTTGACACGACTTATCAAATATGGAGCCTAATAACGCTGCTACCCTGAAGTATTTATACGACGCGTTATATTTATTATCTATTACTGCCTCTATTCGTATGTAATTGCCAGTGCATATGGCTGCCGCAACTCTTTGCCCATAGGCACGTTGACCCCTTTTACTGTGATCTGCACCTGACTTGGCTTACCTAGAATAATTTGCTCGGTATTATTTATCTCACTTACACTTACATATGCTTTATCACTAGTTTGAGCCAAAAGGTCTATATTGTTTACCAACGCTCGTGCGACAGAAGGGCTCCCCGGGGCATCTGAGTAAACCAGCGTAATTTTTCGTACAGCCTTCTCAATGTTATATATTTTAGATTCTCCTGTCCCCACTCCAATTTTTTCGTCAATAAGCACTGACTGAGACGTTACCGCCTGACCTGTATTTACACGGCCATAACCTTGATCTGAATTTGGCCCAGGATTTAGAAGCTCCTGACCTTTTTCTTTACCAATTTCGCCATACTGCCCGGGGTATAGATCGTCTGCGGTATGAAGCAATACCGCTTTAACCAGTGCTGCACTTGGAGTTTCTATTTTTCTAGTTTTTATTAAATACTCTCTAACTATAGCCGCAGCCCCTGCAGCTAACGGAGTAGACATAGAGGTTCCTCCGCTAAAGCAGTAGTCTTTATTGTATCTACCCCAAAGATCGTTAGATTTTTCCACATGAGAACAATTAGAAAGAATGTTTGAACCAGGAGCAACCACATCAGGTTTTATACGACCATCCAAAGTTGGGCCGCGTGATGAAAAGGCAACAATACCTTGCGGATTGTTCGATAAAACATCGCTGGCAAGGGGGTCAACTGGCCAAGGTGCAGTGTCGCCTAAAATTATATCTCCAAGTTTTTTTTGAACCCCACCGTGATGCACAAGATTTTCTGAAGCCCCTACAGAAATAATATTTTTTGCAGTTGCAGGAGAACTTATCGACCCAGCATCGACTCTTCCATCATGATCGGCATCTACCCCCTCGTTACCAGCAGCAAAAAGTATTACCATGTCTGGGTGCTCCCATATAAAATCATCAACCTGCAATGTCTCAACAGTATAAGTTCCACGTGCAGACGGATCGCCCCAAGAGTTCGTATGTATGCGTGCCCCCGAATTGTAGGCTTGGGTAAATAGTATACGTAGATCACCGGGAGTAGTTAATGTTTGATAGGCCTGTGACCATAAGCTCTGCACAATAAGCTTTACTCCGGTAGCACCGCCTGTGATCATGCGATTAGAATCTTCACCCGCTCCGCCCACAGATCCTGTAACATGAGTGCCGTGGCCATAAAAGTCAGCCCATGTTTTAGAGGCATATCCAAAAGCCTCACCGCTTTTAAAATTCAAAAAATCTCGAGCAAGTGTTGTGGTGTCGCCCGTATCAAGGCCTGTATCAGCAACAGTGACAACCTCGCCTACGCCTTTGAAGCCTTTACTCCAAGCTTGTTCGAAATTCATTACTTTTGTCCCAGACTCATATCCGGTAAGCTCTGTAAAGTCCCCTCTCGGAAAAATCGCAGGTGGCGGCAACTCTTCATCGGCTTGCTGAGTAACAATTTGTGGAATAACAAAATTTCTCAATTGCATTTGCGATTTTTTGGCTACCCATTCAACTCCACCTAAAGATGCGATCCATGAAAAATCACGCACAAGGGCTCTTAACGTAATAGTAGATGAAGATATGCCGGTAATTAGCACTCCTTTTTGCGTTAGATCATTTACAAGGGCTTGTGCATTTGTACCGTTAAAGAGCTGAAGAGATATGTCCTGAAACTGATCGCGATTGAAAATACTTCGCACCTTAAGCTCTGGGCTTAGGCGAACCTCTGCATGATAAATCGCCGCACCCTTAAAATTTGGCAAATTTACAATCAGGGCATCAACCTGAGCCTGTGTTGCACGAATAATATAGGCATCTTCAGGCACGTATCGCAAAATTTCTATACCTGATTGGCGAAGCCTTATCTCATCTTTGCGCGTAATATGAGTTTTAAATTGCAGAATAAAATAGAGCGATCTTTCATTCAGAGAATTAATCCCTGTATTAGAAGTTAAGTTATTTAACGAACCCAAAGCCTTAAATTTATCAGTTTGATTTAACTCGCTGATACTTGTCGTACCCGCCCGCAGATAAATTTTATCGCCCGCGTCCACACTAATACATATGTGAAGAAATAAAAACAAAACCCCTAACGATAAACCTTTGGTAACCATTGGCCCCTCCCCCTCTGGCGGTTCCAGCGTCTTGAAGATTTCACCACGACTTTGGTCTTGGTCCTAGTAATTTTTCATCATTATCCTTATAGCGCGACGCGTTCTTTTGCTCAGATGCAATCTAACCGGGGGTAAGGTTACGGCGTACCTCTAGCAGGCAGTAGGCGCCGCTTGGCAGGGCCCTTTTTTGTGTGTCGTAAATTAACATCTCGCCTGACTCAAAGACGTAGTCATTATGCTTTTTTTTCAGGTTCGCGTTTGCTAAATCTGCACAAACTTGTCGAAGTTGGTTTTCAAGAGAAATAGGCGTGTAGCCTGGCGAGTGCGCTGAAAGAAGTAAAAATGCGAAATCATCAGCCATCAATTTACGTAAATTTTTTAATAAAGGCAGTAAGTGGTCTTCAATCTTCCAGGCCTGATTTGTATTGCCACGTCCGAAGCTAGGCGGATCTAAAATAATACCTTGATATTTACTCCCTCGGCGAATTTCTTTCTCAATAAACTCTTGCACATCATCGACAATCCAACGAATCGGATGACTCGTAAGCCCAGAACTTTCAGCATTTTCACGTGCCCACTTTACTGACCCCTTAGAGGCATCAAGATGCACAACTTGCGCCCCTGCTGCTGCTGCAAAAAGAGTTGCGCCACCTGTATAAGCAAAAAGATTAAGCACACGAAACGCATTTTCTTGCGATGAGCTGCCTTTAGACTGTTTCGCACCAATTATTTCACGAAGCTGTAACCAATTTTTTTCTTGCTCGAAAAAAATGCCCAAATGCCCAAATGACGTTAATTTCAAATTAAAAAAAATTCCGTGAACTTCAATAACCCAGGGGTTTTTAATATCTTGGTTTTTTATCTTCCACTCGCCGCGTCCGTCACTAAAACGCACAAATTCAGCATCGACATCTCGCCAATCACTATCTGGTAAAACAGGGTCCCATACTGCGCATGCTGATGGGCGCGCTATTCGAAAAGGCCCGACTTGCTCTAACTTCATGAAACGCCCAGAGTCTAAAAGTTTGTATGATTTCACGTGCGCTTACCAGCCGTTTTATTAGGAGAATGAACTGCTATTACTTTACCGTCTCGCATATGCGGATAATCAAGTCGGTGATGATACATTGCCTGCAATAGTCGTTTAAATATTTCTTTTATATCGGCCAAGTCGCGAATACTTAAATTACATTCATCCAATTGGCCATCCATAAATTTGCTCTCAACTACGTTTTCAACAATAGCATTTAATCGCCCAGAGGTAGGCTCATCTAGAGATCTGGCGGTTGCTTCAATACTGTCTGCAAGCATTACAATCGCTGCCTCTTTGAATTGTGGCTTTGGACCTGGGTAGCGAAAATCACTTTCCTCAACCGATCCGGTAACGTCGGCATTTTGCTCAACAAGTGCTTTATTATAAAAATATGAAATTAGCGTTGTACCATGATGTTGCAAAATTCCGTCAACAATTGGTCGACCTAGTTTATGTTTAATGGCTAATTCTGCGCCATCTTTTACGTGAGCCACAATGATTGTCTTACTCATGTGTGGAGAGACATGGTCGTGAGCATTATATCCGGGCCGCTGGTTTTCAATAAAATATTGGGCATGTTCCATTTTACCTATATCATGATAGTAGGCCATGACTTTCGCCAAAAGTGGGTTAGCTCCAATCTCTTTTGCTGCACCATCACACATGTTACCAACGTTCATACAGTGCTGATATGTACCCGGAGCTTTTACCATCATTTCTTGCATCAATGGGTGAGTCAGATTACTGAGCTCAAGAAGTTTGATATCTGTTGTGTACCAAAAAGCAGATTCAAGTAGTGGCACAAAGGTCATTGCAACAAACGATGACATTATCCCACCAAAAAATCCGCCAAAAACGCACCAAAAAAGCGATCGCAGAATATTGGCATCCCCCATGTGCTCTAACGTATATATAAGTAAAATTGCTATGGCACTGGTCAGCCCTGCGCGAACTCCAGCACGATAAATATCGTTACGTTTTTTACATGAAAAAACTCCTTGCGCCCCGGCAATACCGCCAATAATAGAAACCAAAAAGAATGCCGTATTAAGATCTGTCATAATAGCCATTACAGCAGCAAGAAAAACCGTAAATACCCAAACAATTTCTACTGAAGAAATAAGAAGCCCAACAAGCATTGGGCCTGCAGCAACAGGGGCAGCACACAAATAGGCAATCGGAGGAATAATTTCGCCATATTTCTCAATTAGAGAAGAATCAACCACATAAGCAAAAAGCCTCGTCAATATAACCACTAAGGTGGTAACGACCCCCATTACTATTATGTCTTTTGTCTCTATATTAACTTTGTTACGCGAATAACGCCGTAAGAACGAAAAAAATATTATAACTAATTCAACAAGAAGCAGCGCTGAAAAAAGCGATAAAAAATCAGTTCTTTGCGCTGAACGAATATTGCGAATCTCTCCGAGAATAGTCAGATGAAGCGGTTGCACTGGGCTATCCTTCATCACAATAGTTTGCTTTTTCTTTATAGAAATTTGTACTGGCAAAACTCCGTCTCGCACCTTTTTTTGTCGTTCTGAAAATTCTTGTTTATTCAAAGTTAAATTTGGCACTAGTAAAATATGTGCTAGCTTTGCAACTCTATCGCGATCTTTATCGTTTAATACGCTAAAGCCGCGAACATCTTCCATAGAAAATTGCGATATGTCTCTAATATTTTTAATTTCACCAAGTTTCATATTTAACTCTCTACCCTTACCACTAGGTGAAATTTCTCTAACTATCGCTTTACGATCGACATCACGCAAAATAGCGTCAGATGAATCTATAGTTTTTTCGTTTGACCATTTTGATACCGCACGAATCAGAATATTCTCTATACGAACACTAAACTTATTAACTACAAGCCATTCAAAAATATGATCAGAAACTTCATTCCCGATCTCTTTAACAAAAGTCGATTTATAAACCATAAAATCTTTAATTTTCTCTTCTCGACGAATCTCTGAAGTTGGCCATTTAATTTCATGAACAAGACTTCTCATAATACGAAAAGACTTATAGATTCGATTATATACCTGCTCGAAAGCATCAGACTCATAATCTAAAATAACGGGCAAGGACCTTTCAGCCTCAAGACGGTTAGCCTCTGTAGCCACCTCATCGGTAATAACTAAATTAATAGGTGACTTAATATCAACTGGGGCTATTTCTCCGACAGAGTATTCGCCAATCAGTTCTAAATCGTAGAACATCAAAACGGACAGGCCTAAAGAGAATAAAAAGAGTATGCTAACCATGCGAATACTAAACTTTTTATCCAGAAAATAAGCCAAACGCCCAAGAAAGCTTCGTTCAAAACCAAGCTGATTTACCCAATTCAAAAAATTAAGGGAGTGATCCATATACTTGCGGCGAATATGAATTCCATCTTGCTGCCGAGAGTTACCTGGACCATGCTTGCCTAGAAGCGACATAATTGCTAATCCTCTCAATATCGTTTCGGAATTTGCGTTTCAAAACGTGAAAGTTTAGGAGAATATAACATGCCAACCCCTCCCGTGAACACTCGTGACTTTCAATCTTTCGTCGAGGTCGTCAAAGTGCTTAGAGGTCCTGACGGTTGCCCCTGGGATAAAGTGCAGACCCATAAGACCTTGACTCAGTACGCCATTGAAGAGGCGCATGAGCTTGCTGAAGCCATTGATAAGGGCACGACTCAAGACTTAATTGAAGAGCTTGGTGATTTACTTCTACAAGTATTGTTGCACTCAGAAATTGGCCGACAAGAAAATCAATTCACTCTCGATGATGTAATTCAAGGCATAACAGAAAAAATGATCAGAAGGCACCCGCACGTTTTTAGTAGCGTAAAAGTTAGTGGTAGCGCTGAAGTCTTAGACAATTGGTCTAAACTTAAAGATAAAGAGAAAACGTCAAAAAATTTGTTCTCTTCGCTACCTATCTCTCTCCCAGCACTGATTCGCGCGCAAAAAATTGGCGCTAAAACTGTTCGTTTTAATTTTGACTGGAAAGACCCATGGCAAGTTGTCGAGAAAATAGAAGAAGAACTTTCTGAGCTTAAAGAGGCCATGCGCCATTTATCAAAAGAAGAGCAACAAATAGAATTAGGGGATACTCTTTTTACAG
>MEPT01000106.1:40104-45560 GCA_001769925.1 Bdellovibrionales bacterium RBG_16_40_8
GCGCGTCATTTAGATTTTGATGCTGAGCAATCTCTGCGCAATGCTAATAAAAAATTCGAAGAGCGTTTTATTCTTATGCGCAAACTAATTGAAAAAGACCAAAAAATGTTTTCAAATTTATCTACAGCCGAACTTGAACAATACTGGCAGAAAGTAAAAAAACTATGAAAGGAATTTTGTTTCTATGTGTTGAAAACCACGCCCGCAGCCAAATGGCAGAAGGGCTTGCGCGCCATTTTTTAGGTCATCAGAACGATATATATTCTGCTGGCTCAAAGCCAGCCAAACGAGTGCATCCTATGGCAACGGCGGTAATGGCCGAAATTGGTATTGATATTTCAGGGCAATACCCAAAATCAATTGATACTATTGATCTTAGTAAAATTCAGTTAATAGTTACATTATGCGCTGATGAAGAGTGCCCGAAAATACCTTCTAAAATTCGCCATGAGCGTTGGGCAATCAGTGACCCATCTTATAACGCCAAAGAACAAACTAACGAACAAATTCGTAAGTTCAGAAAAATTCGCGATTCTTTACGCCAACTTGTATTAAATCTACGTGCTGCCGACCAAGTTTGGTGATTTTTTTCTTAATCCTACAATAAATATTTCTTTACTTTCTTTGCGAGTACTTTGCGGCTTGAAAAGTTGACACTTATCAAATCTTTTTTTTACCTCTAGCTCAACCTGTTTTGCGCCGCCACCCATAAAAAGTTTCATGACCATGTGCCCGCCAGGTTTTAGAAGTTGATCGCAAAGCTCTAAAACCCTAAAACACAACTCTTCAGATAATGTTTGATCTCGAATCATTATCCCCGTTGTATTCGGAGCCATATCACTCACTATGCTATCATATGGAGCTTCAGCAAATTCTTCTACTAGCATGTCGAATATGTTTTTCTTCACAAATACGGCGTTAGGCGCGGTAAGTTTGACGGCCTGCAAATCAACTCCGCGAAGTCTACCTGATGCACCAAGAATTTTTAAAATTATCTGACTCCATGCCCCTGGAGCGCAACCTAAATCAAGAATTTTATCACTAGGTCTAATAATTCGATATTTTTTTTGGATTTCATCAAGCTTATAGGCCGAACGGGCTAAAAACCCTTCTTTTTTTGCTTTTTTAAAATAATGATCTTGCGGGCGAAATGACATGTATTACTCATATATGCTTTACATATTAGGCTGCAAGCCAGAGTTCTAAATTCTTCTCATCTTCTGTACTCTGAAGAGGCAATATCGCTATACGAAAGCTCTCGCCAGGCTTTTGATTCTCAATTAAGCAGCATGTAAGTTCAATCATTTGCTTATTGCCCGGTTTGGCAATGCGCGCCTTGAAATATCCGCTAACCCATTCAGGCACACTATCTTCAAGGTATATCCCCCCCACTGAAACATCACGAGAATATGTTTTAAATTTCTCACCTTGTTCGCTCACGATATAGACACGCAGACGCTTATTAAAACGCTTTTTGCCGCGTGAAATAAATTCACCTTCAGAAATTGTGAACGATCTAGAATCTTCGCTTGGCGGAAAAAAATGATTATCCATGATTTTTTTAATACTAGGCTCATCTATACATTTGGTAAGTATTTCAATATTTTCTGTGCCTTTAGGTTGTGGCGGCGGTGGTGGCGAAACATGCATTACCCTATAAATCATTTCGGTCAGACCTTCAATTTCAGTTACTGGTCGCCAATCTGGCCAGTCTTCTTGCCACACGTACCAATTCTCAAGCAAAGATGATTCAATATTAGATATATATGCTCTGGCTTCATCAAAGAGCAGGCCCTCAATTAGACGATGCGAAATCTTATCATAAAGGCACCAAAGGTGCGGTCGTTTTTCTGAAATAACTCACCTCAAAAAACAAGTACGCTCTGCATACGCTCGTTCAAAACCTAACTGTAGCTCGACCCAATTTTTATTTACAATGCGAAAAAGCTCGTAGCGCACCCCTTTTTTGATACTGCCAACAACGCGCGCAGATTCTTTTGCTTCACTAGTGACCTTACAATTGCGAAGTGGTGATCTAATTAAGGCCTTATTAGACCCGGTGACATTACTTACTTTGCGATTTAACATATCTCTTTCGTCTTTTGCACGAGCATTGATATTTGTGCTTTTTTGCGTTTTATTACGCAGCGAGGCCTGATTCTTCTCTGCTGCCGCAATACGCTTTTTCAATGCTACAATTTCGCGATTTAACGCGCGCGTTTCATCACGCTCTCTGACAATTTGCTTTTCAAGATTATTTCGTTCATTCAAATACCGATTAAGATTTTTCTCTTCTAATTCTTTTTGCTCTTTGGCTGCTTCTTTAGCCATAGTGACCTCTTGCAGCTCACTTTTTTTAACATTAACCATTTCTTGATACGCAACTATCTTTTTTTCAGCATTAGCCTTGAGCTTTTCATACTTCTGTTTTTCTTTTACGGTATTGGATATTTGTGCCTCTAGAATACTGATTTCTTTTTTTGCTTTAGTTTCAGTCCTGGTGGCTTTATTCAAGGCCTCTATTGACTCAGACTTAGCTTTTTGTAACTTGGCTTTTTCTTCAAGTGCCCGTTTTTTTGATGCCACAGCCTCTGATTGGGCCGCATCAGATTCAGATAATGCTGTCTCCATATCTGATTCAATGTCATCGATATCATCATCGTCTGCCAGGCAAACTGCTGGCAAACATGCCCCTAAAGAAAACACTAGCGCAATAACACCGTTTCTCAGTTGATATAATTTCATGGCGCTTTCTGCCTCACTGTAAAAAAGTTCTCCATTTGTCTCTTCGGAAGTATTTAATATATAATGTATTTTTTTCTGTACTAGACCCAAACTTGAACTTATGGATGCAGCTTATGAATGCTATAAGCATCAATTAGAGGTCTCAAGTCGAATATAAGCGGACCTCTTCGCTTTATATCATCTGGCATAAGTCTTGCTGATAAGTAGAGAGTATCCCCCATGGCGGCCTGGCCCCCCCTTACATCCAGGTCGCTTTTTTTTTCCCAAAAATTCATTATGCTTAAGTTATGCGTATCTTATCGTGTCTACTCATTTTTATAATTGCTGTTTCTGCACAGGCTATGAACGTAGTGCTCGATCCCGGTCACGGAGGAAACGATAGAGGCGCAACACAAGGATTGTTCACTGAAGCCGAGATAACTCTGCAGGTAGCTAACCTGGTGGCAATAGATCTCAAGCGCGATCCCAGATTCAGTGTCTATTTAACTCGTGAAACTGATCGTTATATGTCATTAGAAGACCGCGCAAGCTTTGCAAATAAAAAAAGTGACTTATTTTTAAGCATACATGTTAATTCATCAAGTGACCCTCGGGCCAGCGGTAAAGAGATTTACTTTCAGAACCAGCTTTTGCCTGATGAAGAATCACTTTTTCTTGCTAGTAGAGAAAATAAAACAATGAAATCTGAGCGCGAGGTTACCAGAGCTGTTAGTTTAAATCTTAAAAGTAAAAAAAATTTAAACCCCGAGGTACGTGCCATCGTTGAAGACCTTGAACGCAATCATCGCTTCAAACTTAGTGGAATATTTACTGAAAAACTTTTTTTCCATTGGGGCGGCGGCTCACAATACCGACGACACTCGATACGCCAGGCCCCATTTTTTGTAGTTAGCAATATTGATAAACCAGCGGCGCTCATTGAAATTGGTTACCTTAGCAATAAGAAAGAGGCCTTAAATTTAGTAAATCCCCAATACCAGAAAAAAATTGCAAAAGGAATTTACCACGCCATAATAAGTTTTAAAGAATTCATAGACAATCAAGCCGAGAAGAGTCTAAATTGACCTCATGCGAACAGACAAGCGACAACCTAACGAATTGCGTGCGGTTACAATTACTCCAGATGTATTACGCTATGCAGAGGGCAGCGTAGAAATTTGTCTAGGGCACACCAAAATTATTTGTTCGGCTTCTGTTGAGCCCAACGTTCCTAAGTGGCTAATGGGTAAAGGGTCAGGGTGGGTCACAGCAGAATATGGTATGTTACCACGTTCTACGCACTCAAGAATCAATCGCGAAAAAGCCGCCTCTGGTGGGCGTACGCAAGAAATTTCGCGTCTGATCGGCAGAAGTTTACGTGCAGCCGTTGATCTAAAGGCACTAGGAGAAAAGCAAATCTATATAGATTGCGATGTCATTCAAGCCGATGGCGGAACTCGCACGGCCTCAATCACTGGTGGGTTTGTCGCTCTAGCTCTTGCTCTAAAATATTTAAATGATCACGGACAAATTTCTACTATTCCGCTAAAAAGCCACGTAGCGGCAGTCAGTGTCGGTTTAAGCAGAAGCGGTCCAATTCTAGATCTTAACTACGACGAAGATTCATCAATTGAAACCGATATGAATTTTGTTATGACAAATAAAAAAGAATTAGTAGAAATACAAGGCACTGCCGAAGGGTCGGCGTTTAGTTTCTCGCAGCTTAATGAAATGATTGAACTGGCTCAATATGGCTGTGATAAGCTATTTCAAGAACAGACGAAAATTATCAACTGGTGATTACGCATGGAACTTTGGCTTGCAACTGGCAATCGCTCTAAACTTATAGAATTTAAAACCCTTCTACCCTCGTTTGAAATTCACACGCAAAGCGAGCTATCTGTTTTTTCACCTCCTCCTGAAAATGGTAAAACTTTTGAAGAAAATGCCAGAATTAAGGCTCGCTCTCTAAAAGCAGTTAAGACTGGAGTTTGGGTTATAGGCGAAGATTCAGGACTTGAGGTTGAGGGTTTAGGCAATTTACCAGGAATTCACTCTGCCCGCTACGCCGGGCCAAAAGCAATTGATCCTGAAAATGTGGCAAAACTTTTGAAAATGCTTGGACTAAAATCAGCTAATAACCGCAAGGCTAAATTTCAGTGTTACATGGTGATCTATTCTCCAGACGGTAGAGAATCAGTAATAAACGGCACAGTTGAAGGCTCTATAAGCACAAAGCCTATAGGCACTGACGGGTTTGGCTATGATCCTGTATTTATACCCGATGGTGAAACTAAAACTTTCGCTGAACTGGGCCTGACGCGAAAAAATCAAATTTCACACCGTGCACAAGCCATTCGCAAATTAATAGAAATAATAAACTAATGGGCCTTCTTTAAAACTGGTAGAGAGCGAAGCTCTCCTTTTTGGCACTCACGAGTCGGCAAATGCACTTCAAAAAAACTCGTGGCTGACAGGCCCCCATTATCGAAATGTTCGACTCCTTCTGAGCTAACAATTCGAAAAACAAATTCAAAGTCGCTAAAATAAAATCCACCACGCGAATCAACTAAAATTCCGTCTAAATTTTGCGCCCACATATATTTATCTACAGCCTTCATCTCAACCTCATTAAGGTTCTGCCACGGCTGCTTAGTCCAATCATTAAAAAAACCATATCGTAAAAATATGCGAGAGCCCCATTTAACATCGCGATTTAGGTAACGAATTTT
>MEPT01000106.1:45577-52623 GCA_001769925.1 Bdellovibrionales bacterium RBG_16_40_8
AAACTATAAGCTCTCGCCTTCACCTGAACTTCAGATGCTTGCGCACAGAACCCAGCCGTTAAAATAACTAGAAACAATAGTAGTAAATTTTTCATAGTAACCCCTTAGTCCTTATAAAATCTGCCGTATTGATAGTGGTAATCTGCTCTAATGCCACCGCCACCCCAACTACCGTGATCGTCATGTTTATAGGTAACAAAAAGCAAAATTGCAGTATCAAGACGTATAACACCGTGTTTTTTTCTAACAAATATCTTTATATCGCGACCTCTGATCATTCGTCGACAACGATTTGGATAAAACTCAAGCGTCGCATCTGTCAGTTTAATCTCATCATTTTTAACTTTGCCCCTCAACGAAAGTAAATTCCCAATACGTGAATTGCAGTCATTATTTAGAATGTCAGTATCACCGTTAGTGCCTTCAAAACTAATTTTTAATCTATCACCCTCTAGAGATATCTGCAGTGTCCCTTTGTCGCCACGGCTCATAACACTGCGATCAGTTTTCCCGCTATAAGTACCAAGATACTCTTGAACCATTGGCAGATACTCTGCTGGTATGCGCCCATCATCAATTACCAATTCTTTCTTACAAGCCACAATAGATGCCAAAGCTAGTATTAGTGCTAAAAACTTAACTGTTTTCATAAAAAACCTTTCTTTGGTAAGGAAATCCCTTACCTTATAGGGGAAGTATCTGGCGTTTATCAATATATTTTTTTCTTATCTCGCTTAAGATAATCTAGGCATGCCCCTCAATTGAGGTGTTGGTCATTTCTTCCCAATTATCATTAGAAAAAAGAACAAGTTTATCTAAAGACGCAAAAATATGAATTTGTCGCTTCAATTTTTCACTAGAGCCAACAAGTGCAAGACGGCCGCCCTTACGAACCAAATCACCTGCTAAAGAATGGATAAAGCGAATCATGGGTATGCTGATAAAGTGAGCACCGGACACGTCAATGGCAATCTGCGAAACGTCTTTAGCTACTCTTTCTAACTCAGATTTAGTCAACTCGAAGTTAAACGCATCCAACCGCCCAGGAGCGGGTACGTAGCACCATTCACCCTTTTGTAAGATTTCAATCGCCATAAAATAAATTATGAAAAGTTCACTCCCTGTCGTCAACTTATAGACAAAATTATTCTTTTTAGTTACAAGTCTCCCACGATGGCAAAATTGAAGATTTTTTCAGGAAATACCAACCCAGAATTCGCAAAAAAAGTAGCTTTTCATGCTGGAGTAGAGCTTGGTCACTGTAAATTTGGCCGCTTTGCTGATGGCGAAGTTCAGATAGAAATCAATGAAAGCGTGCGCGGCACCAATACCTTTGTGATACAAAGTACTTGTCCGCCGGTAAATGAAAGTTACATGGAACTTTTTATGATTTTAGATGCTTTGCGTCGCGCATCGGCTAATGAGATATCTGCTGTGATTCCGTATTATGGCTATGCCCGTCAAGATCGTAAAGTTGCGCCGCGAGCACCAATTTCCGCAAAATGCATTGCCGATTTGCTGAAAACTGCTGGGGCTAATAGGTTAATTTCTGTTGATCTTCATTCATCACAAATTCAGGGGTTTTTTGATGGGCCGGTTGATCACTTGTTTGCCATTCCTACCTTTGCGCGCGAATGGCGAGAACGTATTGGCGCCGGAGACGATTACGTTGCAGTAAGCCCTGACGCTGGTGGCGTTGAGCGCGTACGTGCCTTTGCCAAACGTATCGGCTGTTCTATTGCTATAATCGACAAACGACGTGCTGGGCCTAATCAAGTTGAATCAGTTAACCTCGTAGGTGATGTGAAGGGTAAAGTCGCAATTATTCTTGATGATATGATAGATACGGCAGGAACATTGACCCAGGCAGTTGACAGCTTACTCAAAAATAATGCAAAAAGAGTGTTTGCTGTAGCAACGCATCCTGTACTTTCTGGGCCTGCAATTTCTCGACTGAAAGAGTGCGGCGTTGAGAAGGTATGGGTGACAGACACGGTTCCTCTTCGACCTGAGGCAATTGCCTGCGGAAAGATTGAGGTTATTTCTGTTGCGCCTGTTGTGGCTGAAGCAATTAAAAGAATTAATACGCATGACAGCGTGAGCGCGCTGTTTGATTAGCCTGATAAGGCGAAAGAGGTTGTTATGGCAGAGTTAGAATTTAATGTTGAAGCTCGTACCTCAGGTAAGCACTGGTCAAGGGGCCTACGCCGCGACAAGAAAGTGCCGGCGATTGTATACGGACCAAAAATTAAAAACGTGAATATTTCTCTTCTTGAAAGTGAAGTAGTTAAGTTTGCCAAGCAACAATATGACAATGCTATTTTTATATTAAAATCCGCTGATTCGCGTTTAAATAATTTGAAAGTACTTAAAAAGTCTTCAGATGTGCACCCTGTGAGCAGGCGGCCAGTTCACTTAGACCTTTTTGCTCTTGATTTAACTAAAACTGTACGCGTGTTTGTTGAAGTTCGCTACGAAGGAAAAGCAATTGGGATTAAAGAGGGCGGTATTTTAAATACTGTTAAGCGTGAGGTTGAGGTTGAGTGTTTGCCAACGGATATTCCTAAATTTTTATCAATTGATATATCAAATCTTGGAGTTGGCGATTCGCTTCATGCATCTGAACTGAAAATGCCTGAAAATGTAAAGTTAATAACACTTACTCATGAAACACTTTGCACTATTGTTGTAGTTGCTGAAGAGGTTGTTACTGTAGCCACGCCAGTTGAAGGCGCTGCTGCATCGGCTGCACCAGGCGCTGAAGGCGCTGCTGCTACTCCAGGTGCTGCTGCCGCTCCTGCTGCTGTGGGAGCAAAGACAGAAGAGAAGAAAAAATAATCGAGAAAGATTAAGAGGCCGCTTAGTGTTTCTTATTGTCGGCCTAGGTAACCCGGGCATTAAATATAAGCTTAATCGCCACAATATCGGCTTTATTGTGGTCGACGTACTCGCTATGCATTTACAGATAAAACTTAAAATGGATAACGACTACAATGCGCTTATTGGCCACGGTCGCATTGGTGAAGAAGATGTTATTTTATGTGAGCCACAGACTTATATGAATTTATCAGGAGAATCTGTACAATCTATAGTGACATTTTTTAAAATACCGCTTGATAAATTACTGGTCATTCACGATGAGGTTGATTTATCGTTTGGGCAACTACGATTTCAAAAAAATCGTGGCCATAATGGTCACAATGGGGTTCGCAACATACACGAAAAAATAGGATCTGATTATTCAAGACTACGTGTAGGCGTAGGTAGACCCGCTATACCGCAAATGAGTGTGGCTGATTTTGTACTACAAAATTTCTCACGCGAACAAGAAGCTGAGCTTTCAGATTTTGTTGGATCAGTTTGTGATGCCGCACTTGATTTTTGCGAAGAAGGACTTGAAAAAACTCAGGCAAAATATAACTCGGGTGAAAACTAATGGGCTTAAAAGTTGGTATTGTTGGTTTACCTAACGTAGGTAAAAGTACTCTTTTTAATGCACTGACAAGTGCCAAAGCCGAGGCGGCAAATTACCCATTTTGCACTATAGACCCTAATGTGGGAGTAGTTACCGTTCCTGACGAGCGGCTTAAAAAAATTTCTGATTTTGTAAAGCCTCAAAAGCAAGTGCCAACAATTATGGAGTTTGTGGATATCGCAGGGCTTGTCGCAGGAGCCTCAAAAGGTGAAGGACTTGGCAATCAATTTTTGGCACACATTCGCGAAACAGATGCGATACTGCATGTGGTACGTTGTTTTGAGGATTCAAATGTAGTACACGTGGCCGGCTCAGTAGATCCATTACGCGACATCGGCACTATTAACACTGAACTTATTCTTGCTGATCTCGATAGCGTAGATAAACGGCTTAAGCGCATAGAAAAAACAGCGCAAACGACAAAAGATGCACAACTAAAGATTGAATATGCTTTAGTAAAAAAAATTAGTACGGCATTAAATGATGGGCAGCCAGCACGTTCGGTAACCGTAGACGATCCTGAACTTCCATTTATGAAAGAGCTACATCTTTTAACGGCAAAACCTGTGTTATATGTTTGCAATGTGGCCGAGGGCGAATATACCTCAGGTGAACCAAGTGCTTGGGTAAAAACTGTTACAGCACATGCGAAATCAGAAAATAACCAACATATTGTTATTTGTAGCGCTATCGAGGCAGAGATTTCGCAACTGCCTGAGAGCGATCGTAATGAATTCACTCAGTCTTTAGGCATGAAAGAGCCCGGGCTTAATCGCCTAATCAGAGAAGCTTATAGTTTACTCAATCTCATCACCTATTTTACCGCAGGTGAAAAAGAAGTTAGGGCCTGGACAATAGCGAAAGGCACTAAAGCTCCGCAAGCAGCCGGAGTAATTCACTCTGATTTTGAACGCGGTTTTATTCGTGCCGAGACTTACCACTATAACGATTTATTGCAGAACAAAAGTGAAGCTGCGGTTAAAGAGGCCGGCAAATATCGCTCAGAGGGTAAAGAATATGTGGTTCATGACGGCGACATAATGCTTTTTCGCTTTAACGTATAAGGCCTGACTAAAAGTTTGACACTATTAATAAGATTCAGAATCAAGGTCTAGTAGCCGATAAGAATGAATGACAATAATCAACATGACTGTCCGGCACTTGCAGTGGCCACTTTGGCTATTGTTAGCATCTCAATTATTAGGGTGCGCTGGGCCGAGTTCTCCTTTTGGTGGGCTTGAGTTCGGCTTTGGCGATGGTCTTTTAGCAAAATTTGCTGAATATTCGACAAAGCCAAATAAAGACAACGAGAAAATAACTTTTTCGCCGAAAAGGCAAATGCTACATCTGCCAGCAGACTTAGAAGTTGAGATTTTACCCAATGATTCTCTTAATAAAAATATTGAAGTCCACGTGGTATATAATAACCGTGATATCACTCACGCTTTTCATAAAAATTCTAATATTGATAAGCCGACATCACCAGATGATATGAGTTTGAAATTCATCACCAACAAGTTGCGCTTGTCGCCAAGCAGAAAACACAAAATTGAATTTTACACTCGCACTGACAAATCTTCGCAATTCATACAATCTACTTATCTACCGCCGCAATGCTTGTGGAAAAATGACCAAGATATTTTCAATACGATTCCATTCACCCCACAACAGAAAATTTTAGAATTGATCGACGCGCAAGCTAAAAAATACGATATAAATAAAACCCTTTTGGCCGGATTAATAGCGCAAGAATCTAGTTTTGAGCTGGATACAGTAAGCCGTAGCCGAGCTATAGGCCTAACTCAAGTGACTCCGCTGGCTGCACAAGAGATTGAAAAAATTCACAAAAGTTGGCAACGTTATGCGCCATTTGATCGCCAAGAGCCAAAAAAAATTAGCTCATTAATAAGTCATAAAATTGTAACTGAAAAACAAGACTGGAGACTTAATTTATCACGATCGATTGAGGGTGGCGCCACCTATTTGCAATACCTCGATCGCTATTGGGCTAATGAAGATAACGCCAAATTACTTTCGCAATTAACTGCTACTGACTACAGCACAGTTATTTTAGCCAGTTATAACTCTGGGGCGGCACGCGTAAAAAAGCAAATTTTAGATAATCAAGAAAAGTGGATAGAACAAAATAATCTGAAAGAAGCATTTCGTTACGTTAATAAAGTTTCTAGTTACTGTTACCATTTTGGCGAGGATAAAAAATGAAAAAAAGGCCAAAATCTCTTTTGTTTTACTCTCTAATACTTGTTTTGGTATCACTTTCTCTGCCATTTCAAATTTGTTTTTTATATGAAGTACCAATGTTTGAAATCGCTGCTTGGTGGAAATTATTAACCACAATCAATGTGTTAGTTATGGTACTTACTATGGCTACGGCCGTGCTTTCTTATCAAGCTTCTAAAAAAACTTTTATTTTAGCATCACTTACATTTCTTACTGTAACTTTTAATAATTGGTGGGTTGGTTATGTAGGGACTGACTTTAATCTTATGCAGACAAGTCTTTCATCTCTAGGATTTTTACTTTTAACAGGGTTAATATTTGAAAAAAAAGCATTTTATGTTTTAAAAAATAACGGTGCCAGGTGGTGGCGAAATGCTGAGCGAAGTAGAGTTAGCATGCCTGTTACCATTTATCCGTGGATTGGAGATTCACTAGTTGCCAGCACATATGATATGTCTGCAAGCGGCGTTTACATCTGTTTTGCCGAAAACATCGACCTGCAAGTAGGAGATCGCATGCAAATTCGCTTAAACCCAACAGGATATAAGTCAATTAGTTGTACAGCTCGACTAGTTAGAAAATCAGAAGCCTGTGGTAGTTATCCCAGCGGTGTTGCAATGTCTTTTGAAAACCTTACCACTCAAGATCGCAAGTGTTTACTTAACGCCCAACTATCACCTTGCTAACCTTACCTCACATGCGACCACGCATCTTTGGATCGAAAGCATCACGTAGACCATCCCCTAAAAGATTAAACGCCAACATGGTGAAAAAAAGTGCGCATCCTGGTGCTATAATAAGGTGTGGGTAAGACTGGATTGTCCTCCACCCTGAGTTGGCAAGAACTCCCCAACTTGAATATGGCGGCTGCAAACCAAGTCCAATGAAACTTAAAAAACTCTCAAACATAATATTAGATGGGATTTGAAAAGTTAGCACCACTATAATAGGCCCTAAAATATTTGGAAATATATGGCGAATTAAAATCCAAGTACTAGAGGCGCCAAGAGCATGCGCCCCCTCAACATAAAGTGCTTCTTTTACTTGCAGAACCTGACCTCTTACTACTCGTGCTAACATAATCCAGCCAAATACACTTAGTGCCATTAGCACCCCGGTGAGTGCGCGCAATTTGGGGTCATAAAAAATATCAATTGCATCAAAAAGAATTTTGACAAGAATTAGTAGCACAAGAGTTGGGATAGAATCTAATATATCTACAAACCTCATCATAATAGAGTCTACCCGGCCGCCTATCCAGCCAGAGATGGCGCCATAAACCACGCCCATAATAAGTGAAAAAATAGCAGTAAAAATACCAACTGCCATC
>MEPT01000106.1:52634-56217 GCA_001769925.1 Bdellovibrionales bacterium RBG_16_40_8
TTAAACGTGACAAAAGATCTCTGCCTAACTCATCAGTACCAAGCCAATATTTCGAACTTGGCCCAGTTAGAATAGAGCTCATATCTTGCTCATCAAACGGATAGGGAGAAATAACTTCAGCAAAAACTGCGATTACACACATTATAATAATAAAATATCCAGAGATTATGGCTGCTTTACTTTTCTTAATACGCCTCCAGGCATCGTACCATAGACTTTTTGATTTCATGAGAGTTTGATCCTGGGGTCAAAATACGTATATAAAATATCAACAATAAGATTTGAAATGATAAGAAGAAATGAAAAAATTAAAGTTGCCGCTATAACTAAAGGATAATCTCTATTAGTAACGCTCATAATAAAATGTTTACCCATACCCGGAATATTATAAATATGTTCAATAATAAAAGCTCCTGAAAGAATACCTGCAGCCAGTGGGCCCGCAAATGTAAGCACCGGTATAAGTGAATTTTTTAAAACATGTTTATATAAAATAACAGTTTCTGAAAGACCCTTGGCACGAGCGGTGCGAATATAATCAGAGCGAATTACGTCAAGAACGCTGGCCCTTGTTAACCTTGCAATAATTGCCGCAGGCCTTAGCCCTAGAACAACTACTGGCATAATATAGAATGCGGTCCCATCCCATAGAGCAGGAGGTAAAATCCCTAGTTTAAAGGTAAAAATTGTAATCATAATAGCTGCAACTAGAAAACTCGGTAGCGATACACTTGATATCGCAAGAATCATCGTTGTGCTGTCTTTAACAGTATTATGGTTGGCGGCAGCGTAAACACCGGCAGGGATGCCAACTAGAAATGCAAGTATAAGCGAAAATATACCTAATTGAAATGAGTTCGGCAGACTATCTGCAATCATATCACTAATATTACGATCGTAATATTTATAAGAGGTGCCCAAATCACCTTTTGCAATTCTTAGTAAATAATTTCCATATTGCTCATAAAGCGGGGCATTAAGATTATATTTTTCTTCTATTGCCGCTTTGACTTCTGGAGCTAATGCTTTTTCTTGATCAAAAGGTCCGCCTGGTATTATTCGCAGCAAACCAAACGTCATAGTTGCAATCACCCATAAAACAAAAAATGTCTGCAAGATACGACGAAATACATAAAAAGTAAGACCTTGCGATATTGTATAGTAGGTAAAAAACAGAATAATTAGTATACCGTCTAACCATAATACTGGGGCAGTAACTTCATATCCTAAAAAACTAACAACAACACTTGCAAATAACACCAGCAAAATAAATGGCCCGGCAAATCTGCAAAGCATTATATTAAGCATGGCAATATTCATAATAATTCCTACTTTATAATTTCAGTGTCATCTAAATCAAACTTATCCATTACGTTCTGCGGATAATTCTTAATACGCGCGTTCACCAATCGATGGGCCCGGTAATAATAAATAGGAATTATTGGCACTTCTTGCTCGTTTAATATTCGTTGTGCTTCAAAATAAATTTGCTTACGCTTTTCTTTGTCAGACTCAGAAACACCAAGTTTTACCAATTCATCGTATCGTTTATTACCCCACTGGGTGCGATTATTACCGCCATCAGTTACCATAAGGCCAATAAAGGTGTCAGCGTCAGGGTAATCACCTACCCACGCCATGCGAAACATCTGATATGTATTTGCTTGCAAAGATTTTAAATAAGTCTTCCACTCTTCGTTTACCAACTCGACACCCAGCCCCAAGTTACGTTTTAACTGTGCTTGAATATTTTCAGCAATGCGCTGGTGATTTTCGCTAGAATTAAAACCAAATTGCAAACGAGGAAATTTACTACGATCTTGATATCCAGCATCGTCTAGAATTTTTTTTGCAGTCTCGGGTTCAAACTTAAGGCCAATATTTGCATCGTGACCCAAAAGCCCCGGCGGCACAATGTTATAAGCCGGTATCTTTTCTTTTTCTAGAATATTATTTATCTCTTCGCGATCTATAGCCATACTCAAAGCCCTACGAACTTTTACATTATCTAGTGGCGGGCGTTTTACATTTAACCCTAAATAATAAACCGCCAATATCGAAAATAGTCGATACTCCTTCGTATCTCTTAGCATTCTCACCTCAGGCGACGGAAAATCATCAACTACATCGAGATCTCCTATTTTAAACATGTTCAAGGCAGTTGAAAGCTCTGTAATAATTCGCCCTAAAACGTATTTAATTTTGGGTTTTTTTCCAAAATAATTTTCGTTTCTCTCTAGCACTACTGCTTTATCGTGATCCCATATTTTCAACTTATACGCGCCAAGACCCACGTGATTACCAGGCTCTGTCCACTTGCCGGCATATTTTTCAATTAAATCTTTACGAATAGGAAATGTACTATGGTGCGCTAATATAGACGGAAAATAACTTTGTGCGGCCTCAAGCGCAACAATGAGTTGACCTTTATCGTTTATACTAACACCTACTTGCTTAAAGTCTTTGATGTTACCTTCAAGATACGCTCGGGCATTTTTTACGTTAAAAAGAAAATTGGCGTATTCTGCTCCAGTTTTCGGGTTTAAAAGCCGCTCCCACCCGTCAATAATTTGTTGAGCGGTAAACGCGACGCCGTCAGTCCACTTCACGTCTTGTCGCAAAGAAAATGTCCAGGTTTTCATGTCTTTTGATGACTCCCAAGACATTGCAAGATTAGGTTCAGTTGTAACTTCAGCAGCTTTAAACCCGTGTCTAGTTAACCCCTCCATCAATAGGCCAGTAATGTGTGAAGATGTAGTATCTGTGGCTATTGTCCAATCAAGTGACGGCGGCTCAGTAGCCACATGCCAACGCAAAGTTTCACTAATATCTAAATCGTAATCAACTTTACTTTTTTTGGTGCAGCTAAAAATAAAAACCGTAGCACTTAAGAATAATAATAGCGTTGTTTTTTTTAGAATCTTTTGTGCTTGCTTTTTTTGTTTTGTCGCATTTTGTATTTTCATTAAAACCCCTCAGCGCTGAAAATAAGTGTTCTGCCGATAGGCTTATACGTCATCTGAAGTACTCTCAATGTCAATAGTTAGTCGACAATTTCCCAGTTTTCTCGTGGTGATGGGTAATCGCTGACCTGTATGGGCACAGGTTTTGTAAGCCAAACATAATTGGCTGGCTTGTCGCTGTAGAGCTCAGTATAGATGGCAAAGTTTCGCACTACTTTTTTAATGTAATTTCGGGTTTCAACGTATGGAACATGCTCAATAAATTCATCCATATCGAGAGTGCCAAATGTATTAAGCCAGCTAAAAACACGGTGAGGCCCAGCATTGTAACCCGCCGCGACGAGAGGAAATTGATCCTGAAAATTCTTCTCAAGTCTAGACAGGTAGCGCGTTCCAAAACGAATGTTGACATCTGGCAAAAGTAAATCACTTTCAGTCATTGCAGGCTCACGTAACAGTTTAGAAACATGTTGCGCTGTAAATGGCATAATCTGCATAAGGCCAAGCGCTCCCACGGGGGATAGTGCGTATCTATTAAACTGGCTTTCTGCTCGCATTATAGACAAAATCAGTGTTTCATTAACATTAAATTTTTTCGCATAAGTTTCGACATTTTTCAC
>MEPT01000106.1:56242-56342 GCA_001769925.1 Bdellovibrionales bacterium RBG_16_40_8
TCTTTCAAGCCTTTTTGTTTTCTCTCTGTGCCAAAATATACTTCGGCAATATATGCAGAACGATTATACGAATCTGTCTTATCATAAGCCTCCATCAACA
>MEPT01000106.1:56396-56556 GCA_001769925.1 Bdellovibrionales bacterium RBG_16_40_8
GCGCCCATTCATTAAGACCGATAGAGATTAAATTATTTGCCCGCTGAAATCTTTCTCTTAGTCGTGGATCACTAAAGTCATCAGCACTAATCTTAACTGCGTCTTCTTTTAGCGATTCTCGTTCTTCATCTGCTGCTTCAAATTTAGGTCCCTGACTGTC
>MEPT01000107.1:0-3098 GCA_001769925.1 Bdellovibrionales bacterium RBG_16_40_8
TATGGTTACTAAATAAAAAAGCGACCTCAGCGGTCAACTGAAATTTTCTCGATCATAGGACTGCTATCTGACTTCAATCCCTCGAGCCGATATGCACATAGCCGCGCTTTTTGACGCGGCAGCGACACATAATAGTGCCTGGCACCATTTCGAGACAATATTTTATTAGATAATTAGGCTTTAGTCTAGGCGCTGGGCTGCCGATAAGAACATGTGACAAATATGACAATATTAAAAGTTGGAGTATGTATGCGACGAATGCGCTTTAATTTGGTCTTATTGGTAATACTGATCGGATTTTTTACGACTTCGTGTACGCGATCTTTAACAAAGAGTACGTCGATTAGTTTAGTTCTTCCATCAGGAGATTCTTCTAACAAAGTTTCATCTCTAGAAGATCCCTCTCCAGGAGATCTCTCACTTACGCATTTTATTGCAAACGTTTCTGGCCCTGGCATTAATCCAGTTATATTTTTCTCTTGGGATTCGCATGATGGTCGAAATATCGCTCCTAAATCTTTTATTATCGATGTTCCTGGCGGTGAAAACAGGCTTGTTCAAGTGCTTGCTGTATATAAAACTAACGTATCATCATCAGAGCAATTTTATTATGGTGATGCTTCAGCCGCTATTACTCAAGATACTAGTTTAACCGTGCCAATTAGTTTACTTAACACTACAGCCGGCGAAGGCAGAATTGTTGGTCATTGGTCTGATACATCTTCAGGGGCGCCCACAGGCAAAATTGTATTAAAATATACCCCGGTGAATACTTCTGGTAGTCCTAACAAACCCACTATGACCATTCATCATAGTGAGATTTTTGGAGGGTTCTTTAACGTGTTTGCTCTAAAAGATATGAAATTTGATTACGAATTGCCCGGCGGAGTGAAGATGTTTGGAGGCTCAATAAACATAGACTCTCCATCTCTTTACACAGCTACAACTACGAAAATTTATGTGCCGCGGTTGTATAAAAGACGCGGTGATACGCCAGCCACCTATGAATTGAAAGAGCAAACAGAGATCGTGGTCGGCTGGTTTGGTAGTGGTGCATTAGCATCTAAAAAAGTTTGCTATCCTAATACGCCAAATGATTTAAGAGATGCTTATCAAGATAGTAATGGAGCGACGCCAGTACTTTGGGATTATACTAGTTCTGACGTTAGTATTAATACATCGAAAGCGCACCCAATTTCGAGTACTGCTACAGGAGGAGTCGCGTCAAACGATATTGATGCGACAGAACTTCTTTGCAAGAGTTCAAGTACAGGTACACGCTATGTAGATTACTTGAGTATAGATAGTTTTGGCCTAGGCGAGCAAGATCAAGCTTTGACATTTAAAGGGCCTTACATCACTAAGTTTAATTCAAATTATCGAAGTGCATTTGATGTGACCTATAGTTCAGGTTTAATTATGACGTGGGAGTATTTGCCTGGGGTTAAATCTACGTTATCTCCTGCTTATAAAGGTGTTGATGGGTCAGACGTATTTCTTAAAATTTCAACGCAAAACCCCGATCCCTATTCTGAAGCGTATCGTATCGATGACGGGTTTGATTGTGGCCATTTAACGTCGGTTTATGGCTTTTCTTTGTTAAAGTCAGCACCTTATCAAGATCAAGATGCTAATGAAATAATAACTGCCACGTTGAGTGACTTACCTGCTGGTTTTGCTACAGCATACAACGAAGGGCGGGTAACGCTGATCCTTTGCCCCTACGCCAACACGCTATCAGGCAAGTCTTATTTCAAATCTGGAGTAGATTATCGAAGTTATGGTAGTGGCGGCCAATAACGCCACAAAACTTCTTGCTTTTTTGCCTTCAGGTAGTTCTGCTACAGGCACTATTTACAACAATGTTTGCACTCCAGTTACCGTTCGCGGTGCCGACGACTCAAATAATAATGCCAATTTCATTTTTCAGTTTAAATTATACAAATTTAGCGCCAGTGAATTTTACAGATTCTTATTCTTTTACTTTAGCTTCGGTATCTGATGTAAATTTTTACAATGATTCTAATTGTTCCGATACTAGTTATCTAAATATCTCTTTAGGCGGGACCAGTGGTAATTTCGTGCAAAAGTATTTTTCTTATACGGGCACATCTTCGAGTTTAACTATGAATTTATCTAGTACATCTTACTAGGCTGATGGTGGTCAAATTTCATCTATTGAGCCTGTAACTGTTGCAACCACTGGGGCTTTACATCATATTGCGATGATGATGCCGTCGCAAATAGAATCAGAACAATGTCAGCCAGTACGTATTGAATTACAAGATGCAAATGGCAACCTGGTGCCGTTTGGTACCACTACAATGTTGACTCTTAATCCAGGAAATGGCGGTTTATTTTATGGTGAAGATGATGATTCGTGTAGCGGCGACAATATATCAGAAATAAATTTTAGCGCTTATGACGTGCATAATGTTATATATTACAAAAACACTTCTGCAGTTGGCAGCACAGCGACGGTGACAGCGTACACTACTGGGACGCCGGTAATTTCAGTAGGCCGCTCTATATTGATCAAGTCTTCAGGGCTATAGTTTACAGGGATCCTTAGTTTCTAGTTCAGAAGAGTTTAGTAGCCTCCGAAGTTTCAGAAGCTCCCATAACTTCAGAAGCTCTATAAGATTCATCCGCTATAAATATTTTTTTCAGTGTTACTGAGAATAAAGATTGGTCCGTAGGCCACTATCGGTAAAATGCCCACTTCATTTGGTGTTGCAGTTCAGTAATCGATTTAATATTCGTTTCATAGTTTGCCCCTTTACGCGAATACTTAATTTATGCCGGGCAACTTATTAACAGCACCCAATTTAACGCGTGCGCGCCACACAAAAGTGCTTGGCACCATTTGCTTCGTACAATACTATTTGCCTAATAAGAAGCATAGATTTCAAGGGCGTTTATTTTATGAACACATTCGAGCTAATTGAAAAACACGGAGACGACCACGAGCAAATCATTTTCTGCCGCAATCAAGAGGCTGGGCTAAAAGCCATAATTGCCATTCATAATACAGCTCTCGGGCCGGCATTGGGCGGCACACGTATGTGGAACTATAAAACAGAAGAAGATGCTCTTAT
>MEPT01000107.1:3131-5701 GCA_001769925.1 Bdellovibrionales bacterium RBG_16_40_8
GCTTAACCTAGGTGGCGGCAAAGCTGTCATAATCGGTGACCCTAAAATTCATAAAACTGAGGTTATGTTTCGCGCATTTGGTGCATATGTAAACTCGCTTGCTGGCCAATATATTACAGCAGAAGATGTCGGCACCAGTGTCAAAGATATGGAATATGTGTTTATGGAAACTCCGTTTGTAACCGGGATTCCGACCTCATTCGGTGGATCTGGCGACCCAAGCCCTTACACGGCCCACGGTGTATTTATGGCCATTAAGGCATCGGTGAAAGAAAAACTTGGCGTAGATAAACTAACTGGGGTCAGGGTTAATGTACAAGGGCTTGGTAACGTCGGCTATCACGTGGTTGAATTTTTAATTAATGATGGCGCTAGGGTTGGAGTAGCAGATATCGACCCAGAAAAAGTGAAAGTACTCGCAGAAAAATATAAAACGACAGTTGTTGACCCAAACAGCATTGTAACAAGCGAATGTGATGTGTTTGCTCCTTGTGCAATGGGAGCAGTAATAAATGATCAAACTATCGATAAATTAAAATGCAAAATTGTTTGTGGGGGAGCAAATAATCAATTAGCAGAGCATAGACACGGTGACGCCTTGCGTGAACTTGGTATTCTTTATGCTCCTGATTTTGTTGCCAATGCGGGTGGGCTGATGAACGTGTTTGTCGAACTTGAAGGTTACTCATCAGAGAGGGCATTTGATAAGACAAAACAAGTTTATGACAAATTGATAGAAATTTTTAACATAGCAAAAACACAAAACATACCAACTCATACGGCAGCAAACCATCTGGCGGAGCAAAGACTAAAAAAAATAAGTAGTCTTAGACAGCATCATCAGGGTCGTATGGCGCGGCCATTTTCAACATTGAAAGAAATAACGCTTAGGCGTTAAGCGAGGCTTTATGAAAAAAGAAAAAGTAGTTACAACAGAAGCAGAAACTTATGTTGTTATAGAAAAATATGGCAGGCAATTTGCACTCTTGATGTTGCTTGGAGTTTTAGTGTATGGCAGCTATTTAGTATATAATTGGAATTTAGATCGTTCTGAGAAAAATGCTCAAGAAGAGCTGTTTGTTATGCAAAAGAAAATTGAAACCAAAGCTAATGATCTTGCAAAAGCTGATGAAGAGGCGACAAAAACAAAGCTTGATAAAAAAATAGAATCTGCCAAAAAATCTGAACTTGAGAAAACGCCAGAAGCACTGACAAAAAATTTTGCAGAGCAAATTCAAGAATATGAAGCTTTTATTCAAGCAAATAAGGGGCGAAAGGCAGAAAGTATGGCAGCAATTCGTTTAGCTGAATTATCTGTAGAATATAATGATTTTTTACGCGCTGAAAAGATTCTGTCTGCAATTACGCTTAAGCACAAAGACGATGTTTTTTTTGGCCTTGTAAAAATGCAGCTTGGATCAGTGCTAATGGATGAAAAAAAATATTCTGAAGCTATAGAACAATTCACGCTTGTAGTTGATACTCCTGAACAGAAGGCATTTCACCCGCAGGCACTTCTTAGAATTGGCGCTTGTCATTTAGAAACTGGAGATTATTTAAAAGCTGAGTCAATCTTAAGTCGGCTTGAGGCAGATCACCCGACAACTCAAGCAGCTAATGAAGGTAAAAACCTAAGACGACTTGCACTTTTAAAGAAGGCTGAGAAATCTTGATGTATAATATTTTACTGCTTAATAAATTAATTGTTACCGCATTTTTAGGTCTTTTATTTAGTGGGTGTGTTAGTCATTTTTCTGGGCACAGCCAAAAGCATTTTGTGATTGAACGCTTATGGGCTAGACAAACGACAAATGCCGAATATCTAGCTGCGCGTATTAATCATTCTATGGAACCAATTCTTTTTTCTGAGCTTGTGATTCAGGGTAATGAATTTGACGGACTTGTGGCCTATGATCAAAAAACTGGATTAAAAAAATGGGAAAAAAGAATTTCAGGTGGAGTGACAGCGCCAGCAAGGCTTTATAATGGTGTGCTATATTTTGGTGCCGGGGATGGATTTTTTTATGCTGTAGATGCAACAAAAGGTCATACGAAATGGCAATTTCCAATTCATTCTGAAGGCATAGGGGCGCCTACTATTGACGACGGTGTAGTATATTTTTTAGCCGGTAACAATGCGGCCTATGCGCTAAAAATAAATAATGGTGAGCAAATCTGGTATTACAGTAGAGTTGACAGGGCGAATCTTACCGTACGAGGTGCCAGTGAGCCTAGCGTTTCAGGTAGCCGAGTCTATGCTGGGTTTAGCGACGGTTTTTTAGTAGCTCTTGATAAAAATAAAGGCACTTTAGCGTGGGAGCGCCAGTTAGGACTAAGTGTTCGTTTTCGCGACGTTGATGCAAAGCCAGTCATAGACGCAGACAACATCTACGTATCAAGTTACGACGGCCAACTTTACTGTCTAAGCTTAAATAATGGTAAAACCATTTGGACCAATGACGAAGGAGGGTTTACCCCGGTAACTATAGAAAATGACGTTTTGTTTTATTCTACCTCTACGAGAAAAGTAATGGCGCTTGAAAAATCATCGGGTAAAGTAATTTGGTCAC
>MEPT01000108.1:0-9841 GCA_001769925.1 Bdellovibrionales bacterium RBG_16_40_8
ATGGGTATTGTTACATTGCCAGCAATTGCTGGTGCTACAGCTGTACAACCAGCAGCAGCCGGAGTCCAGTCTGTGCAACTTTTCACCGAAGCGCCGCTTGTGCAATAGTATGCCGATAGTGTGCCACCAACATAGGTCGTGCCACTAGTGAGACTATCTACGATGTCACTAACATCATAAGCCGTAGCTAAATAGCTACCGGTGTTGGTGACAAGAATATTATAGCCAACTGTTTCGTTCATGCTAATCGGCACAGAAGCAGTCGTGGCTGCAGTTGCACATTTTGTGACTGTAAGCTTTGGGGTGTAAACACTTGTAGCAGCGTTTGTTGAAGAGACCGCAAGTGTTCCGCCTGCGTTTGGGTTTGCCCAGTAGTAATCAGCGCGAATGGTTTTTGCGCCGCTACTAGCTGCAGCATCGATGATACCGTTTAAAGCATCGAAAATAACATTTTCATTTGCGGCACTCGAGTAGCCATTAATAACTTTGCCAAAATTTATGCGTAGATTGCCACTTGCAATCGAAAGGCTCGTAGCTTTTGTTGGGTCGTTAGCAAAACAAATATTATTAATAAAAGTTGCTGCATTTATCATGCAGTAGTAGGTAGTAGCATTAATAGTCTGTGTAAAAACTGTCATGTTGATTGTGGCGTCGCTAGTTGCGTTAAAGGTCACAAAACTATTATCAACTACGTCTACGTAAAATCCGTTTGAAGTACCTTCAGGTACGGTCAAAGTAACACGAACATCAATGTCATCACCAGGTAGTGGATTTGCGGGTGCTGTGATACTTGTAACAGTTATTGTTGGATTTTTTAAAGTCGTTGTTGCTTGATCAAATTTTGGTGGAAAGGTGATCCCACCGTTAGTCCAAGTGAATTTGCCCTCGGTAGTTATGAGCTGAGCTGGCTGTGTTGTAAGTGACAATCTGACATCAAAACTAATTGTGCACGTGTCACCTTGATTGATATCAACATTTGAAACGATAACTTGAGCTTGGTCTGAGGCTGTTGCTACAGGCGCTCCGCAACCAACGCTAGTAGAAAAATTATAAGCACAATCTAACCCACCGCCTTGTGTACAAGAAGTTGGGTTGTTTGGCGCTTCGTAACCAGATGGCAGAATAACAATAAGCACCCCATCTTGAGCTGTACCGGTGCCGTTATTAGTAAGACTTGTTGTAAACGTATTAATAGCATCAGCATCAACTCCGGTTAAATTACCAGAGGTGATAGTGCCATTGATATCATTAGTAGCTGTTATATTAAATGAGTTAAGTGTTATTTCAGGAGTATCAGAAATAAACCCTACAGCACCTAATTTAGTGTCGACAGTGGAGCCTGAGCTATCAAGAAAGGAAAAAAACGAAGTGTTTGCAAATTCATAATTATCTTTTGATGGGTCAGTTGTGGCCGCAGATGCAAAATAAATTTCAATTACGACATCTGAAGAGCCAGGGGCGATATTAAAATCAATAAAATCAAATTGTACTTTACCGTTAGCGGCATCACAGGTAGCAGTTATATCACCAGACACAAGGCCTAAATCATTGGTGCCGAACGTCCACTTACCATCAGTAAGTGCGCTAGCTGCAACTGCTGCATATGAAAAACACCCTCCAGGGAGTTTTATAATTGGTCCGGGCAGATAGTCGGCAATACTAAAATTTTCACCACCGCCATCGGGTACAACAATACGCAATTTAAAAACGATAAGGTCACTCTCGCCAATGTTGTATGGCGCAGTACCTGCGCTTGCGCCATTGATGTGGGTTAAAGTTTTTGTATATGAGGTGATGGGTACAATAGTTGCCGTTGAGGTAAGTGGTAATTCGGCGCCAAAATTATAATTGCCGCCTTGGCCGACAATGTTGGTGGTTACACTATTTACAATATCTTTGATGCTATCTCCAGTATCGACACTGCCACCAGCACCAGAAAATGTTTCGTTAATAGTGGTGCGATAAATCATTGTAACTTTTGTTGCGCGATCAGCAGCGCCAAATGAATTTGCGCCCTGAAGAATACCATCTGCGAGCCCAAAAAAGACATCATTCATTGCCGCATCTAAATTTAGGGCAATAGTTGTTTGCCCTCCACCAATGGGCGTTATTACCAAATGTCCTCTTGTCTCTAGGTTTGCCTCTGACATGTTTGCTGAAGAGGTGTCTTCTGCAACAGTTACTGATAGGCTGCCATCAACGTAGGTTTGTCCGTCTTGTAAAGTGTCAGCGATCAGCACATTTTCAAATTGAAAATAATCTGAAATCGCCATTTGAAAAGTCCACTCCACAGTATCGCCTGGAGAAAAACTAGCTTTTCCTCCCGCTGCTTCAATTGCGACAAGTGCTGATTTAACCACATGAATAGAGCGCTGCTCAAATGTGACAGGGGTTGTGGGCGTAATAGCGCCAGTTTGTGTAGAATTAAACGTAACGTTATTGGTTGCCGTAGTTTTAGCGCCTGTTGCAGCGTTAATAATTGGTGTTCCGGCATCATTTAATTGACGAATGTAACCGCTATAGATAACAGAAATATCGGCATTAACGCTTGCATATGTTATCGAAACAGTACCGCCATTAGCGCTAGTCGCATTTGGCGTAAACGAACAACTAGATGGTGCTGGGTTTACAGTTATTTGCGAGCAATTGCCAGGATCTGAAATCACAAACGAATCAGGTAATACATCAGTTAATGTAACACTGCTAAGCGTTTGCCCTGCAGCAACGTCGATAGCTATATTTACGCTAATTGGTGATTTAGGGCCCGTGCCCATAGGTGATGTCGGCGTACTTGTAGTGGTAACATATGCATACTTAGGAGAAATAGTTTTTGAAGTAGTGCCGCTACAAAGTGTATCACCAGTGCCGCCACAAGATTTAGCAGCACCATTTTCAAGTGCACCGTATGCAAATATAGTTCGCACACTGGTAACAGAAAAGCTTGCAGCAGCAGCTGCGCTTACGCGAATTTGACAACTTATTGTTGGCTGCCCAGGGGTTAATTGTGCCACTGGCGGTACAACAAAAACAACTTTCTGCCCGCCGCCTAAAGCTATACTTTCACTAGTGTATGGGTCAATTGAGGGATTTGTACTACTTGAAGTGATTTGCGGAGTACCGATGCCGCCGCAATTGTCCTCATTTAGCGGATTTGAAAGTTGTGAAGGCAAAATAAAGCGAAAGTACGGAAAGTAACCAATTTGGTTGCCAGTATTATCCATTGTTAAAGTTAGAATCACATTTTCAGTACGTTTTGGATTTGCATTTGAGTTGATAGAAATAGTCAGTGTTGGCGCAGCCCATAAAAGACCAGGCAGAGCTAAGCCAAGTAATAAAATTAAAATAATAAAAATATTATTTATATTTAATTTTTTTATTTCGATAAAAACTGGCTCCTTTTAACCAGTTATGTTATCGACGCAAAACAGTATGTTATTTAAATTTTGAGTGGATTTCTGACTTACATTGAGACAGTTTCGTGTTTAATTAATCTAAACTAGACCTTTTCTAGATCATGTTATTAATAAGCTTATGTAGGGTCTTACCACTTTTGCCGTGATCTATGACTGCGTGCTAAGTCCGGCGAGAATTTCATCCATTCTGGTTTTGGCATCGCCAAAAAGCATGTGGGTGTTTTCTTTGTAGAATAGTGGATTGTCGATGCCAGCATAACCTGTGGCCATACTGCGCTTTGAGACGATTACATTTTTTGCGCGCCAAACTTCAAGCACCGGCATGCCGGCAATTGGGCTACAGGGATCTTCAAGGGCTGCTGGATTTACAATATCATTGGCGCCAATTACAATTACCACGTCGGTATCGGCAAAATCTTTGTTAATTTCGTCCATTTCAAAAACTATATCGTAAGGAACTTTCGCTTCTGCCAGAAGCACATTCATATGCCCCGGCATACGCCCGGCAACAGGGTGAATGGCAAAGCGCATATTAACACCGCGTTTTCGCAAAATATTCGCGATTTCATTAATAATATGCTGGGCATGTGATACGGCCATTCCGTAACCAGGAACAATTATGACGCTTTGACTGTCTTTAATCATATCAGCTGTATCGCTAGCTGAAATAGGTGTTACTTCTCCATGTATTTGTATTTGGCTACTCACAGATGTGGTGCCAAAGCCGCCAGCAATAACACTTAAAAAATTTCGATTCATTGCCCGACACATTATATAAGATAAGATTGCGCCACTTGAGCCCACAAGAGCGCCGGTTATAATTAAAAGATTATTAGAAAGCATAAATCCGGTAGCGGCGGCAGCCCACCCTGAATAGCTATTAAGCATGCTGACCACAACCGGCATATCAGCGCCACCAATAGCCATAACCATATGCACACCGAAAATAAGCGCAAGACCTGTCATAATCGAAAGTGCGATTAAACCAGTTTGAAAGTCTTCAGTAGTTATAAACCAATAACCAATAATAATAATTGAAATATCAATAGTTAAATTTAACCAATGTCTGGCTGGTAGAAGAAGTGGTTTGCCAGAAATTTTTTCGCTTAATTTACCAAACGCCACTATTGAGCCAGAAAATGTAATTGCACCGATAAAAATACCTAAATAAACCTCAATATCGTGAATAATTTTTTCAGCCCCTGCTAAATTTGCAATCGGTTCTAAAAAATTATTAAACCCAACAAGAACTGCCGCAAGCCCGACAAAGCTATGCAAAATAGCAACTAACTCTGGCATTGCAGTCATTTTTACGCGATTTGCCACAAAAGTTCCGATAATGCCGCCAACTAACATTGCCGGTAATACCGTTACATACGAATGAGTCTTTAAGCTAAAAACTGTTATTATAATGGCAATCGCCATGCCGATTACGCCATAGTAATTTCCTCGCCGAGAGGTCTCAGGGTGACTTAATCCGCCTAGGCTTAAAATAAAAAGAATTCCAGCACCAAGATAACATGTAGTGAGAAGTCCTGCTGACATTAAAGCCCCTTACTTTGTAAACATTTTGAGCATACGATGGGTAACGACAAATCCACCGACAATATTTATAGTTGAAATTAAAATTGCAATACCGGCTAAGATTTGCACCACATAATTGCTTGAAGAAATTTGTAAAAGTGCGCCCAGTGCTATAATGCCACTTATAGCATTAGTCACACTCATAAGTGGCGTATGCAAAGAGGCAGTTACATTCCATACCACCATATAGCCGACAAAGCAGGCCAAAACAAAAACAGTGAGTTGCGAAACAAAAGTGGCGGGCGCAAATTGCCCAACTACAAACAACATAATTGCAGCAATTAGCAAAATTAAAAATGGAGAGGTGCGTTTTTTAGGCTTTGCGGCAGCTACGGTTGCGGCTGGCATTTTGTCAGTTGTTTTTGCTGGGGCCATAGTTAGAGTTGGCGCTGGTGGCGGCCAGGTTATTTCGCCATTTTTTACCACTACAGTGCCACGAATAACCTCGTCATTCATGTCTATATTGATAACGCCATTTTTTTCTGGACACAATTCTTCAAGTAGTCGCCAAAGGTTATTTGCATATAGCTGACTTGATTGTCGCGCCAATCTACTCGGAAGATCAGTATAGCCAATCAATGTGACCCCATGTTTAACCACCACTTGCCCGGCCTCAGTTAATTCGCAATTACCACCTTGTTCGGCGGCCATATCAACAATTACGCTGCCAGATTTCATTGATTTCACCATATCGGCAGTTACTAGTAGCGGGGCAGGGCGGCCGGGTATAAGTGCTGTAGTAATAATTATGTCTACTTCAAGAGCTTGTTTGGCAAAAAGCTCCATCTCTGCTTTTACAAAAGCCTCGCTCATTTGTTTGGCATAACCGCCAGTGCCAGAACCTTCTTCTGCAAAATTTAGCTCGAGAAATTCTGCTCCCATGCTGAGTACTTGTTCTTTTACCTCAGGCCGAGTATCAAATCCGCGAACCACAGCCCCTAATCCGTTTGCCGTAGCAATTGCAGAAAGGCCTGCTACTCCTGCGCCAATAACAAGAACCTTAGCCGGAGGAACTTTGCCAGCTGCAGTAATTTGCCCGGTAAAAAATCTGCCAAAATGATGGGCGGCTTCTATAATAGCGCGGTAACCAGCAATATTTGCCATTGAACTTAAAGCGTCAAGTTTTTGCGCTCGAGAAATTCGTGGTACTGAATCCATTGCAAAAACATTTATTTTCGCTTCTGCCATTTTTTTCATTAGATCTGAGTTTTGTCCTGGCCAAATAAAACTAACTAGCGTTTGTCCTTCTTTCATAAGGGCCACTTCATGAACCCTCAGTGTTGGATGCATTTCAGGAGCGCGAACTTTAAGAATAATATCTGATGATTCCCATAACATTTTTGGGTTATCAACAAGCTCACAACCAATCGCCTTATATTCAGTATCTGGTATACCTGCTGCCTCACCAGCGGCACATTCAACAGCGACAATAAACCCTAATTTTTTAAATTTTTCGATTACATCTGGTGTAGCTGCTACTCTTTTTTCACCAGGGTGGATCTCTTTAATTATACCTATTTTCATGATGGTTAATATCTGTCAAAAAAAAGGAGTCTTGGCAAACTAAAATTGATTTTATGTAATTACATTTCGTAGGACAAATTGCCCCATAATTCAGTGGCTATAAGAGGTAGTCCGCGGCGAATAAGTCTTTGTGCGGTATCAGCATGTGGATGGCCATAGCGTTTTTTGCGGGCAGAGCATATGGTTTGCCTGAGATATGAAAGTTTCGCCAAGAGATTATCGCCAGTACTATAGCGGCTACCGTGATGGCCAAGAATTAGTAGAGTAATATTTAAGTTAGATATTTTATGCGACCAGTAGTGCTCGGCGCTGGTAGTCGAGTCTCCTGGAATAAGCGTATATCTATTAGAACTTTTAAGTAAAAAAACGCGACTTAGATCGTTTGCATTTTTCTTTTTAAAATAAGTTATTGAAATATCCTCTACTAGTTCTGAATTAAATGTGCAAAGCGGCAGGCTAGTTATTAGTCGGCGTTTTTTTTCATTTAAGGTTTCGCGCGGGAGTTCATGAAGACACAGATTAGCTAGATTTTTTTTTCCCCAGGGAATAAAACGAATATGATCCAGATCGGCGTGAGAGAGAAAAAGTGAATTTTTTTTATCGCGACATAATTTTTGAATAAAGCGTGTTGGCGCCGATTCACCACCCATATCAAAGTGTAAACAATTTTGCTCTTTAACCCATGTAATCCACTGACCTTGCCCTACTCTCCATACATATAAACGTGAGGGCAGAGCGTTTTCAATACGCGAAGAAAATAATATAAGAAATATAAAAACAAAAATTAAGTCTTTCAATGTGTGTTAAGTGCCATACGCCTGCGCATATTACGCAAGATAAAATAAATAATGATTTGAGCAAAAAAAATATAAAACCATGACAGTAGAAATATAGTTTTGGTTGTGGCGTTTTGACTTGGAATTTCAAGAGCAATAACGGTTGTTACCTTATCAACTGCCAGCCAAAATAAATCTACTAAATAGACAGCAGGGCTAAAGGCAAATGCAACAACACAAAGTGGTAAAAGAATAAAACCTAGAAGTGGCGCCACTAGCCAATTGATAAGGCTAGTAATAGGGTGCATGGGTTGCAGACTATAAACAATAGGAATAAGACCTAAAAAAATAACTATATGTTTTCGCAAACTTGATTTTACGGGTAAAGAAACATAAAGAGCGGCGCTCCAACTCATTACAAACGATAAAGAATTTAACCACGCTGGGAACAGAAGTAGCGTTACAATCCCTGAAGCTAACGTCAAATTATGACCAGACCAAAAAAGTTTCGACTCTTCATTTATTTTACGTAACATAAAACTTATCATTGCGCGCATAACTGGGGCTGCAACATTGCAAATAAGCGTAAATATTATAAGCGCTATGAATATCAGCCACTCACCAGGTTTACCGAGTGGCTTAAAAATATAAAGTAGCAGTATCTCTATAAATATAAGATGCGACCCTGAAACAACTAATAGGTGATAAAGCCCGACAGCTCGAAGGTGTGCAGTGATTTGACTCATTGCGGGGTCAGCACCGCATACCATAGCTGAATAAAGCGGGCGGTATGTTGATTCAGATGGTGATAGATCAAGACAGAATCGGTGAGCGAATCCAGCCCACGATGCCATATAATTATGCATACAAGAATCAATTAGTATCCCAAGAAATGTGATAGCAAAAATAGTTTTCCACACAAGCTAGTCACAATGCACATTTGCGGCCAGTATCAGCTCAAAATTAACCATTACAGAGGTTTTAAGATTGGACGGATCCGGAACGTTTTTGAATTTAAGGAACCTTGTCGGACAAAGTTAAGAAATTGCGCTAATTTGAATATATCGTGTAATATTATGTAGTTAACGGTGTATATGTATTGAGCAATTCGCTTAAAACCATGCCTGATCGACAGTCCAAGGTCTAGGTTCAGTAACATTCCACAAACTATGTGGATAACTTGATAAATTCTTATTTTATTTTTAACCGAGTGTTCGCCTTTGCATGCAAGTGAGTTTTTCGTTAACCTAAAGAAATGGGGGCAATAATTAAAATTTGGCATTTCGCATTAGTTGGCCTTGTGACTGGGTGCGCACTAACCTCACGGTTTGATCCGCTAAATAGTGATGGGCGTCTAACAAAATTAAGCCATATGCACAAAGCAAACTTAGCTAAAGATGAAAACAAACGAATTGGCAAGATTGTTCAAACAGAGAAAAAAGCGATGAATATGGCGCTTAGAAAATCATATAAGCTGCCTCAGGTTATATCTGAAGAATCTTTTTACAGCGAAGTTTTGAGTGCTTATCAAATTCGTGATGCAGAAAAACTTGATTTCTTTACTAAAGAAATTGAACGGCGATTTTCGCGAAGTATATATACAGATAACGCTGTTTACCTGCGTGGAAGGTTAAAATTAACTAGCGGACTACCAGGCGAAGCTTTACGAGATTTTGAAAAGGTATTGAGCATATATCCAACGGGTAATAAGCGCGTATCGGCATTATTTAGTAAAGCAGTGGCCTATCGTAAATTGCAGCTCTATCAATATGCAGAAAAAATTTTAAAGGATATTAAAAAAACGTATCCAGGAAGCCCAGAATATTTTCAGGTAGATTTAGAGGAGAAACTCTTAAAATTAGATAAAGAATCATAATTAATTGATTCATAGAACAAGGAAGTTCTAATGAACCCTAATAGATTTCTGTTATTGTGTGTAATTTCTTGTGCCTTAGCAGTATCGCTATCTAGTAGAGGCATAGCCTTTGCTCAGGACGACGATTTGGATTTTGGCGATGGAATGGAAGCTACCGATAATAAAACTAGCATCAGTTCAGAAGATGCCGAAGTAGAATCAGAACTAGAAGCTGAAGAAAATTTAGCAATGCCTAAAGCTCAGGTACAGCAAGAGGAAACTCCTATACTCGAGCCCTTAGAAGAGCCAGTTGCAAAAGAGCCCATCGCCGAAGAGCCAGAAAAACAGTTCGTTTCTGAACCACCTGCTATTGAAAATATGGCAAATGATGAGCCTGATTTAAACTATGAAGCAAGACTGAATGACATTTACATCAATTTTTATAAAGCTAAAACGCCACAGGCAGAGTGGGATGCCTTGTTGGGATCAAAAGAGGCAGAGAGCTATTATATACAAAAAGGCGATAATCTTTGGACTATAAGTAAGACAATTTTTGGTGATGGCCATTATTGGCCAAAAATTTGGTCTCTTAACTCAGACATTAGAAATCCACATATAATATCCCCGAACAATACCATTAGATTTATATTAGGTGATGAGTCGTCGCCCCCTGCATTTACAGTAACTGA
>MEPT01000108.1:9854-12573 GCA_001769925.1 Bdellovibrionales bacterium RBG_16_40_8
TATCAGAGCCACAATTAAGCGACAATGCATCTCCGATAATTAGTGAAGAAAAAAGAAGCAATGTGAAAAAAAGTGAAGAAGGCGAAGAGTCAGGGCCTGATATACCGCCACCGCAAAAAGTTAGTCGGCCGGTATTAAAAAATATTCCGCCTAGCTTACCAGTTTGGCAAGATATTGCGTCTCGAGGAAATTTTGATAGGTATGGGATATCGACAGAGCGCAGAAAAATCATAGACGTTGAAGATGAAGTACCGCTTACTAGTTATATAGTTGATAAGCCGATTGACTATGTGGGCGAAATTCGCGAGGTTGAAGTTGGCAGCAGCATCGCTTCGGCCTATCAATACGTATATGTTTCTCTCAAAGAGGGTCATGGTCAAATTGGTGACACATATTTAGTTGTATCCAATCGTGGGTCAGTACAAAACGTTAGTCCAACTATTTCGGGATATTTGGGCTACTCAGTTGAAGTACAAGGAGAATTACAAATTGTTGAGCAGGTTGAAAGTGTTAATAGATCTGTGGATAGAGATATGTATAGGGCTCTTGTGTTGAATATTATTAACCCAGTTAGCATTGGTTCTGTACTGATAAAGGGAAATATTGAAAAGATAAAACTTACCCAAGATGGGCCGCGTAGTTCGGTAGTAGCACAAATTATAGGTGGAGCGTTTTTTAACAGACGTCAGGTTTATGGGACAGAGTCAATTACCTATCTTAACCGAGGAGAACTCGATGGTTTGAAAATTGGCCAAATTCTGCCAATTCGCGCCAATAGACAGGTGCGTAACGAATACACCGAAATTGCTTCAAACATTCGCCCAATAGGATGGATCAGAATTGTTAAAACCACGCCTAATTTTTCGACAGGCATAATTGTTAAGGCGTGGTCTGATATACTTTCTGGTGATCTGACTGGCACAGGCGGGCTTTTGCCACAGATGGCAAAGTCACAAGACGCTGATAGCGATGAGCCAGAGGTTGAACCAAAAAAGACTAGTCTAAAAAGTGAATTTGATGAGGATAATCAAGATACTACAGATGATTTCGGAGAAGATTTTAGTGAGTAAGCTTATTATCAAGTAAATTCGGATTTTCGGATTATTATGTCCGGTCGGACACAGTTTAATTAGTTATAACTAATATAATGCTGTCATAACTGGCATTTAAATTGCTCTCAGGAAAAGCATGAGTAAGTTTTTTCTACTTTCTGAAAGCGATAAAAAATGGTGTTTAGAAAACAATGTTAAGATAACTTTTCCTGGGCAGGCAGATTACCCGGTAGCGTTTGCTAATCTGTTAGACAAACCAAAAGTGTTGTTTTATATCGGGAATCCCGTTTGGATGACCCATCTTTTAGTATCTGTGGTGGGCAGCAGATCACCGCAACTATCAAGTTTAAACTGGTTAGAAAAAGTACTAGGTCAGACTTTAGAAAAATATAATATTGCAGTAGTAAGCGGCGGTGCTTTTGGAATTGATCAAAAATCTCACCAGATTGCTATACGAAAAGAACGGCCGACTGCTGTTTTTTTGCCTTCAGGGCTAAGAAATATGTATCCGATGCAAATACAAGAATGGGTGGAGCCAATCATTTTGAGCGGGGGGTGCGTAATAAGTCAATTTTTGCCGTCTCAAATTATGCAAAAAAGATATTTTGGCCAAAGAAATTTATTAATAGCAGCACTTTCGTCGTTAACCCTAGTGGTTGAGTGTAGAAGGCGTAGTGGAACTATGCTCACAGCAAAATTTGCTTTAGGACTAGATAAAAAAGTATGTGTGATGCCAACTTTTCCAGGAGAGGCAGGTATGGGCGGTCTAGATTTAATTTGTGATGGCTTTGCAACACCGGTAAGGGATCTTATGGATTTAGAGCTGGCTTTTAATCATTCTTCTAAATTGATAGAAAGTAAATGCCAAAAAAATCATATTTGTTGTCCAAGTAGCTAACTGTGGGTTTAGATATTGTTTACGCGCCAGCGATTCGCTAGCTACTTGTAGAGCCCAAAATACTACTATAGCGCTTACGCAAATCACTAAGCTGCCGCTACGAACTGATCTTCGATTAGTAACAGTACCGAGACTAACACCAAGTAACGCAAAGATCAGACATGTTGCAGATAAAGACCAGCGTCTGCTCCACTCCAATAGAAGGTTAATTCGATCATTTTGGTTAAGGTTTTCTTTTTTCGCAGTCTTACGTAATTCACTAAGAGTCATGGCATCTGGGGTTAATCTATTTTCTTTAATTTTATGCGGATCAAATAAATTTATATCGTATGTTTTGAAGTCGATCTTTGTGTAAAACTCATTAGAAGATTTGTGTAAGTTTCCTTTTATTAATCGTAAGAATGCCTCTCTGCCAGCAATCGAATTTGAATTAAATAATTCTCCGCGCGTGGCAATTATTGGCAAAGGGGATTTGGCATCACGCTCGTCGAAAATAAATATTTTTTCTAATCGTCCGCTTTTAGAGTCAACTTTATTTGCGTAAAAAATTAGGTCAAAAAATCCTTGAGAAAAAACTCCTTCGCGAATAGCAGCTCCTGGTTTTGTTTGTGACAAGAGGTTGGTTAGTCTATCGAAATTGCGCTGTCCCCATGGGGCTAGGCGAAAAGATACTTGTAGTGAGAATAAAGATACCAACAATCCAACTAAAATGGCCGGGAGAGTTAGCTGCAGGGGTGAAAGACCAAGGGCCTGAAAGGCGACAACTTCT
>MEPT01000108.1:12582-16342 GCA_001769925.1 Bdellovibrionales bacterium RBG_16_40_8
CTCATGCGACCATAAACAAAAAGCACAGCAAATAGCAGGGCTACAGGTAGAAGAATAGGCAAATAACGAAGCATCATGTAAAAAACAAGCTTAAAAATTGTGCTTACATTTGCGCCATTTACTATTATGTATTCTGATAGGTTAAGCGACTGAAACATTAGAAGAACTACTATAAAGATAGAAAGGCCCATAAGAAAAACAGGCAAAAGTTCGAACACTATGTATTTTATTGCGAGTCGACCTCGCGAGTATATTAACACTTTCTAGCCTTGACTGTATGTAGTTTAAAAAAACAAAATAAGGTATGCAAAGAGTAATCCTTGTTATAGACGATTATAACGAATTATTATACGTTCAGACACTCTTAAAAAAATTAGGGTTCGACGTTGAGGGGCTGCAGAACGTAAAAAAATATGCAGACGTTAGTCTGGGTTTTAATCCACATGTGTTAATTACAACGTGTCGTGGCAGCAAGGTTGACGGTCTATTTTTAGCTAAAAGCATTAATAAAAAGCGTGGTATGCCTAAAATTATCGGGCTAAAAACATCTGACTTAACTATATCTGAAGAAGAACTTAATGAGTCTGGTATCGATATATTAATTGAAAGCCCTATAAGCCCTAATAAACTTATTCAAACATTGTCACAGATAGCTGATCTCGACGAGCGTGCATTACTAGATAAATATTCTAAGATTAAAGGTTATCTACCCCAAGAGAGCAGCACTGACTCTAATTACTTATTTGACGAAAATGGACAACCTATAGAAGATTCACAAAAAATAAAATCAGCTATTGCAGAATTGACAGGCCCTACGACCATGTCTCGCTCTTCTAAAAGCCAAACAATTGCGGCTGGCGAAAATGCTATTAAAGATCAAGCAAAATTTAACTTAAAAAGCCCTCAAGAAGAGGCTGAAATAGTAGATCAAAATAAAAATAATAGCGAGCGACAAGAAAGATTCAGTGATTGGATTAAAAAAAATGGTCCGTTGACAAACAAGTCTTTAGATCGAAATAAAATTCGTGAATTTAATAAAAAAATGCGCGCAGTCCCTTTGCCTGATGATACAGAAATTATAGAAAACGAAAAGAAAAAATTTGTTGAATCACTTTTTAAAAAGTAAAAGCTAGCCGACATTTCTTTTGAAAAACCTCGTGACAACAGAAAGGTCATCACTTATGGGTTTGGTTTTACCGCTGTAATTACGTTTTATAAATAGAATTTCTCTTTTTGCGTCTATAAAGTTTGGGTCAATAGTTAGACTATGTTTAAAATAGTGATAAGCTTTTTGCACCTGGCCAGTTAATTCGCAATGCATGCCCTTAACAAAAAAATAAGATGGACTGTGACGATCCTCATGTGCGACCTGTGCTAGGTAGTTTTTCACTTTTTCTACCAGTTCAGCCCGACCATGATTTTTACGTTTTTCTTTTATAAGCGCCCAAGTAAAATAAACCATAGTATCACTTCTATGGCCCTTAAGTCTCATTGTGCTTTCAAAGCCCTTTCGCGCTTCGCGAAATTGATTAGCTTTTAAACGTCTAAAAGCTTCTTCAAATTTTTCTTCTGCCTTAAGAACTTCTTCAGCCTGACCAATTTCTAAAGTTTTTTGATATTCTTTGCGCTTTATATCATTGCTTAATGTTTTATAAGCGTCGCTAATGATAGAGAACACTTTTTGCGTAAGTTCTTTTAAATCTTGTGGGGCTTGCGAATGCAATTTGTCTGGGTGTAATGATTTTGCTAGCTCATGGTATGCACGATTTATTTCTGTTGTACGCGCATTAGAGCTAACACCAAGAACATCAAAATAGTTTTTGTCGGTAATGTTTTTTAAAATTTTCTGAATACGTGATAGTTTGATGGCAAAATTCTCAACGCTGGTAGATTTACTACCAAAAACAATAGCTCTTTGTATAAGTAAGAAGTGAAGCCCCCTTAATACCTCTTCTTCTTCTTGTGCCTTGTTTTGATCTAGTACAGTTTGTAAGTTATGCGGCCAGTCTTGTTTAATAAAAAAATCGGCAATTGACGAGCATAACGCCATGCTTTTAAGTAAATTTATTTTACTGTAATCGGCACCCTGCAATACTGGGTTTTCAAGCCAAGGCGTGTAAAAAGAATGAAGCCACTCTGAAGTTATTTTTGAGCGTAACCAGTCACCAAGAAGTTGAGTCATAATAAAACTATCGATAAAGACGTTAGCATTGGTTTTTTTATTCTCAGTAAATTTAATTTTAACACTAGTGTTTTGAATAGTTTTAGATAAGCGAATAATCATTTGTTCGTGTTGCACCACTTCTATGGCATGAGGGCTAATACTTGACCTTTCTACGAGGCGTTCTCCTATGGGTTTATCACTTTTTAAGCTAAGCCCAGTTTCTAACTCAGCCGGTGTGGTAAAGCCTTTTTCAATAAGAAGAACTCCAAAATACGACTCACTATCAGGGTGTTTAACATTATCTATACGGCCCTTATTAAAGCTTATTATGGTGACGGGACTTAATTCGTCGTATTGAATTTCAAGGTCACCAGAAATCTGTTGATCAAGTAGTAAACTGTATACAAATGGTAAGTCAAAACCATGTGTGTACTCAGTATTGTTAATAGCATTTATTTTATCTTTAAAAGAATATTGCTCACGATTAAGTAACTGGTAAAGTGGATCGTGGGTTTCGTCGATTAGTGAACTAAAAGCATTATCAAAGTATTGAACTAATTCATTTATATCAAAAGGCTTGTGCAAAAATGCTACAGCATTTGTTTTAAGTAATGCCTCTCGCGCGAAGGATTTATCTTTGAAAATACCACTTACTAAAACTACTACAACATCGTGGCCAGATTCTTTAATAATTTCTTGAGCTATATCAACACCGCCTTTAAGTGGCATCATGCAATCAGCGACAAGACCATGAAAATCTGTGATTTTTGAGACGTGTTTTGCCTGCTGATAATTTGTTGCTATTTGGGTATTGTAACCAGAACGTTTAAGGCTTTCGTCAATGACTTTTGCAATGGTAGGGTCATCTTCAAGTATTAATATGCGGATGTCGGATTTCTGCATAAATACCTATCGGATAACTGATTAAAGTAGCTAAGAAAATTATTTTGCCTCTTGACAAAAGTCGGGGGCATCACACAGTGTATTGTAATGAGAATAAAAATATGGAGGAATGAACTTGGATACGAAAACGGTTACTGATAATACATTTGAAGCTGAGGTTTTGAAGTCTGATAGCCCAGTGTTGGTTGATTTTTGGGCAGAATGGTGTGGGCCTTGTCGTGGTTTAGCTCCTAAACTTGAAGAAATTGCTATAGAGCTAAAGGGTAAAATTCATGTTGTTAAGATTAACATAGACGAAAATCCTGGCATACCAACTAAGTTTGAAATACGCAGTATCCCTACTTTGATATTGTTTAAAAATGGAAAAAATGTTGGGCAACTTTTGGGTAACTTGCCTAAAGAAAACATTATGGATTTAATAAATCGCCACATTTAAAATAGAAATTTTCTATAAGATACAGAAGAAATTATTCCTAGGCATGCCATAGTAGTTATCATCATAGAACCCCCGTAGGATAGAAGTGGCAGCGGCACACCAACTATTGGCATAAGTCCGATAACCATGCCGATGTTTATTAGTATATGCCAAAATAAAATAGACATCGCACCTACAGCCACCAGAACCCCATAGCGATCTCTTGCCTGAGAGGCGATACTAGTACAACGAATTAACAGTGCTATAAAAAGTGCTAT
>MEPT01000108.1:16417-16736 GCA_001769925.1 Bdellovibrionales bacterium RBG_16_40_8
TTCAAGCTGAGACTGGGTACCTTTACGAAATCCTTTGCCGACGATTTTACCGCTACCAACGGCAATTCGCGATTGAATGCTGTTGTATCCGGCACCACGAGGATCTTTGCCCGGGGCAGCGAAAGTTAGAATTCGATTTTTTTGATACGGCTTTAAGCCAAAGTTCCATACTAGCGGTGCAGCAATTACACCAGTAGCTAAGATAAAAACCAATATAGACGTTTTAACACGCACAAAAAGCACCATAGACGTGAATGCCGCAGTAAGTAGCAATCCTGTGCCAAGATCAGGTTGTTTGACTGTTAGCGCGGCGGGCAGC
>MEPT01000108.1:16750-25636 GCA_001769925.1 Bdellovibrionales bacterium RBG_16_40_8
AAAGATCTAATGCGCCAAGGCCACCGGACTTATTTTTATTTGCCAATACTTTAGCTAAAATAAGAACTAGCGCTAGCTTCATGGTTTCAGACGGTTGATAGCGAAAAAAACCCAAATCAATCCAACGTTGAGCACCATAAGAGGTTTTGCCCTTAAAAATAACAAGCACAAGCATTAATAAGTTTAACCCGTAAAAAAAATAAGCTCCTCTGCGAAAAAAATTATAATCTATAATAGTAATGCCAAAAAATATGCACCAACCCAAAAATAGCCAGACTAATTGCTGCCAGAAAAGAGAATGTATCCCTGCACTCACTCCATGAGTAGCGCTGTATAAATTAATTATGCCAATTATATTTAAGCCTAATACTATAAATATTAAATTAGAATCGAGCCTGCGAAAAAAATTTCTCTCTTCTACCTGCATTTCTAATTTCACTCGTTAATCTCCTCTATTGCCGCGGCATCAGGCAAAGTTTCAACTTTTATGGATTTTTTGTCCTTTAGTAATTCAGGATGATTTTTTTCAAAGTAAGCTCTAATTACATCCCTAACAACCGGTGCTGAACCAACGTTACCGTGGCAGGAGTGTTCGGTTAAAGCTCCTACTATTATCTCTGGGTTATTAGCTGGTGCAAATGCGATAAATGCACCGTGATGGCGTTGGGTCAGGGGACGTTTTTCGCATGAGCTATAAATGTCATCAGCAGAAAATGACATAATTTGACTTGTGCCAGTTTTGCCAGCAATTTCAACTCCTGGGATTTTCCACCAACGTGCGGTACCGCGCTCGCCGTTGGCAACACGGCGCAGGGCTTCTCGTACGATAAGAATATTTTTTTTATCAACGAATGCGCCATTTTCATCAGGTATCGTAATGTCTCTTGCTGGCTGTGGGCTAAATTCTTTTATGATATTCATATGCTCATCAGTAATTTTCTTAACTAGTATAGGCTTAAATAATTTGCCTTCAGTTGCAATAGTATTGTAGGCGAGCGTCATTTGCAGAAGAGTAGTTAGTACGTATCCTTGCCCTATGGCATTTGATAAATTTTCTCCAGGTTGCCATGGTTCGCCAATTGTTTTTAATTTCCAATCTTTTGTGGGGAATAATCCGGCGGCTTCATGGCTTAGTTCGATATTTGTACGACTTCCGAGACCTACTAATTTTGCGTATTTCGCCAAGGTGTCAATGCCTAATTGAATTCCCATCTTATAAAAAAATACATTACTCGAGCTTTCTATTGCCCGAAGAATATTAATATCACCATGACCATTTCTAAGTGAATCGTGATAAAAGCGATTGCCAAAGCGCATCTTTCCGGGGGCGCTGACAATGGTTGTTGATGTTACTATACCTTCTTGAAGTGCCGCTAATGCGACGATTGGTTTGAGTGTTGAACCAGGTGAAAAGTGATCTTGTATAATTTTATTTCGTAATGGGTTAAACGGGTCATTTATAAGCTGAGCCCATATTTCTTTAGTAATTCCTCTGGCAAATTTATTGGGATTAAAAGATGGGGTATTCACCCAGGCCAAAATTTCTCCATTAGTTTTCATAACCAAAAGACCGCCTGTCCGTGGGCCAATGCGATCTTTTTGTTCGGTCATTGCTTTATATGCGGCGACTTGTATGTCTTTATCAAGGGTTAGCACAAGATTTTTGCCAGCTACCTCAAGCTGTGGTCTTAATTCAGAAAGTACCTTATTTTTTGTTGAAGTTTCTCGGCCGTGGGCATCAACTTCGATAAAATTTAAACCATCACGACCGCGCAAATCAAAATCCCAAACATCTTCAAGACCGCTTTGGCCTACATAATCTCCCTGTTGAAGCAAAATTTTACCGGCATTTTTTTTTGTATAATTATCAAGTTGTGCTTTAGATATTTCGCTCACATAGCCAAAAAGCTGGGCTCCATTATCTTCAAAAGGATAATAACGTAAAACAGTTTCATCGACGTTTAGGCCGGGATTATCTATACGAATTTTTTTTAATCGAAAAACCTCTTCAAAAGATAAATTTTCTTTAATTGAAACGGGCATAAAAGACCCATTTTTTTTACTCTGCATAACTTTATCTGAAATAATTTTTGGATTAATGCTTAAAATTTTTCCGACTTCTTGTGAAGTATCTTCAAGATTAGAAGCGTATTGAGGGGATATGGTTACTTCAAACCCTACAGTATTATCAACTAGTATTCTGTTTTCACGATCAAGCATCAGGCCTCGAGGGGCACGAATCTTATTTTCTTTTACTCTATTTTTTTCAGAATATTCACGTAGTTCAGCTCCTCGTAAAATTTGCAGATACCAAAGTCGTAAAAAAAGAACTACGAAAGTTACAAATAAAATTCCGTAAATCAGTCTGAATCTAGGGTGCAAATCACGAGCTTCATCTTCAGACGTTTCAAAGATACTCATATAAGTTCTGACTCGGTTTCTTTAGGCGCTTCTTTTTGCGTAAATTGATCTACAAAGCAAAAAAGATAATATAATGGTAGAGCAAATGCCGCAGTTAGTAGTGGGCGAAGAGCTATATCAAACAGGTGAAAATCAGACAGTGGTGGTGTCTCGAAAACCCATGACCAGACAAATGTGTAAATCGGCAAGAGTACTGATGATAGACCACATGCCAGTATGTAAGAATTTACCCCAGACCACAAAACTCGATCGCGTAACATGTATATTGATCCAAGAAGTGAAAGGTTTACGGCAAACCCCATTTGTAAAGGGATGCCACTCATCGAAACCAAAATAAGTGTTGAAATATAAGACATTATCACTGCCTCGGCCGGTGAGCGATAAAGAGTCCAATAATTAAAAACAAGAAGCCATAAATTTGGTGCAGGTGAAAACCCAAAAATGTGTAACCATAATGAGGATTGCATTGCGGCAAGTAGGCAAGACATAATTGTGAAGAGAAGATAGTTTGAAAGTAGTAATCCGATTTCGCGCATAATTACTACTCCTCAAAATTTTGATGGTTAGCATTAAGCACAACAAAAATTTCTTCTAAATCTGAGGTAGTTACTGCTGGCTGTAGGGTTACTTGCTGTCCAAGACCATACGGCTTTTCGATTATTTTTGTCACAGATCCGATAGGAAATCCCTTTGGGAAATAATTATCAATGCCGCTAGTAACAATAATGTCGCTCATTTTCACGTCGTCATCACGTTTAAGAAGCGATAAGGTTAAAGAATCGCTGGTAAGACCTTGAGCTATGCCGCGAGCTCGTGATCTTTGAACTACGCCATCAATAACTGCATAGCGATCAGTAATTAGCAGAATTTTTGCTGTATTAGGCTCAATATCTGTTATGTAACCAACTACGCCGTTAATAGTCAGTGTGCCCATGCCTTTTTTAACTCCATGAGATGAGCCGCGATCAATTGTCACTGTTTCATAGTCAGTAAGAAGATCTCTGCCGATAATTCTTGAAGCTAATAAATTCATATGAGTTTTTTGCTTAAAAGCTAATAAATGTCCCAATCGTTCGTTTTCTAGTTTAAGTTCGGTGAGCTCGCCAAGCTGTGCTTTTAGTTCTGCCAGTTGACCAGTTAGTTCACGATTGGTTTTTTTTATATTTATTAAGTTCAGATATAGATCTGTCGTGCCGCGAACGTTTGAGCTAAAGGCTGCATATGAGTTTTGCGTGACTCCAGCGGTATAAAAAAATGGGATCAAAATCCATGGCTTGTCTTTGGAGCGCTGCTGCAGATTAACTGATAGCAGTGGTATGGCAACCAATGTCGCAATGATAAATAGTCGTCTAAGATCGAAATTGAAGAAATTCAAACTGTAATAACCCCTACTTACTAACGTTAACAAAAGGTGGCGCGCTAATTCAACTAAATCTCTAGATAAATATACTTGATAAAACCGAAAAAAATCGTCAAGCTATGACTCTTAACTTATTGAGGGGAGAGTTGCCGTTATGCTTGAAAAAGTTCGTGAACCGTGGAGCGGTAGCAAATCTAAGAGTATTCTTGCGTATATTATCTTTGGGTTAATTTGCGTCACGTTTGTTTTTGTGGGCTTTTCGCCAACAGGTACCGGTATTTCTGGTGGCGCCGGCACCGCCGCAACAGTTAACGATGTTGTTATATCTTTGTTAGACTTTCAGGATCAGGTCAATATGATTGAAAATCAAATGGGCGATTCGATGAAGAACATTCCTGCCGCTAAGCGGCAATCGCAATATAAAGAGATACGTAATTATGCATTAAATAATCTAGTTGCCCGTGAGGTTGCTTATCAGTCTGCAGTGCGCGCGGGGATATTGCCGACTATTTCTGCAACCAGGGACATGATAACTAATGTCCCATTGTTTCAAGAAAATGGTCGCTTCGCCAGAGAAAAATACAAAATATTTTTGGCTAATAAAAATACTACTGCATCTGATTTTGAAAATAAAATAAAGCGCAATGTGGTTATAGCTGAATTGAACGAACTTTTTCTAACAGCTCTACAAACTCCAAAAGTTATGCAAGATATGGATAATCAGATTCGTAATACAAAAATAATCTTAGATTTTGTGAAAATTGATTCAATTCAACTGACTAACGCGTTAACTGTCAGTAATGACGCTATAGCAGCATTTTTGTCTAAGCCCGAAAATCAGTCAAAAATTAAATCTTATTTTGAGGCCAATAAACAAGAATATTCTACGCAAGAGCAAGTCAGAGCCAGACATATCTTATTAAAAGGTGATGCCACTGAGGTGTTAACCAAAATTACAGCTATACGTAAAGAGGCTGAAAAGGCTGATTTTGCAGAGCTTGCGAAAAAATATTCTGAAGACGAAGGGTCACAATCTAAGGGTGGTGATGTTAATTTTTTCTCAAGAGGTCAAATGGTGAAAGAGTTTGAAAATGCTGCATTTTCTCTACCTATTGGTAAAGTATCAGATCCTATTAAAACTGCTTATGGGTATCATCTGATTAAGGTAGAAGAGCGTCGTGAAGGAGAAACCAAAACCCTTGAGAGCGTTCAAAATGAAATAGCAAAAAAACTTGTTAGCGATGAGTTAAAAGACGAAAGCCTGCAAGAATTATCAGAACTTTTAAAAAATAAAAAAAATATTTCAAGTTGGCTAGATAGATTCAAGCTAAAGTGGGAGGACTCAGGAGAGTTCAGTTTAGATCAGAGTTATGTGCCAAAGATAAATGCAGGGCCAGAGGTTTTTACTTCAGCGTTGAACCTTAAAAATCCTGGTGAAATGCTGCCTAATTTAGTAAGGCAAGGGCCCATAAGCTATGTGCTACGTCTAAAGAAATTAACGAACCCGGTTTTTTCTAGTACTAAAAAAATAGATTCTTCTTCTTTTCGCCAAACCGGTAGCGCAGAAGAGAGCCTGGGGCTTTGGGCTGAGGAGCTTAAAAAATCAGCACTTATTCATCGCAATGAGGCAATTTTAAATTAAAGCAAGTTTTTTTTAATTTCGTACCAATTTGAGACAAAACCTGGTGCGTATCATATTGATAATCTTATTAGCTCCAACCTGATGAAATACGCAGAAATATTTAGCTTAAATTTCAAGACTAAAGTCCGATAAGACCTTTATGGAGCGTGTATTAATTAAATTATTCATATATCTGTTTTTGTTTTTATCGTTTTCTTCATACGCGCACGGTCAAGTGCGTCGCTACGTTCCTGGTGAAGTTATCGTAAAATTAAAAAATAAGACTGGGGTATCTGGCCAAAGTTTTTTAGGTAAAGCTACGTCGCAGAAGGGTCTTCGCGTGCGTGGAGCCTTTAAGCGTATGGGTATTTATCATTTCGCAATAAAAGAAAATCAAAAAGTTGAAGATGCAGTTGAAGAAATGAAGGCAGACCCAGATGTTGAATATGCTGAGCCTAACTATATATTTTCTAAAGCAACAGTTGGTAATGTGACTCAAAGTTTTTCTGTTCTAGAAGTTTCGGCCATGGCAAGTGCAAGTAGTGAGTATTACATGGCTACAGGCGCGCCTATACAGGTTACAAATACCTGGGCCTCTATTGTGCATAATTCAGTGCCGATAGTTGCTGTTATCGATACGGGTTTAAATATGAATCACCCAGTATTTAGTACAACAGACGCTGTTTGGCAGAACCCTGGCGAAATTCCGGGTAATGGCATCGATGATGACGGCAATGGTTTTGTAGATGATGTCAATGGGTGGAACTTTATTACTAATTCAGGTGTTATGTTAGATGACGATGGGCACGGTACACACGTTTCAGGTATTATATTAGGAGTTACACAAGATATATACACTCCACCTTACCCATCGGCGAAGATGCGAATTATGCCTCTTAAGTTTCTTGACGGTGAGGGGTATGGCAAAACATCTGATGCAATTAAAGCAATTTATTACGCTGTTAATAATGGAGCTACGGTGCTCAACAATTCTTGGGGTGGCAATAGTTATTCAGCAGCTCTACATGAGGCCATTTCTTATACCTACGATGCTGGTGCTATCTTTGTTGCTGCTGCTGGTAATAATGGGGCTAACAATGACTCTAGTCCTATGTATCCTGCCTCATTTGCTGTTCCTAATATTATTTCAGTGGCCGCTACAACAGATACTGATGCGCTGGCTTATTTTTCAAACTATGGACACTCGTCAGTTCATTTAGCTTCTCCCGGAGTTTTCATTCTAAGTACCTTGCCTAGTGGTTATGGCAGTATGTCTGGTACGAGCATGGCTACTCCATTTGTATCAGGGCTTGCAGCATTAATGAAAACTGAAAGACCAAACCTTTTAGGTTATCAGGCCAAGCAACTTATAATGGGAAACACAGATAGTATCTCTGGCTTAAACAGTAAGGTAGTCAGCGAAGGGCGTATGGACGTATATAATACAATCCAGGCCACAAAATTAGCAAATATTAGTGGTTCTCAACCACCATATAAATATACAAATGCCGATCGAAATCTATCATCAAGTATAGCTGCCAGTGGTTGCGGAGTGGTTTCAAAAATGATTAGTAAAGGTCAAGGTGGCCCTGGTGGTGGCAGTACTCCTGAAAGTTGGTCTATATTTATTTTGTTGGCGTTGTTAGCATTGCCGATCATTGTATACAATGCGCTTCGCCAGAAAAACCCAAAAGATAAGCGTCAACATGAGCGTTTCAAAATTAATTCTGAAGTTAAAGTTAAAGTTGGAGATCGTGAACTTATCGGTTCAATCAGTACTATTTCTCTCGGTGGCGTACAGCTAAATACCAACGCTATGCTCGAAAGCGGTGGCATTGTTAGCATGGTTATCAGAAGCCCAGATGGCGCAGAACAAATTGCTATTGAAGGCCGGGTAGTATGGAGTGAAGCGCAAAAAGCTTATGGTGTGCAATTTGCGCAGACCTCACAAGCCATTCATGAGCGTATCGCCACGTGGACAAAGTCGCTCGTGAAGGCATCATAACAAATTAATAAACAAAGCGAACTTTACCCATAAGTTCTCGAGAGAGAAATCCTCTATAATCATTTTCGCCGAACCAACTATATAAAGTCATTTCTTCAATGCCAATAGCTAGCTTTGGGTTAAATTCATAAAGAAGACCTATCGCAAAGCTTGGCCCCATGAGGGTTTCATCGCTTGCCCCTGAGGCTGATGGCTTAAGCGAGATAATACCAAACCCTGGTGATAGATAGAGATCCCAGGCCTGGCGGTTAAAATGCGGGCGAATAAAAGCACCAACTGTTGTAAGGCCATTGGCACTAGGGTTTGTGCTGTCTGGGTACGTACGAAAATACCCGCCGACACTAAAGGTTCGATGAATTGCATTTTCATAATCAACTCCAAGACTCATGCCGCCTCGGGTAAAGCCAAAGTTAAATAAAAAAGCATTTGCCCCTTGGTTAAATTCTGCAAAAGCCACACTTACGCTGAAAGTAAGCATAAGACTAATTGCTATTTTAAGCATTTTTTTCATTAAAATCTTATGCCTTTGGATTCCAAGAGTTACAGCTGCCTTTTTTATGAACCAAGCACGCTGGGATCAAAGCACATGTGTCTTTTGGGGGTGTTTCTTTTTTGAAATTATAGAGTCCACAATTTTCGCAAGTTTGTTCAGCTACCTTCCAGATTTTGCCAGCAGCTCCTGGTTTATCTGTTAAGTTAATTTTTTTATCTTTTAGTGCTTTATCTAAATCCTCTACATAACCAATGCCTTTGGCACCTGCCACGCATTGTTTATTAGCGGGGTCAGTGCGTTTTTTTTCTGTCATATCAATAAGACTAAGCTCTGCCGCAAAGGCTCTTGTGCGTGCAAAAGCATGTACAAGCACTCCGGCACTAGTATAGAAAAAAATTTTTTTGAAAAAATCGCGTCGACCTGTAGGCTCTAATAGTTTTTCAAGTTCCATAGTGTTTCTCCTTGATAATCCAGCGTTTATAGCAGCGAATTTAAAAAGGTGCCAGGCGCTTTTATGTGTCGCTACTGCGTCATAAAAGCGTAAAGATATAAAGTTGAAATATGACGCCTCTTGTCCTATACATGTGTACTTCGCCCGGTATTTTTGTATTTACATCGTCTGAATTGGCGGGATAGCTCAGCTGGTTAGAGCAACGGAATCATAATCCGTGGGTCGGGGGTTCAAGTCCCTCTGCCGCTACCATTTCCCTTCTAAGGGGTTGGTTTTCTTGAATAAAAAAATTGAAATTTTGGATTGTTGACGTTTGTTGCCAGGTTCAGGGCTAACCAACGTCATTTGTGACAATTTTCAATTTCGGTTTCTCGGCTTTAGCGACAGCTTCTTTGGCTCGTGAACCTAAGACTTTTCCGTAATGAAGGGCAACTTTTAAGTCGGCCCAATTACCCATCTGCTGTAACGCTAGATAGTCTCCAGTTTCGTTTAAGAATGCTGTAGCGCCAGTATGCCTACAAACGTGAGTCGACGA
>MEPT01000108.1:25755-29250 GCA_001769925.1 Bdellovibrionales bacterium RBG_16_40_8
GCGAAATTTTCTTTTCTAATACCAACTCTTTAATAGAACTTAAAATATCTGTGAAATCATCTAATTTGGGTTTAGATTGTTGAATCAGGTCATCAGCAATTTGTTTGACCCGGGTAATTGCAGATGCAGCCAGATTTTTTCGTTCTTCTGATAGTGCGTTTGCCTCAAGTAGGGCTATTTGTAGCGCCCCGATGGGAGACCTAATATCATGGGCCACTTGCCTAGCAATTTGGCCGATGGCCGCATTTCTAGCTAAATCAATCTCATTTTTTTGTGCATCTATAAGTTTATTTTGCAGCTCTTCAATATTTTTTATTATCCCACCCAGATCAATATCATCTGGGATTATAACTCCCACGCCAGAAAGTAGAGTCGAAAAGCGGTGAACCGTCGATTTTTCAAAATATTTAATTGAAGCTAACGCAAACATTACGAGGGCTATAAATAACCCGGTTAAAAAGATAACGGTTTTATATGGAAAAAGAACGGGTCGACACCAGCTTACGATATTTTCTTTATTAGCTAAATTAATGGCAGTTTCAGCGCAGGCGGCATTTAAGTGATTTTCGCCGAAAGTGAAGTGCTCTTTTTGAACGCGGACTTCGTATCGAATTTCATTCATATCCGGTCCAACACTTTCACCAAGAGCGCGATAATTCCCGCTTTCAAGATTGGTCAGGTTTGACCGAATGACAGTTTCTAACTGAACAGTTGCTAAATTCTTAGCCTCAAATTGTGCATCCTGATACATAACATAAACACTAAACACATAAGTAAAAAATGCGATGAGAGAAATAACTCGCCAGACCTTCTGTTGATCAAGAATTTTTATGCGAGGGGATGTGGCCATGGATTCTCTTTTGTTATTGTTTGTTTACCCCATTGAAAAGGCGGCCACGCATCGTTATGCGAAAAGGCCACCGCAGGAAAGCCAGAGGTATCGATAACTTTTATAGAACGGATGCGGTTAAAATCATCTAAGGCAATAGGCGCGGATGTTCGCCTTGGACTCTTGTCCAAGAAATCAAAAGCAGAAAGATTTTCTACTTTTGTATAGAATGCTCCGTGATCTTCGGGTTTTCCAACCGTAGGGAGTACCCATGTGTCTTCTACTGTGCGGTTTATTTGTGTGTTTATCGATCGTGCGAGCGAACGAGTTAATTTTGAGAAAATAGCGGCGATATTGATTGTACTTTCTGATTTGTATAAGCAATCAAAAATAGCTCCGAATTTGGTGCTTCTTAATAGCCCGCAAAAAAGTGATCCGCCATTTGCGATTCGTACTTCGTAAAAGCTGGTGGTCCAATCGGTCCGATTCAAGCAATGTACTAATGCTTTTGCAATAAAACCCACGGGATTTATTTGTTGCCAAGCGGTTGGTGTTGACCATGCTTTAAGAAGAGCGGCGCGTTCTATTAACTCGTCTCGCGACTTCAATTTGGCTTCGGTTAGGGTGCGTGCGGCGGCAAAACCATTACTCGATTTAATTTTGTATTCAGGCAGTACGTCCGTAGATCCAATTCTCATCACCCATAGTCGCTCCCAGGCTTCGGCGAAGGCTTTGATTGCGGCCGATTTTAGAAAAAGTGCTTCTCCTGTTCCGGATACGGAATGACCAAAGTCATGCATGTCACATTTTGAAAAAGTCATGGGTAAGCCCTGAAGAGTACGCTCTGTTATTTCCCACACAATTTTTTCTTTTTTAAATGTGTATGGGTCATAAAAATATCTTTCGCCATCAGCGAGAGATCTCAGGGTCGGTTGCCAAGAATGCTTAGCATTGACTTCATTCGATTTCATAATAACGCGTTCGTAAATCAAATGAATTCCATTTGTCTAGGTTTATGCGACTACTGTGTAGAACAACCGAGGGCTCAATAGCTATGGGGACAGCATAAACTTCTTTTAAAATCTTTTTGTGTAGATTTGTTAGTAAATTATCTCGGGCATTTTCATTTTGTTCTGTCATTATTTTTTTAAACAGCGGCTCTACATCAGAGCGAAAGTATGCGAGTGGCCCTAAGCCTTCTGAGAAAAGATAAGCCCATGAACCAAAGGGATCTTTTTGATTGCCCTTAAAATCATAAAGCCGTGCAAAAACGCTTAAGTCAAATTTTTGTACGTCATCAAAAGTGATTTCGGCCAATATGCCCGCTAGGTCTAGACTTTTACTAATACTATCTAATAGGGCTGAGGAATCCCTTAGAAAGGCGGGGAATAATAATTTAATATTTATTTTGTGTCGGGGGCTAACTGCAGGTGCCTCATTAAGAGAAGAATTGGCTAGGTGGCCAGCAAAGCCAAGTGGTATAAGTTGATTGTTCTGTGAAGTGGTCCCCGGTAATTGAATTGAGTTTGTTTTGAATGCTTCGGCAAAGCGAATTCGTGTTTGGCGGTTATTTTTTTGAATATTATCGGGACTAAACGCAAAGAAAAGAATTAGGTTGGGTGCGCTGTATTTTTTTTGAGGAGCACTATTTATCATAATCTGCGGATTTGTTCTGAACTGATATGAAGGCAAGGCAAAGAGATCATAGGTAACTTCGCTAGGAACAGACAATAACTTTCTAAAATCCTGAGGATAAAATAGTCGCAGCTTTTGATATGAATTTTTTTTAACTAGGGGGGCAGAATTTATTTAACTCCAAATGAGCTTCGTTGAGTTCGCGATTAAAGCTACTGATTGTGTAAGGACCAGAGGTTACGCTCCAATCGTATTGTAAGTTCAGCGGGTGTAAGAGGCCGCTATCGGCGAGACTGAGTTCGTGCAGCACCCCAGAATTAACAGGATTAGCGAATCTCAAAACAATTTCGTTAGTATGTAAATCTGCAGAAATCTCATCAAGATTTTTCATATATAAAATGTGACGTGATTTTGAATTTTTTAATCGCGATAAGCTCTCCTTAATTTCATGTAAGGTGATGGCTTGGCCATTGCTCCATCGTAGATTATCACGAATTTTAAATGACCAGGAATTTGGGGTTGAATGCCACCACCGCTCAGCAATGCCGGGTTCATATCCGCGCATATCCATGTTGGAGTCGCGTATTAAGCCGATTGTTAAATTTTCGAGTAAATAGTATTCCGCAACAGTCTCGGTATTTGTGGCATCAACTAAGGGTGAATTTGAATTTAATCTGTAAAGGCGAGTGAATAAAATTTGGAGTTCATGATCGCGTGCAAAATTATTATTCATAACTAAAAAGATTATCAGAGTTATGCAGGAGACTGCTAGTAAAATTAGTCTGTAGCACCAGTAGTATTTTTTCAAAATTATGCCTTAACTTGTGCGCAGCACTTATTTTGAGAGGCAGTGCCCGCCATCTATGCAATTATGGTCAGTCGTGTCGTTGCCACTTTGACGTGAATTAGTTTTCACAATGTCAGTGTACATTCGACTGTTGAAATTAAGGGCTATTTACTCGATAAAACATGATCAACGATGAAAAAATTGCTTATCACTATGCCTCTCTTTCTTCTTTTTGTGGAAGGGT
>MEPT01000108.1:29354-29475 GCA_001769925.1 Bdellovibrionales bacterium RBG_16_40_8
GAATTAAATAATAGAATATATTTTTTATAAGTCATTGATTTCTTTCAAAGCAGACCCATACTGATCATAGTTTTTAGCAACATGAGAGCGGAAAATAATCACGGGGTTCTTTGATGCAACA
>MEPT01000109.1:0-9699 GCA_001769925.1 Bdellovibrionales bacterium RBG_16_40_8
ATGGGCCGCTTTTAAATGGAGTGCGTACGCTACCAAGTGCTCATTTGACAACACACTCTATAGTTATGCGCTCGCAGACAGGTACAATTCGTCACATAGAAGCAACTCACGATTTAAGCCGAAAGATTTTATAATTATGGCAGAGATCATAGCGCATTGTTTTTCGTGTCAAACAGCAATGAGTTTCGTCGACATGATAAGTCGCCGTGATGAATGCTCAAAGTGTGGTGCCGATGTCAGAGTTTGTAAAAACTGCCGCTTTTATGACCCCAAAGTATACAATGAATGCCGTGAACCTTCAGCCGAAGTAGTTCGCGAGAAAGAAAGATCAAATCTTTGTGATTTTTTTCAACCCGGGCGTGATTTGCAAGACAAAAATCCGCGCGAAAATCTTTTTGCCGCCGCCGAAGCTCTTTTTAAAAAGAAGGACTCATGAAAATATTTATTATTACGATAATTTGTTTTTGGCATTCGCTTTTACATGCCAACGTAGTTGGCGCAGACATTCAAAATTTTAACCCAACAACAAACGGCCATAGATTTTATGGCAGCGGCAGACTTCAATATGGGCATTGGTCTTAAAAAAAATTAGGATGTTGGTTTTAGTATACCGCGAGTAATTTCACAATATAGCAAAGACGATAATCAGATTTTCAAAGGCGGGCTTGCCACCGTTTTTAGCGTAAATTTTGACCAAGTTGAGAATAATCCATTTACTGGCCGAACTTAATTTGCCTTTTAAAAAAGTTTTATTACAGCTGGTAGAATATTTAAAAAATCCGCCTGAATTTAAAACTTTAGATGTTGAAGGGCACACTGATTCAGTAGGATCTGAAGAATACAATTTAAATCTCAAATGAGAATTATTTTAACGCGTAAGTTACTTTAATATCTGAGTCAGTTAAAGAGTTAGAGATAAGATTATTATCGTGAACTCCAGTTAAACTTAAAAATAACTCATCTGTATCTTTATTTATTGAAATTTTAAAAAAGTCTTGATTGACAAGTTCTAAACCAATCCTAACGGTAATTGCGTTTTTACCATTTTCGTCTGTCTTAATTAAACTTGCTTTCATTGGTAATTTATAAGTTAGACGAAGTACTTGAATAGTGTTGCCAGCGCTATCTTTTTTGTTTTCTATGGTATTTGCAGAAGCAGTAACTTCTGTGCACGCATCATTAGATGAAAAAGTTTGTTCGGCGTTAGCATCATCAAGAATTACTATATCGCCCAAGTTCGTAAGTCCCATTAAATTTTTGCCGAAATCTAATTTACCTTCTTTATCAGCGATGACTTGAATGCTGTCGCAGAATTTTTCATTTTTTTGTTCATCTGATATATTATTTGTAATACGACATTTTTGAGTGACAACCTCTGCTTTGGGCTGAGCTTTTTCTAGATTTTCACCTGCTTGTTTAGCGATTTTTTGGAGTGTGCCTTTAGTAAGTTTTGTCAGGCGATTTTTTCGGTTATTATTTTGTTTTTGTGCGCAAGATGCCGCTAGTACCGCAATAATAGGTAGAATACACAATAGTTTACGTGACGTCATAAGGTCCTCCATTTTTTTATTCAAAATTAACAAACTGAGCACCTGCAAAGCCTAGCCCAATGGGGCAATCTTAGTGACACGAATTTAATTGTGTGATTTCGAAGTGTTATGGTATCTAGTCTAGAGGGGAGTGAGTTTTACGCGTGTCAAACTTATTAAAAAGTGACGAAAAATGACGAAAAACGGAGATCCTAGATGATCAAAAAGATTAGCGTAGCTTTGTTTATGGCATTACTTCTTCTTGTTTTTATTCATAAGACTGTAGCCGCCGAGCTTACACCCTTACCGGTTTTGACTGACGAAGAAGAAAGTATTGAAGATGTAAGATGTGAAAATATAAACCTTAAAGCCCATGATTTTGCTGAGAGGATTTTTGCAGCTAACCAGAGAATACTTAATTATTTAATACTTGTATCTGGGCAATATAGCGTGTGGTACAAAAGGCTTAGTTTCGACGAGGGTAAATATATAAGTTGGCCTTCAGAGTTATTTGCACCTATTGAAATAGGTGCAGCAAACATGTCTACCTCTTCAGAAGTTGTCTACGCAATAAATGGACGTGATGAAGAGGTAACCAATTACTTACAATCTAAGGTTGAAAGCTGTGCGCCAGACTCAGTATCGAGAGACCAAGTGATAGAGTCTTTACAAAAATTTTTACTTATGAACTCTGAGCATCTTTCGTCTGTAGCAGATTTTTTAGCGCAAATGTATGGTCGTTTAGGTGAGTCAGTAGTGCTTTGGCGTCGTTTAGAGGGGCGTCCAGTTACTGTGCCGCTAGGATATTTTAAGCCTCTTGATAATGGCGCAAAAACCTTTACTGAAGCGGCGGCGCTGGTAGGGGACAATTCTAAATATGTAGAAGACCAGTACGTTATGTTCATGGCCCGTTTGGGGCAGACATTTTTGCCTCTTGCCCGGCGTTAAATGTGCGGTTAGACTGAAACTCTATGGCTGAAGCAAAAACTGTTGATCTCTTCAATTGTACGCAAGAAGAGTTTTATAAAATTGTCTCTGACTACGAAAAGTACGCAGAATTTTTGCCAGAAGTGAAAAATTGTAAAGTGCTTAAGTCTGATGGGTCACGAAAACTTGTCGAATTTACCTTGAGCATTATTAAAGACTTTAAATATCGTCTATGGATGACTGAAGAGCCCAATTCAAAAATATCTTGGGTTCTTGAATCAGGAGATCTTTTTAAAGTTTCTAATGGCTATTGGGAAATTATTGATGAGGCAGGACGCGCGCGGGCAACGTATTTTATGGAGGCTAAGTTCAATTTATTTGTCCCGGGGCCTATTGCCAAAGCATTAGTAAATGTAAATTTGCCTAACATGTTCAGTTCTTACCATAAAAGAGTGAAAGAGCTTTATGGCAAATGAAGATAGTTCTAAGGGCGATGGGTCAAAGGGTTTTGATATTATAAAAAAACTTATTAGTGCAGGGGTTGGCGCTGCCTTCATGACAGAAGAGAGTGTTCGCTCATACTTGAGCGAGTTAAAGCTCCCGAAAGAGGCATTAAATGTTTTAATTCAGGGTGCACAAAAATCCAAAGATGAGCTTATGGATCGCGTAGGTAACGAAATTATTAAAATTGTGCAAAAAATAGATTATGTTAAAGAGGCCTCACGTTTTGTCGAGGAGCATAAATTTCGCATCACTGCAGAAATAGACGTGGTGAAAAAAAATGTGAGCCCCAAAACTAAACATACTGAGCCTGACTAGACTTACGTCATATATAAAAAATCTCAAGTTGAAACATTAAGCTGCCGAAAACATGTTATGGAGCCTTTATTTATTTTTTTAGGCGCATTTGCGGCTTTTGCTATTTCATCTCGAGGATTAATTTCGGCATTTAAAGAAAATGTTACTCTTCTTAGTTATACTGCGGGCTATTCACTTAGAGCTTTGCGCATTGCTCGGGCCTATAAAATAATGGCTTGGCTACTACTAACTCTTTTTTTATTTATTACTTCTATCAGCGCTTTTCTCGATGTCTTTTATATGATGTAGTTCAATTTTTTTTATACGCGGAGTTTCTAGTGGTAATTGGCTTTCGTCAATATCTCCGGCCTCTGATAAATTAACTCCTGAGGTATTAGATCCTACAAATCCGTCTGAATAATTATAGCTTTGTTTTGGTGACTGTTTAGTAGCCAGCAAGGCGGTAGAGGTTATAAAAGCGGCATAAGACAAAATGACGCGCCGAAAAATACCAGATGTAACGTTATATATACCCATGCAAAATAGCTAAGCAAACTCGAAGCCAGTCAGAGATTAAATATTTTGGGGTTTAGAGAAGTAAAAACGTCAAAGAATTAGACAACTCTGTAGAAGAGTGAATAGGATGGGCAAAGTAGGTTTTTTTAAGAATTTGTAAGTTATGGGGGTGAATATGAAAGTTATGTTGCTCATTATAGCGCAGCTACTTGTTTTTCAAGCCAAAGCAAATGTAGACGTGACTTGTATACTCGAAGATTGTTTACGCGAGGGCTGGCAAACTATAGATACACGCACTGGTTCAAGCACATTGATATCATGTGAAGGCGGTGACTGTGAGTTAAATGGCTGGCACGAAGAGCATAGGGGTTCAGTAATAACTCAGACTTACTGTAAAACTAATGGATGCTTTATTGATGGTTGGACTGTTTATCGAGCAGATAATGGTCGAATGATCATGGATGTGACCTGTCAGACTTCATTTGCCTCTGCTGATTGTCTGGAATTTGGCTGGGTAACTTATATGCCAGACCGTGGTAGTTATATAACCAGATGCATGAATGGTGATTGTCGCAATATTGGTTGGGATGTTCAGTTTCAAGGCTTTGCACCGCAACCAGTTCGGTGTAAAAGAGGTGGATGCTTCACCACAGGATGGACAGTCTTCAATTAAAACTTTTGCCAGTAGAACACAAAGTTCTACGTGACCTGCGTAAGGTAGGGGGTGAAGGGCACCATATCTTGGTAGCCGTTTCTGGTGGCAGAGATTCTATGGTGTTACTAACCTTGTTAAAAAGACTGCAGCCGCTAATTAAATCACCACTATACGTAGGTCATATTCATCATGGTCGTGGTGATAGAGTACAAACAATTTTTCGTAATAGAGCGAGACGATTTGTAAAAAAGTCGTCTAGCTTACTTAACCTGCCATTTTATACCAATAAAACTTTGCCACGAGCTATTTTGCGTTCAGAAGCTGAACTTAGAAATTTTCGTTATAAAGAGTTACAGAAAATTTTAACAAAAATATCGCGTAAATCTGCAGCAACTCCTTACTTGGCTCTAGCTCATCATCAAGATGATTTGCTTGAAACTCAGATTATAAGACTTATACGCGGCACCGGACTTTACGGACTAAAAGCCATGAGTGTCTTGTCAGAAGAGAAGTTGCGCCCGCTATTAAAATGTACTGGTGAAGAGATTCAGGATCTGGCCAATAAACTTAACGTTAGGTGGCTTGATGACCCATCAAATGAAAATAGAGACACTCTTCGCAACTGGTTGCGTCACAAGTGGCTTCTAGATTTAGAAAAAAAAATTCCTGGCAGTAAGACGAGTTTGGCGCGCTCATTGTCAAATATTAGTTCAAATGACAAGAAATCTACAATTAATGTATTGCCAATACATAAACAAAGTTTATCGCGCCCAGAATTTCTTTTTTTGAGCAGAGATGAGAAATGCTCTATCGTTGCCAGGTATTTGGTATGTCTCAAAATAAGCCACTATACTCAAGGTCAGATTGAAGAAATTGTGCGCCGACTTGACAATAGACGTGGAGAATTCAGATTTCGTCTACTAAATCACGAATGGCGTGTTAATGCAGAGCGGATTCAGGCCCTGAAAGTTTGACGTCATTGTGAGCGGCTAGGGTTTCGTGGTATCATAATATCATAAATTAAAGGATGTTTTGAATATGAAAAATTCTCAGAAAACGATGGCGCTTTGGGCGGTTTTTTTAGTTCTCGGGATACTTTTTTTTCAAATGTATCAAGCGCAAAAGAATGTCATGATTCGTGATTTTGATTACCCGAAATTTGTTGAAGCTATTCGTAATAAAGAAGTTAAAAGTGTTACTTTTCGCGAAGGCGAAATTTTGGGCGATATTAAAGACCAATTCAAAGACAAATATCAAAATGCCACAAAATTTCAAATTTTCGGAAATACTGATAGTGATGGATATCAGCTTGTTATGGAAAATGGGTTAATCCCTAAATATGAGCACAACGATTCATCTTTTCTGGCAACACTTCTAGTTAACTGGTTGCCGATGATACTGTTAGTAGTGATGTTGATGTTTCTTTTTCGTCAATTACAGGCTGGTGGCGGCAAAGCCATGAGCTTTGGTAAAAGCCGCGCTAAACTACTAACCGAAAATAAAAATAAGGTAACCTTTCGTGATGTAGCCGGCGTTGAAGAGGCAAAACAAGATCTTGTTGAGATTGTGCAATTTTTAAAAGACCCGAAGAAATTTACTCGCCTGGGCGGCCGCATTCCGAAAGGCGTTTTAATGGTCGGCCCGCCAGGAACAGGTAAAACTCTGCTCGGACGAGCGGTGGCGGGTGAGGCAAACGTGCCGTTTTTCACTATTTCTGGATCAGATTTTGTTGAAATGTTTGTCGGTGTTGGTGCTAGTCGCGTGCGTGATCTTTTCGAGCAAGGAAAGAAAAACGCGCCGTGCTTGATATTTATTGATGAAATAGATGCGGTTGGTCGCCATCGTGGCGCGGGTATGGGCGGCGGGCATGACGAGCGCGAACAAACGCTTAATCAGCTGCTTGTTGAGATGGATGGCTTTGAAAGTAATGATGGAGTAATTTTAATTGCAGCGACAAATAGACCAGATGTTCTTGATCCAGCGTTATTACGTCCTGGTCGTTTTGATCGTCGAGTTATTGTGCATCGCCCAGATATTAATGGGCGCGAACAAATTCTCAAAGTTCATACGCGTAAAACCCCCCTGGCCTCAAACGTAGATATTTCACGTATTGCTCGAGGAACGCCGGGGTTCAGCGGCGCAGATCTTGAAAATTTAGTAAACGAGGCGGCACTTCAGGCAGCACGCTTAGATAAAAATAAAATTGAAATGGAGGATTTTGAAAGAGCCAAAGATAGAATTCTTATGGGCTCAGAGAGAAAATCCATGATCGTAAGCGAAGATGATCGCAAAATAACTGCTTATCATGAGGCTGGTCACACATTAGTAGGAAAAATTTTACCAGGAATGGATCCAATTCATAAAGTATCAATTATTCCTAGGGGTATGGCCTTGGGAGTAACCCAAACTCTTCCTAAAGAAGAGCTTTTAAATCTAGCGAAAAGTAAGGCTGAAAACATGGTGGCTTTTCTTTTTGGCGGAAGGGCAGCTGAAGAAATTATTTTTACAGATTATACAACTGGAGCCGGAAACGATATTGAGCGCGCCACTTCGTTAGCAAGAAGCATGGTGTGCGAATGGGGCATGAGCGAAAAAATTGGTCCGCTTGCACTTGAAAAACGCGAAGGGCCTGTTTTTCTAGGTATGTCGATGACTAATCATAGAGAGTATTCTGAATCAAAAGCTGAAGAGATAGATGCTGAAGTTAGAAGAATTATTTCTGAGGGACATGAAAAGGCGTTAGATATTTTACATAAGAACATCAACGCCCTACATGGTATAGCTAAAGCGCTTTTAGAATATGAAACCATTGATTCAGAAGAAGTTGATCTACTTGTTCAAGGGACTTCTATTGAAGAGATTACGCGTCTGCGAGAAAAAAATCAGGACAAATTAGCAGAAGAGCAAAAGCAAGCAGCAAAAAAAGAAGAAGAAGAGAAGAAGCAAAAAGTATCTTCAGGATCGCGAGATCCCATGGGTAATCCTGGGCCTGTGACAGCTTGAGATAGAGGACTACTTGATAATTAAAAACTTCTTTGAAAGCACCAAATTTTTTATAGATCAAATAGAATTTAGAGACTGGTTTGATTTGTTGCTTGTATGGCTAGTCGTCTACAGAGCACTTCTTCTCACTAAAAAGTCAGGTGCTGTACAAATTCTCTCAGGTATGGGAGTGCTAGCAATTGCCTATTTTTTTAGTATTTGGTTTGACCTTGTTACGTTTAATTGGATTCTAGAACTTGTGTTTTCGAATTTATTTCTGGTTGTAGTTATTCTTTTTCAGGTCGAGATTCGTCGAGCTCTAGCGCAAATTGGGTCAAATCCATTACTTTTTAGCGCATCTTCTATACAGGTTAGGCACAATATCGAAGAAATTGCGCAAGGTGTTTCGCAGCTTTCACAAAAAGGCGTTGGTGCACTTGTTGTTATTGAACGTGAAATTGTTCTTGATTATTTTATTGAGTCTGGCACTGAACTTGATTCTAGCGTGTCGGCAGAAATTTTAAATTCTATATTTGCTAGTTCTAGCCCACTTCATGACGGGGCTGTGCTCATTCGTGGGGGTCGCATTTTTTCTGCAGGAAACTTTTTACCACTATCTACTAATCAGGCACTTGATAAGAATTTAGGTACTCGCCATCGTGCGGCCATAGGACTTGCAGAACAAACAGATGCGATCGTTATTGTGGTGAGTGAAGAAAGTCAGACAGTGAGTTTAGTGCACGGTGGATATTTTACAAAAGGCATTGATCATGCGACGTTGCGACAAGAGCTATATAATTTACTTGGAATTAAAATGAAATCAGAGCGGAGTGTCGCTATATGAAAAAGCGTCTACCCGAGCTGAAAGAGCATGTTATTAATAATTGGTTTTATAAACTAGTGGCATTTTTTGTTGCGATAGCCATTTGGGTTACTACTTTACAGGGGCGTAAAGATGGAATTCTATGGCTTGATATGAATTTAGAGTTTATGCTTGGCTCATCTTTTTCAATTGTGAATTCGCCAGATAAAACTGTGCGAGTAAAAGTATCAGGGCCACGTGTTGCATTAAAAAAATTTACTCAGTCTTCGCAGGTAATTTCTGTCAACTTGCTAAATGAGCTTGCCGGCGAAAAAAAAGTTAAAATTATACCTGAATATATAAACTTGCCTACAGGGATCAAACTTTTGATTATTGAACCTAGTGAGCTTGATTTAATTATAAAAGAGGGTAGTAAATTATGACAAAATCAAAATCTTCGCCCCGCTTATTTGGCACTGATGGCATTCGTGGCACTGCTAATAAATTTCCGATGACTGCTGATATCGCGCTTAAAGTTGGTCAAGCATTAGGCTATGTGCTCAAGCAGCAACCTGATAGAAAAGGTGCAAAGTTAAAAGTTTTGATCGGAAAAGACACCAGACTTTCTGGTTATATGATTGAGCAAGCATTGGCAGCAGGGCTTAATTCTATGGGTGTTCGCGTATTACTTACTGGCCCTCTGCCGACACCTGGAATCGGATTTGTTTCGCAAAACATGCGTGCTGATGCCGGAGTAGTAATTTCGGCATCTCATAACGCTTTTCATGATAACGGTATTAAAATTTTTGGTTCAGATGGATTCAAAATAGCTCAAGCCATTGAAGACGAAATCGAACGCCTAGTTTTCGAAGAAGAGATGGGTGCACACCTGGCAAATTCAAATGATATTGGACGAACGCGTCGAATTGATGATGCTAGTGGGCGCTATATCGTTTATGCCAAAAATACTTTTCCGATGAACTTGAGTCTTGAAGGTAAGCGTATTGTTTTAGATTGCGCAAACGGAGCTGCGTATAAGGTGGCTCCAGCAATTTTTGAAGAGCTTGGTGCCGAAGTGATTGTTATTGGCAATTCTCCTGACGGGCGAAATGTTAACGATAAGTGCGGTGCGCTCTACCCCGTACGAACAAGCGATGAGGTGGCTCGTTATCGTGCAGATGTGGGAATCTCTCTTGATGGTGATGCCGATAGAGTAATTATGGTTGATGAGAAGGCGCAAATTATTAATGGAGATAAAATTCTTGCCATATCGGCTATACAAAAAAAGAAATCAGGTACACTGGCACAAGATACTGTGGTTGCGACAGAAATGAGCAATATTGGGCTTGATCAATGTTTAGTTAATTACGGTATTAAAGTTGTGCGTACTGATGTTGGCGATAAATGTGTAGTAGATGAAATGCGCAAACATGGTTACTGTTTGGGTGGAGAACAATCTGGACATATTATTTATCTTGAACATAGTTCAA
>MEPT01000109.1:9717-10328 GCA_001769925.1 Bdellovibrionales bacterium RBG_16_40_8
TATAGCAGCACTAAATGTACTAGCAGTTATGCAAGCCACTGGTAAAAAACTTAGCGAATTAGGTGATGTTATGATCGATGTTCCTCAAATATTGATTAACACACGTATAAAGCAAAAAGTTGAGCTTAGAACAATTGCTGGTTATGAAGAGATGATAAAGAATATTCATGATCGACTGATGGGCCGTGGTCGGATTTTCGTACGTTATTCAGGCACTGAGCCGGTAGTTAGAGTTTTAGTCGAGGGGCCAGATAAACAAAGTATTGGTATTTATGCTGAAGAGATAGCATCTTTCTTACAAAATCATCTCGGAAAGTAATACATGCGTCTTCTAACAATAGCGCAGAGTCGCGAAGTTGATGAACTTTCTTGCAAAGTTTATGGTCTTACTAATGAAATTTTAATGGAGGCGGCTGGCCTTCAGGCGGCAAGAGAGTGTCAGCAAAATTTTTATCCAGAGCTCACCCGTGGGCTAACAGCTGTAATTTGTGGGCCAGGTAACAATGGCGGGGATGGGCTGGTAATGGCGCGGCACTTACATTCAATGGGTTTTCGTGATTTATTGATAGTTCTTGCAGCACCAAAAAATAAACATGCGCCCCTATTTAAGT
>MEPT01000109.1:10358-12962 GCA_001769925.1 Bdellovibrionales bacterium RBG_16_40_8
ATGGTTTTCGTGAAACAAAAAAATTACAGCAAATTAGGGCAGCAACTCTAGTAGTTGATGCGCTTTTTGGGACTGGTTTTACAAAAAAACTCTCAGGTGAATTTCGTGAGTTAGTTGATCTGACAAATTCACTAAAAGTTCCAATCGTAAGTTTAGACTGTCCGTCTGGTATAAACTGCGATACCGGAACAGCAATAGGTGGAGCTATAAGAGCCCACACTACATTTACGTTTGGTCTACCAAAACCTGGTTTTTTCGCAGCTGAGGGGCCACAACTTATTGGTAAGCTAAGAATTCTTTCTATTGGTTACTCTTATGAGTGTTTACGCGGTATTGCAACAACACATTTTCTTTTTAACGACAAGTTAGCAAGACGTTATTTACCCCAGCGTAAAGAACTCACCAATAAGAGCGACTATGGGACACTTGTTGTGATTGCGGGTAGCAGTGATACTTGGGGGGCAGGAATTTTGGCTGCTCAAAGTGCCTATCGTATGGGTGCTGGTTATGTCATATGGGCGGGGTCAGAACTGCCTATTGATAAATTAGAACAAACCCCAGAAGTGCTTACATCTTCGTTAGATAGTGAGAAAATATGGCAGACAAAAAAAATTTCGGCTTATGCAGTAGGACCTGGTTTAGGTGTAAACGAAGAAACAGCGCAAATTGTGCGACGTTTGAAAAATTTGCGAGTAGAAAAAGTTGTTCTTGATGCAGATGCATTGACGGTTTGTTCAAAGTATAATTTATTTCCTCTGCCAAAAAGTTGGGTTATTACCCCACATGCAGGAGAACTTTCTCGAATAATAAAAAAAGACTTTAAAGATATTGAATTAGATAGATTTAAGGCTTCTTTACTTGCAGCAAAGATTACAGGTTGTCACGTTTTGCTAAAAGGTAATCGTAGCATTTTATCTTTTAACAATAGATGTTTAGTAATTCATTCTGGTAATGCCGCGCTTGCAAAAGCCGGATCAGGAGATGTTTTAACCGGAATGATCGGTGGGTTACTAGCTCAGGGGCTTGATACCGTTCAAGCTACCGCCACCGCTTCATTTGTGCATGGTAGACTTGCTGATGAATGGGTGCGGATGGGATTTGATAAAAGATCGCTCAATCCTAGTGATTTAAAAGAAAGTTTATCTTCGATGCTGGGGCGAATTGCTCAAGGCGCAATTTTTTAATGATAGAACTTAATGATAATATACAAATAATTTCTTCTTTGGCAGAACTCGAAGATTATACGCGTAGTCTTGCTAGGATTTTAGCTGAGAGGTCTATTATTTTATTAAAAGGGCCACTCGGAGTTGGTAAGACAAAAACTGTTGAATACTTATTAAAACAGCGTGGATATAGTTATGTGGCAAGTCCAACGTTTGCGTTACACAGGCTTTATCAGCTTGAAGATTTTACTATTCATCATTTTGACCTATATCGCATAGAAAATGAAGACGATCTTGAAACCACAGGTTTTTGGGACGTATTTTCAAATGAAAGCGGGTGGGTTATCGTTGAATGGGCAGATAGGATTAATGTAGCCCATTTACCTATGAATTGGCAGGTTATTGAAATTGATATTGAGTTTGCTAAAAAACCTCAGAGCGAAGTGCGTGAATTTCGTTTACAGCTTAGGCAGCCTTTTGATCAGAAAAAATAAGCATTGACGTTAGCTCGCCTGCATATTTTTCTGCGGCACTTAATAGTTGATGGCTTTTTTTACTCTCATCTGCCAGCACAAGTAATAAGTGTGAAACCTCTTCGCCGTTTTTTATGGGTTGAATTAGAATATATTTGGGTGGCTCAATAAAACCCCAAATTTTAAAAAACTCAATATTAGTGGGCGTATCGACGACATGCCCCAAATACGGCATTTTTGTTCTATAGGCTATGCGAAACGCACTAGGAGGATTAAGCGACCAATTACCCGAGGCTTTTTCGCCTGCAGGTAGAAAGTTTTCATCCCAGATCACAGGTTTAACCTGCTCATTTTTTACGCTTAATACCATGCCGCCAAGAAAATCATTTTTCATTTTTTTAATTATGCTCATAAATTGTGATATCAGTTGTGAAGAGGTAAGCGTTTGATCACTAGGTTTAGGCGCTGTTGGTGCCTCATCAGCTCTCCAATTTAAATTTTCTGGTTTAGCAATATCGACTTTTTTGGTGCTCTCGTTAATTTTTTTTGTGAACTCTTCCATTAAATCAATTGATTTTCGCGAATCCGCCTGGGCAAAACTCTTAATATTTAATCCCGCAGGCGCCTCTTTATCAGAAATATCAGTTTGTTCTAATATCTTCCAGTAGTTTCGTAAGTCGACAACGTCAGCTAGAACGAAACATACCGGAAAGCTCCATTTTATTTCAACTTGTGGCTCAATACAGGCTATAAAAATCACTCCATCCCACTCCTGAATAGGAGCCATTTGTGCAGACCAATTGGCGACAGTATGAATTTTCATCCACAAAGATAGATCAGGCTCATTTTTAAAAAAATCAGAATTTAGACAAGCTAATCCATAATATTCACGCGCCCAAGTAAGATAATTTTCAGATTGAATTCTGCCGGTATTTAGACACCAATACGTTAATGATTCGTTTTTAGGT
>MEPT01000109.1:12968-19532 GCA_001769925.1 Bdellovibrionales bacterium RBG_16_40_8
CTAACCCACGAATCGAAAGTGGCATCTGAGATCTCCAAAGGGGTAACCCAAGGTTTTAAAGGTTTCATTAATAAAACTATCGGAAAAATATAACGTTAGCTTAATAAGTATGGCCTAAAGTATAGCTAAAAAGTTAGGGCTTGAGACAATATTAATCCTGACGTTGTGCCATGCATTTTAAATATATAAAATTAAATAGATATGATGATGAGGTCAACTTTAGTCCAGCTGATTTGTTTATGTATTTTTGTAATAGATGTATGGGCAGCAGATCCATACGACATACGAATTCGCGATAAAACCCTATCAGATTATAAAACATCTCCGTTTAGTCTTTTTTTTAATCCAGAAAAAAATGGTATTTATATAGAAAAACAGAAAATTGATTATGATTTATCTCAAGGCACAGTTTTAAACCTAGGGCCATATCAACTTGATGACAAGACTGTATCTTTACATCTCACTCGCGAAATTGGCGAGTTTTATGAATTCGATTTAGGCTTAGACTATACTAAACGTGTTGGGTCGATTTATGTAATGAGTTTTCGCTGGCCCGTTGATTTTGTGCCGACAGGGACAATTGAAATTTTAGATGACCGTGCGAATAGCTTATGGAGAAGAAAAATCGCTCAACCAGATATTAATGACTGGCAGAGTATTCTTGATGAGCAATTAAATAAAAATATGTTTGAAAAAAGGCGTGGTGATTTAGAGAAAAAAATACGTGAGGATAGTTCTCCTGAGATTATTAAAAAAATAAAAGAAGATCTTCAGCTAGCTAGACCGCAAAATTTGTCAATTCTTCATCAGCATACTCAATTTGGATTAGCTAACAAAGATTTTTTTGAAATGCCAATTGCGCGAATTATTGAACCGTTTCGTTTTTGTATTAGTCTTGACAGCAAAAATAGTCGTTTTGCCGTTTGCTCAAAACGCTACAAATTTGTTCGTGAGTCAGGTCAATATAAAGTAAGAGTGGTTGAGAAAAATATTACTCCACAAGTATTAATAAACGATAAGCTTGTGACGCCTAAAGGTACTGCAATATTTCTTGAAAATGCTGTGCCTATTAAATTTGCGGCACTTCTTAAAGGCGGTACGTATTTTGAATTCGTTTCTAATCCTAAAGATTTTTATCTAGTTGATATCATAAATGATACAGAAAATAATCGCATAAATGTCATTGGGTTTGGTGATACGCCCATGAGTGATATAGATGAAACATTTTACACAGATGCGGTGAATTTAGGGATATTAAATTTTTTGCCAACTATTGGCGATTTAAGAAAATTTTGGCGCGCTCGAATTTATAACAATGCTAAATATCTTTATGTGCGAGGAGAGGGTGGCGCACCCTTTCGCCAGACATTTGATTTTGAAAAATTACCGACAACCAGGGCGCGTATTCAACTTTCTGAAAATACCACGAGATCGACATATAAATTACACGTCCCGGTGAAAGGCATAGTTAATCCTGAGATTAAACTTAGCGCTGATGATACTGAAGTTGAACGTGTATCGCCAACTGAATTTATATGGAGTTTTTATGCGCCCAAAAGTGGAGCTAGTAATACCGGAGTTTTAAATGTTATTGAAAATGGCAATAAATGGCAAGCAGAGTATGAAATTTATCGCGGGTATTCTGCGGGTTTTGGCGCAAGGCTTTCAGGGGTAGCTACTGATCAAGCTAAACTTATTCTTCTTGGCGAAGTTGCGGGTCACTATTGGTTTGAAAGTTTATTTGGGTGGGACAATTATCGACTTAGTTGGCAAAGGTGGGGTGTTGCGGCTAAATACTTTCAGGCCTTTCTTGGCACAGATGAAGAAATTAAAACATTTTCTGTGGGAAATTTCGATTTAAAGTATCGTTTTACCCCAGGCGTTTGGGGTCGTGACCCCACAGTTGGGCTCATAGCCAGCATTCAAGAGTTTAATTACGGCTTTATGATTGAAGATAATGAATCGGCAGAGTATAAAGTCCCAGTCGTTGGTGGTGGTGCATTTTGGGCACGTTCAATGCCTAAATTTATTGATAGCTTTTTAAATATAGCGCCTTTTATGAGATATCCAAAATGGGTAGATTGGGAGTTCATTTTTTATCCACATGCTTTAGGCGACAAACAAAAATCAAATTTTATGTTTTCGATGAATTTTCATGGAACTATTCAATGGCGGTCTAATTTCTATGGTGAAGCCGGATTTGGATTTAAAAACTTTTCATTTGAGGATACTAGTTCGAATAACCCAAATTTACGATTAGGTTCGCAGATAGGTGTTGGCTATGCCACTATAGGTTTAGGCTTTAATTTTTAGGTTACTTGTGCTAGGGTACGCCACTATGGCAAACCCGAGCTTGTCCCTTAACGACACAGGTCGGATTTACCTTGATCATAATGCCACGACTGCACCACATAAAAGTGTGCTAGAAAACCTTTCGCAGTGGGCATATCAATGGGGTAATCCGTCAAGCATTCATTGGTCAGGTCGAGAACCGAAGGCACTTATTCGTAATGCGCGCACTTCTGTGGCGAAAGTTTTAAATTGTCAGCCCCTAGAACTTATTTTTACAAGCTGTGGCAGTGAATCAAATAACTTAGTTATCAAAGGGTTTTTTGATGCAAACATTGATTCAGCACGAAATGAGTATATCACAACTTGTGTAGAGCACCCCAGCGTAATGAAAAGTTTTGATTATATACTAAAGCGTGGCGCAGTTGTGCACTATGTGCCTGTATCACGAAACGGCACCTTAGATATCGAATTTTATGAGAAACATCTTTCTGAAAAAACAGCACTTGTTTCAATTATGTCAGCAAATAACGAAACTGGTAGTATTTTTCCAATTACTGAACTGGCTGCCAAAGCTCGAGCGGTGGGAGCTAAATTTCATACTGATGCGGTACAAGTTTTAGGTAAAATGCCCATTAATGTTGAATCTTGGGGGGTTAATTATGCCACTTTTGCGGCCCACAAGGCTTACTCACTTAAAGGAACGGGATTAGTATATGCAAGAAAAGGTGAGATGTTGCAAAGTCTGATCTCTGGCGGTGGGCAAGAAAGAGGACGCCGCGCCGGCACTGAAAATACGCTATCGATTGCAGCATTTGGGCATATAGCTACATTACTTAGTCATGACATAGAAATGCATAAAAATAATATGACTCGTTTGAGAATTGAAATGGAGGCTGAAATTCTCAAGCGTATTTCAGGTGTACATTTTACAGGTGATGGAGTTGATCGATTGCCTAATACTTCTAGTTTTATCGTAGATGACATAGATGGCGAAAGTTTATTAATTAATCTAGATATGCATGGTGTGTCGGTTAGTACCGGAGCTGCTTGCTCTAGCGGGAGCTCTGAACCAAGTCATGTTCTTTTAGCCATGGGTTTAACTAGAGCTGAGGCTCAGCGATCACTTCGTATAAGTATTGGTTGGTGCACAACTTCAGATGAAATTGCAAAGTTTTTAGAAATTTTTGTTGAGGTTGTAGCGCAGTTACGGCGTTTACGATCTGAGATGGGTTGAAATGGCTAAATCAACTATGGGGTCAAAAAAACCGCGTGTTCTTGTTGCTATGTCAGGTGGAGTGGATAGCTCTGTAGCTGCGGCAATTTTGCAAGAAGAGGGCTTTGACGTTATTGGCGTTACTATGCAGGTTTGGGATTACTCATTAAATAATTGTACGATTACAGAGGGTCATGGCACATGTTGCTCTAGCCAAGATGTTGATGATGCGCGCGCTGTAGCCGATCACCTAAAAATTCCATTTTATGTCATTAATTGCGAAGAAAAATTTAAATCTACAGTAATAGATAATTTTATAGACTCGTATTTGAAAGGTGAAACGCCAATTCCGTGCGTGAATTGCAATACTTTTTTAAAATTTGATCATTTAATTTCGAAAATGAAAGAACTTGGTTGTGATTATCTTGCCACCGGTCATTATGCTCGCATTGAAAAAGGTGCAGAGGGTAAAGCAGTTATAGTGACAAGTAATGATTCATGGAAGGATCAAACCTATTTTTTATTTACGTTAAATCCAGAAGTCATCAATAGCCTTATGTTCCCAGTTGGCGCCTGGCAAAAGTCAGAGCTTCGAGCTTATGCTGAAAAAATAGGTTTACCGGTAGCACGTAAAAAAGATTCTACGGGCATTTGTTTTATTGGTAAATCTGGTTATGGTGGTTTTATTGAGTCTCATGTATCGAAACGCAATTTAAGGCCAGGACTTTTGCGACGTTTTGCAAGTGGTGAAATTCTTGGTGATCATTCAGGCATTCATAACTTTACGGTTGGCCAGCGCAAAGGGTTAGGTGTTGCACTAGGTTTTCCGGCATATGTTGTGAAAGTCAATGCTGAAACTTCAACAGTTTGGCTTGGCGAAGAAAAAGATCTATATTCTTCTGAACTTATGGTGCGTGATATAAATTGGCTTAGTGATTTTACTGATGGTGATATGGTACGCGCTAAAATTCGTTTTGCACATAGGGGGGCTGAGGCTAAACTTTGTAAAGTTGCAGCAACTCAAGCTCGTCTTGAATTTTACGAAAGTCAAAGGGCGATAACGCCTGGGCAGGCAGTGGTTTTTTATCGCAACAATCAGTTATTAGGCGGGGGCTGGATTTGCTAGAAGAGATAAATATTTCATATCAACTAAAAACCTTTGGATGTAAGGTTAATACTTACGATTCAGGCCTTCTTGAAAAAAGGCTTTCTTTAGCCGGTTATGAAAATAAAGAAAATCCTAAGGTGCACGTGCTTAACACCTGCGCGGTTACGAGTGAGGCAACTGCTGAAGCACTTCGCACGATAAGAAAAATAAAATTAAAGCACCCCAAAAGTATTGTGGTAGTAACAGGTTGTGCTGCCCAAGTTGACACTGAAAAGTTTTTAAATGTGCCAGGTGTTGATTTAGTAATAGCCAACTCGCACAAATCACAACTTGAAACGCTAATTTATAAATATCTACATGGTGAGTTGTCAGACAGGGCGTATAAATCAAATATTTTTAAAAAAGAAGATTTAGAAGAAGGCGGCGGCACTAAAGATTCGCACACACGTTCATTTCTTAAAATTCAAGATGGATGCAATAGTTTTTGCACATATTGTGTGATTCCATTTGCGCGTGGTAAAAGTCGTTCGTTAAGTATCGAATCTATTCGTTTACGTGCTAATGAGTTACTTTTGGCAGGGTCACGCGAAATAGTTCTTACGGGCGTACATATAGGCGATTATGAATTTGGTATTGAGAACTTAATAGAGGATTTACTTTTACGAACACGCGTTTCTCGACTACGTTTAACTAGTTTTGAACCAATTGAACTTACAGATCGGTTGATGGAGCTTTTTTCTGATCCGAGGCTTTGCCCACATTTTCATATGAGCATTCAAAGCGCATCAACTAAAGTACTTTCACGCATGAAACGAAAATACACATCTTGTGAAGTTGAAAAATCTCTTAAGCGTATTGCAAATCAGGTGCCGGGAGCTTTTGTTGGTATAGATGTAATTGCAGGTTTTCCTGGCGAGGGGGATTTTGAATTTAGTGAAACGGTAAACCAGTTAGAGAGTTTGCCTTGGACCAGGCTTCACGTTTTTCCGTATAGCGAAAGACCAGGGACATATGCAATTAAGCTTGATGGTAAAAATTTTCATTCGGCAATTGCATCGCGTGCTGACTTTTTACGTAAAATGAGTAATCTTCGCATATGCAGTGAAGCTAATAAACAAGTTGGTTCTATTAAAAAAGTATTATGGCTTAAAAATAATATTGGCATATCTAGAGATTATTGGTCAGTAAAACTTGCAGGCGATATTAGTCATATTGAAGCAAATACCGAATCTAAAGTTAAAATATGTGCTTTAGAAAAAGCAAACTTAAATTTAATCGGCGAAATAGTAAAATAATTTACCAAAAATATTGCCAGCCGGCTAAAGCGCGATCAGATTTTATGCTTTTATAGCGATTCTCTTTAAATTGTAAAAATAAATTTTGTTCTGTTGTAAAATAGTATGTGCCTTGAGCATTAACAGCATTTAACCAACGACTGTGATAATAATAAGGTTCAACTGATATAGTTATATTGCCATTATTTAAACCGAGACGTGAGCCGATTTCGTAGCCTGGCGAGATTACGCTATGTAGTTGGTCATTTTGCCAGGTAACTAGTCTTGCATTAATAAGTGTATAAATAAAAAATTGTGTACTGATCGCATAATTTAAGCCAATTCCGCCCTCAGAGTAAAATGCGGCTTCTTTATTGGGGCATTCGATGCACACTTTATCAAAGTGAAAATTTAACTTCCATGACATAGAAGGTAGTTGCCATGAAAATGGTTCAAGTGAGCGTACGCGTGCCAGAGTTAATGTATAATCAGAACTTTTATTTTCTTTTAAGTCATATGTTATATCAGCGCCTAGGTATTCTACACTTGCAGTTGAGTCATAGCCTTTGTCATTTTGCTCAAGCCCATGAACACCCATAAAAGTTTGAAAATTAATAATTGAGTTTTTTTGATGCCCAGTTGCTAGTTGAACCCAGCTTGTCTTATGGCCTTGATCT
>MEPT01000109.1:19604-21700 GCA_001769925.1 Bdellovibrionales bacterium RBG_16_40_8
ACTGAGCACATTTTGCATTATCTGATTTTGTTCAGGTTTTAATTTAGTGAGAGCGTCATAGTTTTTATAGTTCCAAAAATCTATTGCGGCGTCGGCAATAAGGGCATCATTAATATCTTTAGCTTTTAAATTATCCTTAATTACCACGTTGAAAATATTTTTTTGATTTTTTGTCATTATCAAAAGCTTGGCTTTTAGGCGTCTTTTAAGTGAAGAACGAAATTTAGTTTTATTGATAATTAAATTTTTTTTGCGTAAAATACGAATAGTGTCGGCGGGTAAAACAAAAACGCCAGTTTTTTGTGTAAGATTAAGCGAAGGCCTAGTAGCTTCAAGAAGTGTAAGAATGCGATAAGAACAATTTTGCGTAAAAAAATAATACGGAAATTGCGCATTAGCCGAAAGCTCCCATAGGTAATCGATAATATAATCGACCTCATCACTAGAAAAGTTCAGCTCATATTCCCAAAGATCGCGACTTTCAGAGTTATTATAAATGCCAACATTAATGTAATGTGGCTTAATTTCATAGAATCCTGGGTAACCTCCGGTGATGCCATTAAAAGTGTAAACTAAAAAGTTGTCTTCAGGTGAAGTCGCAGCAAGAAATCCTACTGAGTATGTTAATAGGTCTGCTCCTAAGCGCTTTTCTTGTGAGCGTCTTAAACGTAAAAAAGTATGACCCAATATTGAGGCAGGGTTATTAATATAAGCTCCTGAATATACTATTGACAAATATTTTGCTTGAATTTGCGTCTTCCAATACATTAGTTCAGGGCAATTTTGTGTGGCAAATTTAATATTTAATAAAGCTTCTAAGCGTTTTTTTCTTGCCGGAAAAACGCAGCTAGCCGTATCTTTCTGCATTCCCCAGATTTTTTTATCATCATTTGAAAAGACAGCAATTGCCGCTTTAAGTTCTGCATAAGGATCAGTTTGCCCATTTTTGGCTAAAAAAAACTCAAGGTTTTGAATTTCGCTCACAAATCCTGAAGAATTTTTTATATATTGATAGTGTGTTAGCCACTGTTTAGATTCAGCTATGGCGTTTAGTTTAATATTATCTGGGTAAACCTCCTGCGCATATATCAGGTGTATGCGCAGGATTAGTACAATTAGCTCAATGAGCACTGCTGAGTAAGACGTGGGCTTGAAAAAATAATTTTGTAAACTTCAAAAAGCATTTTTTCTGGATCATTTTTTTCGCTAGGTACAACATTTTTATAATTTGATTTTAGTAGCATATTAAATTCTGACTGAGCAGACTCAGGGCAACCAATTGTCGTGGCTAAAGCAGACAGATACTCGCCATGCCCCTTTGCCATAGATGATTTAAGTTCAAAATAATTATGGGTGGTGTAATAAAGACTTTCTTTTTCAGTCCGAACAAGAGTGTGTTTGGTACAGTTTGAAGTTCCAACTGTCATCCCGATTGTCATAACCGGTGAAAGAAAAGAATTTGTTGTTGAGCGAAATGACGATGAGACTAGAGAGTTCTCTTTAAACACATACCATCCAGGACCGCATCCAGAGCTCCCATCTACGGCCAGTGCTGTTATTGAAACCAAAAGCGTAAACGCAATAACTAATGAATTTGCAACTTTTCTCATAATAACCCCTTTTGTTTAATAAATAATTAATTCTTTTATATTAAATGTCAACCCTTGAATACATAATATAATAGGTATAATATAATATGTATGCAGATATCACAGGCGCTGCGCATAGCTAGAAAGAAACAGCGGTTAACACAGGGTCAGCTGGCGAAGCGGGCAAGCGTGAGTTTGGCGACTGTGCAAAATCTTGAGGCCAATCGGGCTAATCCTGAGCTTAATACATTAAGGGCGCTTCTTCACGTACTCGGGCTTGAGATTGAACTTCGGAGCAAAAAAATAGATTGGGACTTGCTGGCACATTTGGGGGTGCCACTTTTGACTAACTCTACATTCAACGCTTGGCAACCACATAGACAAGATTTACTTTCAGCACTAGCTGATCTATCTGGGCGAATATATGCAGACGATATTGAACATCGTAATGCGCTTGCACTTTGCGGTTTTTGTGCAGCACTCAAAGATCACTATCCTTCCACCTGG
>MEPT01000110.1:0-2465 GCA_001769925.1 Bdellovibrionales bacterium RBG_16_40_8
AAATTTTATTACAGGCATAATTCTTAAACGAGTTGGTAAAAAATATGCTTCTATGGCGCTTCAATCTGCCGGGACCCACTTGTTAGTTGATTTTTGGACCACAATTGGCGCAGTTACTGCAGTAGTTTTGGTAAAATTCACAGGTGCGGCTTGGATAGATAGTGCGATGGCACTTATGCTTGGGGCGTATATGCTTCGTTCAGGAATAAAGCTTGTGTATCAATCAGTCGCAGGGTTACTTGATGCCGAAGACATAAAAATTCTTGAAAGTTTGGTAGAAATATTTGGACGCTTTGCAGGAAATGGGATTATTCAAATTCATCATACAAGAGTAATTCGCGCCGGCTGGTTTCATCATATCGACGCGCATATTGTTGTTCCAGAATTTTGGAGCATCGAAAAAGCGCACGAGCGATCAAACATTTTTGAAGATCAAGTTATCAAAGCATACGCGTATGGCGGCGAGGCAAATTTTCATCTTGATCCTTGTAAAAAAAAGTACTGTGCCGTTTGCGATTACGAAAACTGCCCAGTTCGTGTAAAGCCCTTCGAGTCGCGTATGCCAGTAATTTTAGAACACCTACGCTCAAAAATCGAACCAAAAGATACGCCGTAACCTATAGCCCGCCGGCGGCGCCTTCGCCGCGAGTATCGAATACGGCCTCAAGTACTCCGTTAACATTGCGAACGGCGTAGATGCGTGCCTGCCAACTTTCTTCAGTCGAGTTTTTTCGTGCCTTAAGCCCTTCAATAATTTCAGGAGAGAAAAGCCCTTCATCGACAAAAAGCTTATCGGGCAAAAGTTGATGGTGTACGCGTGGGGCAGCTGTCGCGAGCTCTAAATCTTGATTACGACCAAGTGTACGGTAGAGTACTTGAATCACGCTTGAAATAATGCGCGGTCCGCCGGGTGCACCTAGCGCCATTATGATTTTACCGTTTTTTTCAACAAGAGTTGGACTCATTGAGCTTAGAGGTCGTTTGCCGGGCGCCACCATGTTGCCTTGGCCCTGTACAAGCCCAAACATGTTTGGCTCTCCTGGATTTGTAGTGAAATCATCCATTTCGTTATTAAGCATAATGCCAAAATTTTCACTCGCTACGCCAGAGCCAAAATCTCCGTTTAGAGTAAAAGTCATGGCAACAGCATTACCGAATTTATCCATAACCGAAAGGTGGGTAGTTTGCTTTGATTCAGTTGATTGATCGTCATTTTCATTTAGCGGAGTGATACTTGAAGCGGCAGCCAAGTTTATAGATTTGGCGAGATCATCGACGTATTGCTTACTTAAAAGCTTTTCGGTGTCAACGTTTTGGTGATCGGGGTCTGCAATCATCGTGCGTCCGCGAAATGCACGACTCAAAATTTGCCCGAGTAGATGATATTCTTCAATACCGCGCTCTGGGTATTTTGCTAATTCTAATTTCTCGATAAGACTAAGCGCTGTTTTTATTACGATGCCACCACTACTGGGCGGCGGCATGAGGTATAGTTTGTAGCCTGAGTAGTTGGTAGTTAGCGGTTGACGCCAAATTGGTTTATAGTCTTGCAAGTCTTTAAGGGTCATATCGCCGCCAGCCGCTTTTACGGTATCGACAATATCTTTTGCTACCCTGCCGCTATAAAATGAAATGATATTACGGTTGCGCATTTCGCTAAGAACGCGGCCAAGATTCTTTTGCACAAAAATTTCGCCTGGATTATAGGGGGTAACGCCATTTTTAAGAAAGTGACGTTTGGCCGCAGCATTAAAACGTGGTGCATTTGTTGCCAATTCTTCAGAATACTCCCCAGAAACGCGATAGCCTTTTTGCGCAAGCTTGATGGGCTCGTCAAAAAGTATGCTCCAATCTATTTTGCTACTGCCATATTTTTTCTTTAATTCCCAAAGCCCCGCCGGTATGCCAGGCACAGCAACAGCAGCTCCGCCGGTCATAGAGGCATCTTTTGCCTTGTTTTTAAAATAATTAGGGCTAGTAGCTTGAGGAGCGCGCTCACGAAAATCTAGAACTTCAATAGACTTGCCCATTTTAACAAGCGCAAAGCCCCCGCCACCAAGCGAAGCGAAGGTTGCGTTGGTAACCGACATTGCAAGCACAAGAGCTACTGCCACGTCTACGGGGTTGCCGCCTTTTTCTGCGATTTTCATGGCGGCCTGCACCGCTGTTTGGTTTGCAGCGCTCATCACTATTTCTGTGCCCTTAAAAGGCAGCGCCCAAGAGGTATTAAAAATAAATTGGCAAATTATCACTACAGAGAAAATTTTACGCATGACAAACCTCACTTCATTCATGTTAAAAAACACAAAACATATGCGTGAATCAAGATTAAATATCATCAAGACCCGTGAAATCACAAATCCGACTTATTACGTCGAAGCCATTAACCAGGAGTTCGCCCCTTATGCTTTAGACGAAGAAAGAGCAGAGGGTAATTGCGGAAACTGGCGGGGCAAGGTGTTTGG
>MEPT01000110.1:2479-3238 GCA_001769925.1 Bdellovibrionales bacterium RBG_16_40_8
ATTTAGAAATAGGCACGGGTAACGGGTTTTTTTTCGCACATTACGCCGCCACTAACCCTAAGCGGCTTATTTTAGGTATCGAATTAAAATATAAGCCACTTATTCAAGCCATTCGCCGTGCGTTGACAAGTGGCGCAACCAACGCGCGAATTATTCGCTACCACGCCGGGTTTTTACAGAATTTATTTGCGCCAGGAGAGATCGACAACGTGTTTGTGCACCACCCGGACCCGTGGAATAAAAGAGGCCAGCACAAGCGTAGACTATTGAGTCGGCAGTTTCTCGTAAAGCTTTACGAGTTGCAGCGCGCAGGGTCATTTCTAGAATTTAAGACAGACAGTAAAGATTACTATTGTTGGTTGTGCGATGAGCTTGTGAAATCCCCATACCAAATAGAAAATCAAAGTGAAGATTTACATAGTTCCTCATTAAGCGACGACAATTTCATTACTCATTTTGAAAAATTATATAAAGAAAAAGGCCAGCCGATTTATTATCTGCTGGCCCGTAAAGCGAGTGGGATTATTTAGATTATTTAGATTATTTAATTGAACAGAGTTTGGCGTTTCGATTTCCCAATATAGGGGGGATGATTTCTTTAGGTATCGGCACCGGTTTAGTGCGGTTCATATTGTTCGTTCTTAACAACTCAACATACCTTTCGATGTATGAATCAATAACTGCTCCAGATAATACATGAATTGCATCAGCGGGAGAGTTTATAGAATCGAGAACATCGAGAAAAATGCCTCGCTCATC
>MEPT01000110.1:3249-3655 GCA_001769925.1 Bdellovibrionales bacterium RBG_16_40_8
GAACTCCAACAACACTATGTCGGCAAGAGAGCTTGTTTAGAGTTATGCTTAATGTAACTATGGCGGTTTGTAATGGCGGTAAGACAAAACGAGTTTGCCCTTCGATATGTTTAACTGCTGCGCCACGAACTTTGATTTCAAGTGGGGCACGCAATTCACTTCCTAAATATCGATTTGCTTTGGCACGAGTTACTGCAGTTATATAAATTTCATTAAATTTTGCTTCGTCTATACCTATAGTCATACTAGATGAAGTATTATTGCTAATGGCGTACTGGCCGATCTCAATTTTGTTAACATTAGTTAGAGCTTGAGCCATAGGCATATCTTTTATAGATTTTACAACTGGGGCATCAGTGTATTTTCGCAGAATACACGTGTCTGACATGCTAACTACGCGATCTTC
>MEPT01000110.1:3676-6859 GCA_001769925.1 Bdellovibrionales bacterium RBG_16_40_8
GGGTGACGCGTTGGCATGGTCATCAATTTCATTGCGAGATGATAGTTTAAATTGATCAAGACGCATAATTCCCATTGCCATAGTGGCTTTGCCGACAATTTTGCTGCATTCAAGATGATATGATTCGTTTTCTTTAAGTTCAGGTATAGTATAAATAGCTAATTCAGTTTTAAGAACTTCAAACATCTCATTGTTTTTACGTTTCAGAGATTCTTTTGAACGCTCAATAGATAAATAATTTTTTAGCGGCTTTATTAATATTGGTGAATTTCTAATAGAAAACTTATGCGTATCGCCAAATTCATTTATTGCTACAAAATCAAACATACAGTTTAAAGAATTTTCTGCTTCAGACCAATCGTTAAACAGAGCTAATTTTGGTAAAAGCTCATATATAGTGAACTTGCTGCGCATAATTTCAGTAAACGAATGCTGCCCGAGACGAATTCGTCCATTATAACAATTTGTATTTACTGTTAGTGAAACGCTCTCGTTATTTATCATCTTTGGAAAATGAATTTCATCTGTAAGCCAGTAATTTTCAAGCGTGTTTTCTGTCTCGCGCATACTGGTGGCGGCAAGGCCGTCTCGCACAAAGACTTGTTCTCCCACACTCCATGGGGTGGTTTTGCTCTCGGTGTTGTTTCTTCTAAAATTGTCCGATCCGCAGCCGATGAGTCCTAAGACTAAGACGCCTATCGTAGCAAAAGACACTAAATACTTGATATGATTCATAAGAACCTCCTTTTCAAAAAGAAGTAGGCAACTTTTATGCCAAAGAAGGTTTTTATGTAATTTAGGCTTTACTTAAAACTTGTGACTTAATATAGAGAATAGATATGAAAATTGCAATTTTAGGAGCAAGTCGCGGGCTAGGAGCTGAGCTTGTGGCGTATATTCATAAAGAATCTCCTGAAAGCGTGCTCCTAATGATTTCTCGGCGAGAAGAAAAATTAAAAGAGTTGGCAAGTATGCTAGATTGGGTTCGCCGGGCAGATTTTTCTCAGCGAGGCGGGCAAGAAGACGCACTCTATATATTACGCGAATTTCTGCCAGAGCAGGTTTTCTATGTGGCTGGTGGCGGGCCCTACGGAAAATACGAAGATAAAGAATGGAAGGATCATGCCTGGGCACTTGAAGTTAATTTGCTTTTTCCGGCACGTCTTATACATACACTACTTCGTGAAGAAATATTTCGAACTGAGTTACGAAAGGTTATGGTAGTAGGTTCGGCAATTGCTGGGCACAAGCCAGATCCGAACGCAAGCTCGTATGCTGCTGGCAAGCAGGGGTTAAGAGGGCTAATCACATCATTGCAGGCAGAAAAGCCGTGGCTAGATGTGCGTTTGTTTGAGCCTGGGTACATGGACACCGGACTTCTACCAGCAAATGCTTGGCCGCGTCAGCAAGGACTTGTGACAAATCCTAAGGAAGAGGCGCGCAAACTCTGGCGTTGGAGCCAGTCTCCGCTAGACTAATTCTAATTAAAAAATTTAAGGGAGTAAAAAGTGAAAAGCGTTATAGAAAATGTGATTATTATCGGCTCTGGGCCTGCGGGATTAACTGCTGCAATTTATTCAGCAAGAGCTAACCTAAACCCACTTATGATCGAAGGCGAAGAGATTGGTGGGCAGCTTATGACCACAACCGATGTTGAAAATTACCCGGGTTTTGCTGAGGCGATCACTGGTCCTGAACTTATGACTGAAGTTAAAAAACAAGCAGCCCGTTTCGGAACGCGATTTTTACCGAAGAACGTAACAAAGGTAGATTTTTCTTCTCGCCCATTTAAAATTTGGGTCGGGCAAGATCTTTACCAAACAAGAGCGGTGATTATAACTACCGGTGCATCGGCGAAATATTTGGGGCTGCCAAGCGAGAAAAGACTATTGGGCCACGGTGTTTCGGCTTGTGCTACGTGCGACGGGGGTTTTTTTAAAAATCAAGATGTTGCGATTATTGGTGGTGGCGACACAGCTATGGAAGAAGCCATTTTTCTTACCCGCTTTGCTAAAAAAGTGCTGGTGATTCATCGTCGCGATGAATTTCGCGCCTCGAAAATTATGACAGACAGGGTGCTTAAAAATCCAAAAATAGAAGTTTTGTGGGATACAGCACTTGTTGAGGTTGTTGGTGATAAAACAGTCACGGCAATAAAAGTTGAAAACGTTAAGACCCATGAAAAAAAAGAAATGCCAATGAATGGAGTATTTATAGCTATTGGTCACAAGCCCAATACAGAACTCTTTAAGGGTCAGCTTGCCATGAATGAAGTTGGGTATCTTATTACTAATGGCAGATCTACCTATACTTCTGTGCCGGGGGTTTTTGCGGCTGGCGATGTGCAGGATAATATGTACCGCCAGGCGATAACTGCCGCTGGCACAGGGTGTATGGCGGCCATGGATTGTGAGCGTTTTTTTGAAAAAGAAGAAAACTAGTGAAAAAAGTTGATATTAAATCATTTGTCGAACAAATTGCGCGCATTACCCGTGAACGCATGCTCGCGGGGCCGGTAGTATCATTAGATGATATTAAAAAGGGTGCTCCAAAAAAACGCCCACCGACCTTACTGGTGATTGAAGATGACGACATTGTTCGTAAATCACTTAAACGAATTTTTGAAAAAACCGGCTATAACGTGCTTGCCGCGTGCGATGGTCCTGAGCTCACTGAAGTTTTATACGATACCGCTATAGATTTAATAATGCTCGACGTAGCGCTGCCATGGATTGATGGCTACGAACTTGCACAAATGATAAAAGAACATAAAGACCTTTGTTCGGTACCGATAGTTTTTATTTCTGGCCACAACGATCAGGCGGCCATTAAAAAAGGTTTCAAGGTCGGCGCTCACGATTATATCACCAAACCATTTGATATAGAAAAAGTGAAGAAAACGGTGGATACGCTATTAAAATTAAATTGCGGCGATTGAGGTTACGGATGCTCTTGCGTTACCCCATCACTGCACTAGTGGTATGCCTTTGGGGATAGCGCTAAGAAGATTTTTTGTATAATTATGCTGCGGGTTTTTGTAAATCTTAACGGCATCAGCTAGCTCGACAATTACTCCGTTATTCATTACGGCTACTTCGTCAGAAATATATTTTACTACTGCTAAGTCGTGAGAAATAAAAATATATGAAAGATTAAATTCTTCTTGTAAATCAAGTAAAAGAT
>MEPT01000110.1:6977-7279 GCA_001769925.1 Bdellovibrionales bacterium RBG_16_40_8
GCATTGATTTTTCTAGCCCAACGCGCATCAGAAGTTGCTCGGCCCGCGCTAAACGTTCGGCCTTTGATTTAAAGAGATTATGAATAATAAGCGGCTCAATAAGTGCAGAACCAATAGTCATTCTAGGGTTTAAAGAGGCGTAAGGATCTTGAAAAATAATTTGAATTTTACGGCGAAGAACGCGCATAGCAGATTTAGATATTTTTGTAATATCGGTGTTGTAATAAAAAATTTCTCCAGCAGTTGGCTCTAAAAGTCTTAAAACTGTGCGCCCTAAGGTGGTTTTGCCGCAACCTGATTCG
>MEPT01000110.1:7293-10098 GCA_001769925.1 Bdellovibrionales bacterium RBG_16_40_8
GCGCACTTTAAGGCTTACGTCATCGACGGCTTTTACCCATGATTTTACCCCACCCAAAATACCCTTTTCTAGCGGAAAATATTTTTTAACATTTTTAATTTCGAGTATTACAGGATTTTTTTGCTCATTAATAGGGCGAGCTGTTTTACTTATCATTAATTGTGTAAGATCAAACGGCTTTTCGCGACCGTCTTCGGTCATGAAATCACTTACTGTGGGCAGTCGATTAGGGCTTTTATCAAGAGTTGGGCGGCAAGCAATGAGACCTTTAGTATATGGGTGTTTAGGTTTTTTAAATAAAGTTTCTTTGGCACCGCGTTCGACAATTTCGCCTCTGTACATAACTACAACTTCGTCAGCAATATCACCAATAACCCCGAGATCATGAGTGATAAATAAAACGCTCATGCCGTATTTTTTTTGCAGCGAAGCTATAAGTTCAAGAATCTGTTTTTGAATAGTTACGTCAAGTGCGGTTGTAGGCTCATCAGCGATGAGAAGATCAGGCTCGCATGCGATGGCCATGGCAATCATTATTCGCTGGCGCTGGCCGCCGCTCATTTCGTGCGGATAAGCAGTTATGCGCTTTTCTGGATCTGGAATGCCTACCTGCACAAGTAAATCAATACTTTTTTTATGTGCCTGTTCTTTGGTAAGTTTTTGGTGAAGTATTAGCGTCTCGGCGATTTGTTCGCCGACCGTAAAAACTGGATTAAGGCTTGTCATTGGTTCTTGAAAAATCATTGAAATTTTGTTGCCGCGAACCTCGCGCATTTTATTGTCAGATAGTTTAAGTAGATCTTGCCCCTGAAAATAAATTTTGCCAGTAGTGATTTTACCAGGAGGATTAGCAATAAGGCGCATAATTGCTAAAGAAGTTACGCTTTTGCCTGACCCAGATTCTCCAACAAGACCCATCGTCTTGCCTTTAGGGATTTTAAAAGAAATATTTTTGACTGCATTGATAACACCATCATCAGTGGTGAAATCAACAGAAAGATTTTCAACTTCAATGATAGATTCAGACATTTACACTCCTTCATACGGCATTAACTATTTAGGTGTTAATCACTCTAGCCGTAGTAGTCAATTTTAACTCAAATCGCGAATCACTTTTGACAATTCTTTATAATGAGCAATAGTAGCGTGAGCCCCGCTTCTTATCAGCTCGTTTATATGGGAATAGCCGAAACTAACCGCCACAGATTTAATGCCTGCTTGCTGCGCAGCAACCATGTCTGCTAGCCCATCGCCTATCATAAGGCAATTTTCTGGCTTAACTTGAGCGTGGGTCATAACTTCTCGTAATGGCTCTGGATGTGGTTTTTTTGTCGGGAGTGAATTGCCGCCAATTAGGCGTTCCCAATGAAATTGTCGAAGTTCGCTTTTATATACAAGTTCTCTTACATAGTGCTCGCTTTTATTGCTAACAACGGCAATTTTATGTGGCCACTCTTGCAGAAATTCTACAACTCCAGGAAAAAGCGGCGACTCGGCAACGATATTTTGCGAGTAATAGCGATGAAATCCCTTTTCGAGTTCTGAAAGTTCTCCTAAGCGGTGGGCTAACTTATTATCAAGATTTAACAACAACTCTTTTAAGCCGCTGCCGATAAAAGATGTGATTATTTTTTCATCTACGGGGTTTTCGCCAAATTCTTTCATTAAGTTATTAAAAGCATTGGCAATACCTGGGGCGGTATCAAATAGCGTGCCGTCTAGATCGAATAATAAAAGATTGATCATGAGTAATCTATTACAGTATGACCTCATAACGATGTCGAGAGAAAATTTGTCAAAAGCTGAACTTTACATTCATAAAACTTTTGTAAAAGAAGACGCAGACCTTTTACGGGTAGTAGAGGCTCTAAAAAAAGATGATAAATTTGGCATTAATGTAAGCGGTGTAGAGGGTCGTTTTTTACAATTTTTGGTTGGCGTATTAGGCGCAAAATTAGTTGTTGAGGTTGGAGTATTATACGGTTATTCAACGTTGTGGATGGCAAAGGCGCTACCAGCAGATGGAAAAATTATAGCTATTGAATACAGCGAAGAAAATTTCACAAAGGCGCGTGAACTTATTGCCGCATCAGATGTAGCCCCAAAAGTTGAGCTTATTCACGGTGATGCTCGCGAGGTTTTACAGAAACTTGAAGTTAAACCAGATCTTGTTTTTATAGATGCCGACAAAGCTAACTACCGTTATTACTTAGATTGGGCGATGAAATTTATAAACATTGGTGGAGTGATAGTTGGAGATAATACATTTTTATTTGGCCATATGACTAACGATGATCGCGGCAAGAAAGTAAGCGATGCCGCGATTTCATCAATGAAATATTTTAATGAGACGCTGGCCGCGTCATCTAATTTTCGCGCAATTCAATTACCCACGTACGAGGGCATGACGCTGGCGCAGCGACTGGATCGCTAAATTTAAATTGGCGAGCTAACGTTATGTAAGGCACCACCGACAATTTGTTTATAGAGTTCAGGCTCGTGGTTAATGCCTGAAATGTGGCCAGATTTATGAAGTGTAACGCGCTGAAGATCTATTCGGTTAAAGGCGACTGAAAAAAAATTGTCGATATTTTCAAATGAAATAATTGGATCTTGCTCGCTGCGTACACTTACCACCGGAAAACCCGTGGGTAAGGAGAGTAAATCGCGCACAGAATCTTGGTGGTAATTGCGAAGTCCCCAAAGAAATGCATACAGCTTATTCATACCAAGTGAAATATCGCAACTTGGCCCGCCTTCACAGACCCAGGCTTTGATATCAATGGTATGCCGTCTAGCTATCGC
>MEPT01000111.1:0-153 GCA_001769925.1 Bdellovibrionales bacterium RBG_16_40_8
AGAAGTAACCTGATTAACCGAAGTGACATAACCACGCTCGGCGGTGATAACAAGCATACCTAATGGCGTAGAAATAGTTGCTACTGAATCCGCTGCGATCGCTGAATCCGCTGCGATCACAGAATCCGCTGCGATCACTGAATCCGCTGCGAT
>MEPT01000111.1:168-982 GCA_001769925.1 Bdellovibrionales bacterium RBG_16_40_8
ATTTTTTGCGCTTTGATGATGGTAGGATTTTAAGTATGTCACGATATTTTGCTACCGTTCGTCGGGCAATATCAATACCTTCTTTTTTTAGAAGCTCAACTATTTTTTGATCAGAGAGTGGGGTTTTTGTGTCTTCTTTATCTACCAATTCTTTTATTTTAACTTTTACCGACTCGCTCGCTACAGAATCACCATCAGTTTTTGATATGCCTGAATTAAAAAAATACTTTAGCTCATATATGCCCCGCGGGGTGTACACATATTTGTTGCTTGTTACTCGTGACACCGTTGACTCATGCATACCGATATCATTAGCGATATCACGTAATATCATTGGCTTAATATACTCTGCGCCTTTTTCAAAAAACTCTGTCTGATGCTTTACAATACTTTCGGCCACTTTGTAGATCGTGCGTTGTCTTTGATGTATAGATTTAATAAGCCAAATCGCCGCCCGCAACTTATCTTGTACATAGTGTTGCGTGTTTTTTTCTCCCTCACTCGCCCCTGATGTTTTAAGTAAATTTCGGTAAAGATTAGAAATACGCAATTTAGGAAGCCCATCTTCGTTCAAAGAAACCACATAATCGTCGCCAACCTTATAAACATAAACGTCAGGAGTTATAAATTGTGTGTCGGTTTCAATAAATGCCCGTCCTGGCTTAGGATCCATGCCAAGAATTATCTGGCACATCTCGATGACTTCTTCGATATCTTTGCCAAGTGCTTTAGCTATAGCCACATAATTTTTTTTCTCAAGATCACTGAGGTGCTTCTCTATAATCTGCACTAAATCATGCGTATCTTCTTGTAA
>MEPT01000111.1:988-2650 GCA_001769925.1 Bdellovibrionales bacterium RBG_16_40_8
AGCCTGAATAAGAAGACACTCTTTGAGATCACGTGCCCCTACCCCCGGCGGGTCGAATTCATGCAAAAACGGAATCATTTCTGCAATATCTTGAGCTTCAACACCTTCTTCTTTAGCGATCTCTTCTGGTGAACTCTGTAAATACCCGTCATCTGAAACATAGCTTATTAAAATAGATATTATGTTTTCTTCTTCTTCATTAAAACCAAAAAGATTCATCTGCCACAAAAGATAATCACTCAGTGATTGTTTGGTTGTAATGATATTTTCATAATTCATAATCTCGTCATTAATTTCAAAACCTGACGACAGTGGGGGCTTATACATGCTTTCAACATAACTCTCCCACTCAAATTCTTCTTGCTTTCTGGGGTCAGACTCACTTGAGGCGGCCGCATCGGCAGCCTTTAGCTCTTCTGTAATCTGTGCTTTATTTTTAGGGTCTTCAGCAGCGTCCTGTACCTCTTCGAGCACTGGATTTTCGTTAATCTCTTTACGTATTTCTTCTTCAAGTTCAATTCGCGAAAGCTGCAAAAGTTTAATGGCCTGTTGCAATTGCGGTGTCATTCGCAGTTGCTGCGATAACTTCATAGACATCTTAAGGCCAATTGCCACGTTTATTCTTTCTGTTAAAGTTTAAAATTCTCGCCTAAATAAAATTTTCGCGCTATTTCTGAGCCGGCGATTTGCTCAGCCGTTCCCTCAACCTCTATCTTACCGTCTTTAAGGATGTAAGAGTAGTCACAGATGCCAAGAGTTTCGCGTACATTATGATCAGTGATCAAAATACCTAGACCTTGGGCCTTGAGCTGACGAATTATTTCTTGAATGTTACCGACTGCAATTGGATCAATTCCAGCAAAAGGCTCGTCTAGTAGTATGAATTTTGGTGAGCCAGCTAGACTACGGGCTATCTCAACACGTCGCCTCTCGCCTCCTGAAAGTGAGTACCCATAACTGTCAGCAATATGCTCTATATGAAAATCGAGAAGCAATTTCTGTAAACGCTCTTCAATTTCAGACGGAGGAGTTTTAACAGCCTCAAGACCAACCATAATATTTTCGCGCACAGTGAGCCGACGAAATACGCTAGCTTCTTGCGGTAAATAACTTAAACCTATTCGCGCTCGCTGATACATTTGCATATGTGTAATGGGCTGATCATTTAACAATATTTCTCCATTGTCGTTGGCCAAAATTCCTACGACCATGTAAAAACATGTTGTTTTACCAGCACCATTTGGCCCAAGAAGTCCTACAATTTTACCGCTCTCAATAGAAAATGAAGCAGAATCGACAACCAGTCGTTGTTTAAATTTCTTTGAAATATTTTTAATTGTGAGTTTATTCATTTTATATCCCTTAATTTGCCTGACTTAATAGAATCTTGACCAACCTTAATTTTTGCGTTGTGGACCTTCACCTTTTTGCCGCCATTTTGAAAAATAATTCGGTCACCCCGAAGCTCATCAGTATCTTGAACAACCCTGGGGTATCCATCAAAAACAAATTCATTTTTTACCAAATTAATACTCAGTTTATCTGAAGTAGCCCATTTACTCAAATCGCTAGCCTTAACTCCACCCACAAGATCAATAGATTCTAATTGCTGATTTTCGCGATTATAGCGAAAAAGCGCGTCAGGACCACTGATTCGCATAC
>MEPT01000111.1:2659-5539 GCA_001769925.1 Bdellovibrionales bacterium RBG_16_40_8
CCATAAAATGCACTTCCCTATTCTTTCCTGAAAGCTGAACGCTTTCTGCGCTCACCAACATAGTCTTGTTATCAAAAACAGTTTTTTGAGCTAGCACATCACGCTGAATCAACATCACCCCTTTAGCAAGATCGGCCTGCATTTGCTTGCCAGATATTTGCAACCTACGTCCTGACAATTCTCTGGGACCAATTACATTAACTGATGAATCACTAACCAAAAATTTTTTATTGGAGTCATAGCGCACTCCCATCGTCTTTAAGAGGTATCCGTTTGAAGATTTGGTAAGTACTCCGCCTTCAACGTTCATATTTTTTGCTTCTATCATTATATTGCCAGTTTGACCGGTGACCTCAAACGACACACCGCTATCGCTAAAAAAATTAGCTTTAACTTTACTGAGAGATAAATCATTTTTTTTCTTAAAACCGATAGCTGTATCGGCCCAAAGCTCCCACTCTTTACTTTCGTTTTGACTCTCAATCAGATGCAGACCCTGCATTGATTGCTGTATTTCTTCGGCATTCTTGTTATCTGCCAACACTGACTGTGCACTATCATTATTTTTGTCTTTTAAATCGGTTGGTCCTATAAGTGTTAACTCCACAACCAAAACTAAAAAAAGAATACCCAAAATTGATTGCCCAGTTTTTCGCATAATTAGTTTTATATTGTAGCAAATTCTAATGAGATATTCGCTAGTTAACTCATCAATAAAGACTAAAGTTTAAGTTGTATATAACCGATACGTGCGCTATGGGGCAGTGGTTTATAATGCAAGATGAGAAAATTAAGGGCCCTTATGCCCATGAAGAGGTTAAAGCTCTTTATGAGGGCGGCCAAATTACACGAGATTGCCTTATATGGGGGCGATCGCAAGATAATTGGCAAGGAATCGTACTCTGGATAAATACTCAGCATGAAGAAGAACATGAGATGACGTTTGAGCAGCTTTGGCACTTCGCCATTGACGGCAATTCAAAGGGGCCGCTTTCAAGAAAAGACTTAGTGGCCGAACTTCGTGAGCTACGCTATAAAGGCGAGATTCTTGTTTGGACAAAAGGTATGTCGGCCTGGGCTGATATTTTTGACTTTCATGATCTTCTTGATGAAATCGGCATTAATCGCCGAGAACATCCACGGGCACATATTGCCGGATCTGTTGTAGTAAAGTTTCAAGACAAAACTATGATTGGGCTTTTAAAAACAATTGGGCCGGGCGGATTCGGTGCTACGCAAATCGACTCAATTCTTACGCTCGGGCAAACGGTAACTGTTGAACTCAAGTCTGAGCGACTTAATGCCCCATTAGTTGCCAAAGCCACAGTTCAATACGCTTCGGATACTGGGCTATATGGCTTTAAATTTAATGGGATTAACATGGAGTCACGTGCGCACATAATGGATTATATTCGCAGATCAAAAAATCCTATGGAATCTGCTGCGTAATAAATCAAATAACCCTTATTGTTCTATTTCTTTCAAAACTGCAAAATTTATTTCAAAAATACCAGCCTCCGTAGCTGTGTACATAACTTTTTTGAGTGTCAAAAAATCGATATTTTTATCTGCCTGAATGGTAATTTTTCGAAATGAGTCTATTTCGTCTTCTATTTCTTTATCGCCTATTTTTATTTTTTCAACCGCAGTTTTAAGTCGGCTGGTGAGTGCTACTTTTTCTGCTTCACCTGCTGATATGGTTTGCTGAATTTTTTTTGCAAGCTGAGGGATATCCCAATCGGTTTGGGCCTTAACATCAGAATACAGCGCAACAGATTCGTTATTAAGTTTAATATATTCTTCAGAAACGATAATAACATTAGCAGGTTTTAGATCTTTTACCGATCTAGCCTCAGGCAGAATTACCCCTGGCGGAATATCTAAAATTTCACCGGTTGTAGCGTAGTTTTGTAGTAAAAAAACTACAAGTACCGTAAAAAGATCGACCATTGCGGTTAATGACAATACTGCTACCACACTTCTCTTTGCGCCAATTTTATTGCCATGCCTATCGCGCTTACCCGGAGCGTATATCGCCATTACTCAACTCCTGCAGTAGCAATTGAAATTTGCGGAAATCCAGATTGCAACAAGGCATCCATTCCGCCAATTAAATTGAAATACGCTAAATCATCAGACATTGTAACCACACAGTCCATTTTATCTGGGTAGATCTCTTTGATTTTATTTAACTCTGATTCTAGTTTTTTGCCGTCGTATTCGTCATTAACTTTTGCAATCACAATCTCTTGCCGACCAACAACGATTTTATAACCATTTGCCTTGATATCAAGGCGAAATGGTATTTCAGCTCGAGGAGGGGGCTCGATCTTTTCATCACTTGTTCTCTTACCATATATTGAGCTGCCTATTTGAATCATAGATACTTGCGTCCACACGGCAGTAATCAAAAGAAATATCACAAGTACAGACATCAAATCGATGAACGGAATAATATTCACATCCATATTTGAACCGCGACCGCCCTTACTACTTTCTTCGATTTGAGCCATAAATAGCCTTTGCCCCTTATTCCTTCATTTTTTCACGATTAGAGACAACAAGATTCATTAACGTCATGCTACTTTCAACCATATCATTAATTGCCCGCCCAATACGAATTTGAAAAAACCCGTAAGCCACGATTGCTACTATCGCCACTAAAAGTCCAAACGCGGTGCAATTTAGTGCCTCTGAAATACCTTTTGAAAGCTGTTCGGCTTTTCGCGCGGCATCTGCCTCAGCTACACCGCTAAACGATGTTATCAACCCGATGATTGTTCCTAAAAGACCGATAAGAACTGCCACGTTACCAAATATGGCAAGAAACGCTGTCCAGCCTTCTAGACGAGGGGTCTCACGAATGACCGCAGCATCCAT
>MEPT01000111.1:5581-5982 GCA_001769925.1 Bdellovibrionales bacterium RBG_16_40_8
CAGCCTTCATAGTATTTGTCAAAGGGGCGGGGCGACGATCACAAAACGCAATAGCCTGACGCAATTCGCCTCTAAGAAGCATACTAAAAAGGTTCTCGTTTAAATTCGTCTTGTCTACGGTTAATTGCCCAAGCTTAACCACTCGCTCAACTATTAAAAACAAAGTTAATAGTCCGACGATGGCGATTATGATCATTACAAATCCGCCCTGGCAGAAATGCTGCGCGAAAAAATTTGTATAAAGTTCGCACCTATCGCTAATTTCAGCGGATGCTGCAACTGTTTTGGTGGTTTGTTCCACTGCATATGCTAATTCCACGTTCTGTCCTCCCCTTTATTGTGATTGCGCAAAAACAAATGGATAAGTTACTTCTGCTATCTGATCTTGTGGCGGCTCAGGA
>MEPT01000111.1:6173-7328 GCA_001769925.1 Bdellovibrionales bacterium RBG_16_40_8
GTATAACTCGACGTATGGCTTCTCGATCGATCGAGCCTGTAAACACAGCCTCTGAATAACCAATATTAAGATCGACTCTACCTTTTTTACCGAGCCCCCCAGTGCCTGCGCCAAAAGTACCTAAATCTTTACCACGTGTACCAACACCGTCACTAATTCCAACAGTTGCTGAGCCCTTGCCACCAGGGCCAACATTTTTTAATCGCGACCCTAGACTATCACCAACTCTATCTTCAGCCGAGCCTGAAAAACCAGTTTTGCTTGCAGCTTCACCCACCAACTCGCCCGAACCAGAATATGCTTTCGCCAATTCTTTTTGTGTACCTTTACCGCCAAAAGTACTTAGTAGACCAAATTTCGTCATATCTCGCGGCTCACTTTTTGCGCTGGCTGCGGCTTTACCGGTGCTAACTGTACCGCCTTGTTTTATAGCAGAACTGACGACCTCTGTTTTTTTATTATCTCGCGAAGGCCGCAACTGAGCCACTTTACCGGGATCTTTTTTTGTTGTTGAGCTATCTTTTTTAATATCTACTTTAACTATTGTTTTAGCTTGATCAGGTACATCGTCTATTTTTACGATTTCTTTTTGTGGGGGTTTAAAAGTAATGGTGGCCTTTCGCAAGGTTTCTTCTGGTGCTAATTCTTCAGGTAGCACTGGCGAGTAAATCAGCATATATAGCCCAAAAATTGCTGCGACAACAAAGGCCATAAGAACAGACACTGATTCTGAAGCCGTCAGATCAAATAGTGGCCCTACGACTGGCGGCGGCATTTCTTGAACATAGTGAATGTAAACTGACAAAACATCTCCATGAAAACCGAGGCGCACTGCCTCACCTGGCGCTAGATCAAATTCAGACCCAACTCCCGACAGACGCATCCTATTTTTTCGTTTTAGTTCAGCCAATGATATCTGCGTATTATCTTTAAAAAAATCACCAGTCATTTCAGGAGTTACATAGACAGTGACAGCATCTGCCATCTTTAATAGAGTAAATACTGTACGCTGCATCCCTAAAAGCGGCACTGGTATATAGCATGCTGTATCTGACCCTATTGTAACTTCACATTTTTCATTATAATGACTTGTCGAAAGCACACGATCGTTCCAGACCACAACAACTTCAACCATACTTCCTTTTGATTGGCGTA
>MEPT01000111.1:7342-8481 GCA_001769925.1 Bdellovibrionales bacterium RBG_16_40_8
GTTTTACTAACCGTGCGTGCGTTTTTTTCCTCGGCTGCCGGTGGTGTAGGCTTTAGCGGAGTTGCCGGTTGAGATCCTTGCGGGACATGCGTGGGCTTTGGCACTCCAACATAAAACTCAATTCGATACTGCCCTATCTGCAGTTCATCCCCAGATTGAATTGCTTCGTCAAAGATCTTTTGCCCATTTTTAAATGTGCCAAGTTGAGAGCCCATATCTGAAATATAGTATCCAGAATCTCTCTCTTCGATGACCGCGTGTATGGGCGAAATCGCCTCATCTTGCAATGTAAGTTGAATATCATTATTACGTCCAATAACAATTGAATCATCAGAGTATTGTTTTACGCTCTCAAGCTTATCATTTAAATAAACTTTTAAATATACAGGGGATTTCAGTTTTGCCCCCCCCCGCGCCCAATACTCTCAGACGTTTGATCCATCTCTGGTAGAAAATTTTCTCTTAATTTTATTAGACGTTTAAAATTAAATTGCTTTTTTTGCAGCAAATACAGTAGCTCAGGCTTTTTCACTTCACCTTCAACTAACTCATCTTCAAAATTAATTGAAGTAGATTTTTTCTCGCCGCTTCGCTTGCTCTCAGTCGCACCAACGAAAGTGGTGAAAAATAAAATTATAATTACTGTAAACATCCTACACATAATTATTTAATATCACTCCAGTTTCTTTTCTAGCTCTTGCACTTTCCGTAAAATCTCTCGATCATTAGACATAAATTTTAATTTACTTATTATCCTTGCGGCATCTTTTTTTTGCTTCAGGACCTCGACTAAAATGATAGCATAGTTTAATAGAGGTATGGGGTTGCGCACTCCTGAGCTCGCAATTTTTTCAAAAATCATTTTCGCCTTATCGTTTTCACCCACTCCCAGTGATGCCACTCCATAATTATTAACTATAGCTAATGCCTCTGCGTTACCACGACTTTGGTCTAAGCGTGTTGCGCCGTAGGCATCCTCTAGAAATGATACTCCACGCTCAAAATCACCATATTTTGTGTAAATTGATCCCAAATTTGTTTTGGCAAAACGATAACTAGACTTTAAAGCAAGGCCTTTTTTAAATAGCTCCATAGCCGATCGCAGATCATTCTCTACTAGGTAAATTACACCTAAATTA
>MEPT01000112.1:0-1331 GCA_001769925.1 Bdellovibrionales bacterium RBG_16_40_8
ACCACTACACCGACTGTTACTTGGACTGCTAGTTCATCACCAGATGTCATGCGCTACGAATTTTCTTTAGGCACCACATCTGGCGACACTGACTTGGCAGCATGGCAGTCAATTGATCTAAACGTATCCGCATCAGAAACCGGGCTCTCACTGACTTTGGGTACAACATATTATATAAACGTACGCGCTATTGATACCTCAGAAAATATATCTTCAGTCGAAACAGGTTTTTGGGAAGCTCAATAGTGGCAATAATTTTAGAAAATTTACAAAAAAAATCATTACAAAAAAGAAATCTCAAAATGAGACGTTAAATAAGAATATTTAACCTAACCGTCTAAACTATGACACTGACTAATAATTCGTGAGTTTTCGGCACTCATTAGAAAAATACAGGGTACTAATGAGTACGCATTTTGCATCCAAAACAACCATGCGCTGAAATGCTATTAGGAGTATCAATATATGACGCAACTTAGTTGCCCTGCTTGCTTATGCAACATTCCAACAGATCGCGTATTAAACAACGTGGCCTATTGCGCCTGTGGTAGTCACTTACCTTTAACCGAACACGCAGCAAAGCGTGAAAATGCGCGCGTAATGCCGGTAATTTTATTTTCTTTGTTCTTTATTGCTGCAATTACTCACACCATTAATTGGGACACCTATTTCTTCACTATTATACCATTAAAGATGAAACAATTTACAGGGTTAACAAGCATAACTGAGTTAAAACAAATTGCTTTAATTTGCGAAAAAAGAAAAAAGATTAATTGTGAAATACAGGCTTTAGAAAAAGTATTCTCCTTAGATAACAAAGAAACTAAGGTACTAGAACGAGTTGGTTTTATATATTTTGAAAATATTAAAAACTATCACTCTGCTGCGCGCACTTACTCATACTATTTTAAACATGGCGGAAATGACGATACCGCTCGTCTTGCCTACGCTCGTTCGCTTGGTGAAATCGGACAGTTTGTAGATGCTAAGCGACAATTTCATTATCTTCTAAAAAAAGCCGGTGCAAAACCGCAATTTATCACCGCCCGCTCATATGTTGAAATTTTAATGCGAAATAGTGATTACAAAACGGCTAAAGGAATAATTCAAGAATACCGGCAAGCTGGCCCGAATAGCGCCTTATTTCTCGAGAAAGAATGGAAGCTGATTAACGAAAAGTTAACAAAAAAACCGTCAACCCATGGACGAGCAATTTAGTTATATCCTCAAGCCTCTTTCGTAGACGCTGGCTCAGTAACACACACTTTGGTAGCGCATGGTCCTTTTTTGCCCTCGCCAAGAGTGTACTCAACCTTGTCCCCCTGACGAAC
>MEPT01000112.1:1514-10895 GCA_001769925.1 Bdellovibrionales bacterium RBG_16_40_8
AAAGTATTGGTCTAGAGCTTTTATGCTGATATAGGAACGCCTATTTTAATCCCCCACTCAAGAGCACTAGCCACAGTTTTACTAGAAAAAAAATCATTTAATGAACTTTGACTTAAATTTTTAATAGATAGCTCACGTTTTAGGATTTCAAGAAACCTTTTTTCAAGAGCGCAGAGCGCAATCCAACCGTCTTTACATTCGTAATATCTATAATTTGCTAAATTACCGCTAAGCGGGCCATCACCTACCGTTGCACCATAGCGAACCGGCAACGAAAGCTCTTTTGCCACCTTATTAAGATAAATTTTTTCACATCTAGGCGGAGTTTTAGAAAGCAGTAAAATCAAAGCTATAGCGCAGGCCCTTTCTGCACCCATCAGATCAGCCAAAAGAGTTCGTGGCATATGCGGCGGATCAACTAAGCTATTATTTAATTGAAAATTAAGATCATGCCCCGGGCGATTTTCATCTTCATAACTAAAAATTTGCAATACCGATAATTGTGGGTGCCTTTTATTAAGGTATGGCCAATCAAGCTGCATTGCTTTAAGACTCTTCTCAAGTTGCGAAGTAATTAAAAGGTCAGCTTGAGAGAGCATATTTGCAAATAGCTCTCTGGCATTTTCGTCTTTTAAATCAAATTGTATAATTTTTTGCCCGGCATTTAATTCTTTATACCAATCAGAAAAATAATGATTGAGCTGATCACCTACTGGGGGTTCAATTTTGGTAACATCTGCACCCCACTGTGTCAGCTTTTGACAAGCAGTTGGTCCAGGTAAATTGGTAGCTATGCTTAAGATTTTTTTACCAATAAGTGGTTTCACGTAAATAGCCTATAACAAACCTTAGCCCATGGGTAAGGTTAATATTTATACGCCCCCTATATTTAGACGCTGCATGTGATTTTTTATTTAAATTTTAAATTACGTAGTCTTGAGTTACCATTTTTTTATTGTTTTCAATAAAATATGAGAACTACAACATGAAAGAAAAAATATGAAAGAAGCCATTATTTTTGATTCTGTACGAACACCACGCGGAAAAGGCAAACCTGGCGGTGGACTGTCGACAATTCGACCAGTAGAGCTAGCTAGTATACCGATAAAAGCATTAGTTGAGCGTAATTCACTTGCTACAAAAAATATCGAAGATGTAATTCTTGGATGCGTTACTGCCGTTGGCGATCAGGGTGCTAATATTGCCAAATCTGCGGCTATGGAGTCTCGCCTAGATGAGTCTGTAAGTGGATTTACAGTTAACCGTTTTTGTGGCTCTGGTCTTGAAGCAATAAATCTTGCCTTTGCCAAAATTCTTAGCGGTCAAGAAAATCTTATTATTGCCGGCGGCATAGAATCTATGTCGCATGTACCAATATCTTCTGATGGCGGCGCCCTGGCTGCAGACCCAAGATTAGCAACTCATATTGGTTTTGTCCCGCAGGGGATTTCAGCAGATATTATTGCAACTTTAAAAAATTATTCTCGTCATGATGTAGACAATTTCGCCCTCAAGTCGCAGCAAAAAGCTGTACGCGCCTGGGAGGAAAACCGTTTTGCAAAAAGTATTATTCCAGTTCATGACCTAAACGGTGATATGGTTTTAGAAAAAGATGAGCACATCAGGCATGACACGACACTAGAAAGTTTGGGCCAACTTAAACCATCTTTTGAAAAAATTGGTTTAGACTATGGTTTTGATTCAGTGGCTCTACAAAATTATCCCACGCTAGAAAATATTCATCACGTGCACACTCCTGGCAATTCTAGTGGCATTGTTGATGGGGCTTCTGCCCTACTTATTGGTGACAAAATTTATGGGCAGAGTTTAGGTTTAAAGCCTAGAGCCAAAATTAAATCATGCGCTGTAATAGCTACAGAACCAACCATTATGCTTATTGGGCCAGGGCCTGCTAGCAAAAAAGCTTTAAAACGCGCTGGCATGACAACCAAAGACATTGATCTATATGAAGTAAACGAAGCTTTCGCATCTGTGGTTCTTAACTATATTGATGAATTAAAAATTAATCCTGATCTAGTTAATGTCAACGGTGGAGCCATTGCTATGGGGCACCCCCTTGGCGCCAGTGGAGCTATGATATTAGGCACACTTCTTGACGAATTAGAAAGGCAAAAAAAGAGCACAGGTTTAGCTACTTTGTGCATCGGCGGCGGAATGGGGATAGCCACGATAATAGAACTTATATGATGTGAAACCATATAAAAGGGGCAAAATGTGAATTACAGCATAGACAATGCAGGAATAGCAACTTTGATATTTGATATGCCCAGCTCAACTGACAACAACAAAACTGTTAATTGCTGGAATGATTCATCTATCAGTGCTTTTGCAACAACTATCCAGCAACTTTTAAAAGACAATAAAGTTAAAGGTCTTATCATCACCTCTGAAAAAGAACCGTTTTGCGCCGGGGCTGATCTTAAAGAGTTAATGCCACTAACACGACTTGACCGCAATATGAAGCTTGTTCTGCGCTTAGCAAACTGTTTTCGCGATTTAGAAAAATCCTCAAAACCTGTTGTTGCCGCTATAACCGGCACTGTTTTAGGCGGTGGCTATGAATTGTGCCTCGCCTGCAATTATAGAGTTGCAGTTAATAACAAAAAAATAAAATTGGGACTGCCTGAGGTACAGTTAGGTCTACTACCTGGAGCTGGTGGTACGCAAAGGCTATCTCGTCTTATCGGCATTGAGGCTTCATCTAATTTTTTACTTGAGGGTACCAAAATATCGCCAGATATCGCAAAAGAAAAAGGCTTAGTTGATGAACTAGTCGAGACTTCTGAGCAGGCCACTGCTGCTGCAAAAAAATGGATTATAGCTAACCCTGAGGTTAAACAACCCTGGGACAAGAAAGAATTTATAATTCCTGGTGGCGGGGTACAAAGCCCGAAAAATTATATGTTATTTACTGCCGCAAATGCCGTATTAGCGCAAAAAACTTATAATAACTACCCAGCACCTAAAGCAATAACTGCATGTCTTTATGAAGGTCTTCAGCTTGATATTGATTCTGGTTTAATTATTGAGCAAAGATATTTTAAAAAACTTTTAACAACTCCTCAAGCCACCAATATTATTCGTACGATGTTTTTTGGTCTTAATAAGCTAAATAGCGCCACTAAGCGCACAAAAGATATTTCACCAACTAAATTTCGTAAGGTTGGCGTACTTGGCGCTGGGATGATGGGTGCCGGTATTGCCTATTCAACAGCTAGTGTTGGTATTGAAGTTGTACTAAAAGACGTTTCAATTGAAGCTGCTGAGAAAGGCAAATTATATTCGCAAAAGCTTTTACAAAAACGCATGCAAAAAGGGCAAATCACTGAAAAACAATATAGTGAAATATTAAATAGAATTTTACCTACTGCTAAAGCCGCTGATTTAAAAGATGTAGATCTTATTATTGAAGCCGTTCCTGAAAATAGAAAAATAAAAGAAGCTGTAATTAAAGAGGCTGAAGAAATTGCCACTTCGAGTATTTTGACCGCGTCTAACACATCAACTTTACCAATTACGGGTTTGGCCGAGTATTCACGCAGACAAAATAAATTTATTGGCCTACATTTTTTCTCTCCTGTTGATAAAATGCCCCTTGTCGAAATTATTAGAGGTAAAAAAACCGATGAAGACGCTGTTGCTAAGGCTATGGATTTTACTTTGGCTCTTAGAAAAACTCCAATAGTTGTAAACGACGGCCGCGGGTTTTTTACAAGTCGAGTTTTTACGACTTATGTAAATGAAGGTATGGCGCTTCTAAAAGAAGGGGTTGAGCCAGCGCTAATTGAAAATGCCGGCAAAATGGCCGGTATGCCGGTCGGGCCACTGGCTGTTGCTGATGAAGTAAGTTTAGATCTAATTTATCATATATTAAAACAAAATGAGGCTGATCTAGCGTCAAGCAATCAAAGTGCGGCTGCAATAGTCAGCACACAGTTTGTGCAAGAATTAAAGCGTTTAGGTCGCAAATCTGGTGGCGGATTTTATGACTACTTGGCTGACGGCAAAAAGGTTTTGTGGCCAAAGCTTGCAACACTATTTCCTAAGTCAACAAAGCAGCCTGATATAAATACAGTAATAAAACGTCTTTTATTTGTTCAAGTGCTAGAGGCCGCCCGCGCTTGGCAAGACGGTATTGTAACTGATCCCCTAGAAGGTGACATCGGGTCTATACTTGGCATTGGCTTTCCGCCTTTTACTGGTGGCATTTTCACATATATAGATCAGTTTGGTATTGCTAAATTTGTTGAAGAGGCTAGCGAATTTGCTAAAAAATTAGGCGAAGCATTTGCCGTTCCTGAAATTCTTAAAAAAATGGCCAGCGCGCAGCAAACTTTTTATCCTAAAGAAATGTAGGCATAGCTGTGAAACGTAAAATTTATTCTGAAGAGCATGAAAGTTTTCGTGACATAGTTAAGCGATTTATAAAAGACCATATAGCTTCTGATTATTCTCTCTGGGAGAAACAAGGCCAGGTCCCAACAGAACTTTATAAATTAGCCGGTAAACAAGGTTTATTATGCCCAAGTGCCGATGAAAAATATGGCGGCAGTGGTGGTGATTTTTTATTTTCTGCAATAATTATTGAAGAACTTTATCGTCAAGGTTTTCACAGCGTATTTTTTGCTTTACATAGCGATATTGCCTTTCCTTACATTAGTGAGTTAGGAAGTGCCGAACAAAAAGAAAAATGGCTTGCTAAATGTGTTAGCGGAGAAAATATTTTAGCTCTAGCCATGACTGAACCAAACTATGGGTCAGATATTGCCAATCTACAAACGCGCGCAGAGAAAAAAGATAATTTTTATGTTTTAAATGGCAGTAAAACTTTTATTAGTAATGGGCAAATTGCAAATCTCGTAATCGTCGCCGCTCGCACTAGTTTAGATAAAGAAAAACCTCATAAGGGTATTAGTTTATTTGTTGTTGAGGCAGATACTCTCGGATTTAAACGTGGCCAAAAACTAGAAAAAATTGGCCTTCATGCTCAAGATACTTCAGAATTATTTTTTGAAAACTGCAAAATTCCAACTGCCAATATGCTGGGCGCCGAGGGCACGGGCTTTTACTCTATGATGAAAAGTCTGCAACAAGAACGTTTGGTTATAGCTATAGGTGCTGCAGCAGCAGCCAAAGGATGTCTTGATCTAACATTACAATACGTAAAAGAGCGCCAGGTATTCGGAAAGCCTCTTTCACATATGCAAAATACACGTTTTGAACTTGCAGAAATAGCAACGCAAGTTCAACTAGCAGAATCGTTTTTAGACGATTTGATACCACGACATATGGCTAGAGAAGATATTGTCAAAGAAGTTAGTATGGCCAAGTACTGGATGACTGATATGCAATCAAGCGTGGCTGATCGCTGTCTACAATTGTTTGGCGGGTACGGATATTCACTTGAATATCCTATTGCGCGACAATACGTCGATGCACGAGTGCAGAAAATTTATGGCGGCACCAACGAAATTATGAAAGAAATGATCGCCAGTCGCCTTATGTGATATAGCGCGTCAACTTTATCTATAATCTATAGCGACCTATAACGCGCTTGCGACACATAAAAGCGTCTGGCACCTTTTAATGATGGACTTTGATTTTGTCATTATTGGGTCTGGTTTTGGCGGCGCGGTTTCAGGGATGCGGCTAGCGCAAAAAGGATACACGGTTTGTATTCTTGAAGAAGGTAAACGCTTTAGAGATGAGGACTTTGCGAAGACTAATTGGAATGTTTGGCGCTATTTTTGGGCGCCTATTGTTAAATGTTTCGGTATTCAACGCCTTACATTTTTCCCGAACATTATGATTCTAAGCGGTGCCGGTGTTGGCGGCGGCAGTTTAGTTTACGCCAATACTTTACTTAAGCCTACCGATACATTTTTCAAAGCGCCACAGTGGTCTCATCTTTCAGATTGGAAGAATGAACTAGACCCACACTACGAAATAGCAAAGAACATGCTAGGTGCGGTGCCAAACACGGTACAGCATGATGCTGATTTTGTACTTCGCGATTGTGCACGCGAGATGAACAAAGAAAATACATTTTATCCTACACAAGTTGGCGTGTTTTTCGGTGAGCCAGAAAAGACAGTTTCAGACCCCTACTTTGATGGTGCCGGGCCTGATCGCACCGGGTGCCATCACTGCGGGGCTTGTATGGTGGGTTGTCGTTATAATGCCAAAAACACCCTTGAGAAAAATTATCTATATTTTGCCGAAAAATTTGGCGCCGATATTTCAGCGCAAACTCGAGTAACTGATATTAGACCACTCACTGATGACGGCTATGAACTATTAGTAGAAAAAAGTACGTCTTGGTTTGTAAAAAAACGTCGAACTATTCGCGCGCGCAAAGTTATTGTTGCCGCAGGAGTTATTGGCACGCAAAAACTTTTACTTCGCTGCAAAATGGTTACCAAATCTCTACCTCTTCTATCAAACAGGCTCGGTCAAGAGGTACGAACAAATGGCGAATCACTACTTGGGGTGAGCGAACTAAATAGCAAAAAAAAAGATTTCTCAAAAGGTATTGCTATAAGCTCAGGCTTTTGGCCAAACGAAGATACTCACATCGAAGGGGTAAGATATCCGAAAGGCTCAAGTTCTTTACGATTTCTGACAATGCCGATGGCAAGTGACTACCGCCACGGTATTCGCATGTTAAAGTCGCTATGGAGACTTGTTAGCGACCCTATTCAAGGGATTAAATGGTTTTTTAATATGCGTTGGGCAGAATCAACGTTGATTTTACTTTTTATGCAAACAATAGAAAGTAAAATTCACTTTGTTTTAAAACGTAGACTTTTTGCTCCTGGGTCTTACAAGCTCACCACCATGCAAGATGAATCATCAGAATATCGAGTGCCGTCTTATTTTCCGTTAGCAAATAAAGCTGCAGAAATTATTGGCAAACAAATAGGCGCCTACCCGCAAAATACCGTGCATGAGGTGCTACTCGGAATTCCCTCAACCGCACATATTCTTGGTGGTTGCACTATGGGGGCAAATGCCCAAAGCGGCGTAGTTGATAAAAATCATGAGGTCTTCGGCTACAAGGGGCTTTATGTTTGTGATGGCTCGGTTATCTCAGCTAACTTAGGGGTAAACCCAAGCCTAACTATTTCGGCACTTGCTGAGCGCTTCGGTGCACTTTGGCCACTTAGCCCGCGTATAACTAGCGAAGAATTTGCTAAACGTACAATAAAATTTAGGAGAACATAATTTTTATGAACTACCAAAATGTGATGAAGATTTTTACTATTATATATATTTTAGGGGCAGCATTTTTTTTCTTTTTACATAATTTTATCGCCGAGCTTTTAGGCTTTACTACAACACAAATGCCATTTTGGGTTGTGCTGGCAACTTCAATGATGGCAATGCTTTCATATATATCATGGCAGTCTAGTAAAACCCCTGCAAGCCGTGAGCTATTTATGTGTCATATGTTATCCAAAAGCGTAAGTGTTGCTGGGTTTATCTATTATTTTTTTATGACAAGCTTTGTTTGGGCATTTCTTATCGGTGCCATAACTGACGCCGCAGTAATAGTTATAGTTGCAAGTTTTTATCAACGTCGCGGAGCTTAAAGAAAATGAGAAAATGGAATCGTCCTGTCTCAATAGGCGAGCGCCGCGGTTTTTACGAGGTTTGGTATTTTAAACTTAACCTTGGCTCAGGTCTGCCAGCACTTTGGCTACGACTAACTACACTCCACACTCAAGATGGATCTAAAAAAGTTGCTGAGACCTGGGGTATTTTTTTCGACCCGGCTAAACACCCAACTGAGCGAATTGCGGTAAAAAACACCTATCCGATTAGCGATTTTAGCTTTGATATCGCATCTGAAAAAGTACAAGTGTCTAAATGTTTTTTAAGCCCAGGGCATACAGCAGGTGAAATCGAATCTGGTAAAAATAATATACGTTGGGATTTACGTTTTTCTGCCAATAAGGGTGGGTCATTTGATCCGGTGCCAAAAATATTTAAAGCCCTTAGGCTTAATAAAAGTACAGTATGCACACCAGAAGAATCTATTAGGTTTAATGGTAAATTCTGGGTGAATGGTCGCGAATACACTGCTACAGATGCGCCAGGCATGCAGGGGCATATTTATGGCAAACAGTATGCTCATAGCTGGGCATGGGGTCATTGTAATCTCGTAGACGCTAGCGAAGATTTTGTTTTTGAGGGATTAACAGTTCGCTTGCCGCTACTGGGGGGGCTAATTCTTTCTCCGCCTTTATCAATGTTTTATATAAAATTCGACGGGCTTGAATATAAATTTGCCACTATTTACGAAGCCTTGAAAATTAACTCTAAATATTCACTTTCAGGCTGGAGCTTTGAACTTCAGCTAGGTGATATGCGATTTGAGGGTGAAATTATCGCAACTCTAACAGATTTTGTCGGGGTTCAGTACGAAGATACAGACAAGTCAAATAGATACTGTCATAATTCTAAGGTGTCTAATCTGCTCCTACATGTATATAAGTCAAAAACACTTATTCGCACGATTAAGGCTACACAAACTTGCGCCTTTGAGCTGGTTACTTCACAAAAATTAGCTGGAGTAGATTTTTTAATATGAAATATTTTGGTTTAAAAAAAATCTTTTGTATAAAAAAAATATTAGAGTCTTTCATTGAAGCTTTTGCCGCTGAAGGTTGCGAGCTTTCGCCCGAAGAGCTCAAAAAACTAGGCTTTGAGCTACATCAAACGTTAATTAATTTGCCACCATTTTTATCGTTTGCCATGCATGCAGTTTTTTTTGTTGCTGAATATGCCATACCGCCACTTTCTTTTAAAATTCGCCCGACGCGCATGCTACCAGTTGCCAAGCGCACAGCTTATTTAGCAAAATTGCAAAACAGCTTATTTTTTGTAAAACGCGCAATTTTTCTGGTACTTAAACATTTCTGCACAAGTTGTTTGTATTCTCACCCGCGCATTTTGCAAAATATTGGCTACGGCCCTAGCTATAAAGAAAGGACTTCTGCGCAATGCTTATTGCAGGCTCCACAGTCCGAAAAAATATAACTGACATAGCAGACGTTGTCATTATTGGCTCAGGCGCTGGTGGTGCTGTTGCCAGTAAAGAGCTCGCTGAAGCAGGGCTTAAAGTAATACTACTCGAAGAAGGCGCACACCACCCACCTTCTACACACACAGATCTCGCCTCACATGCCGTCAGACGTCTATATAAAAACCAAGGGCTTTCAATTTCTATTACTGATCCTTTTTTTGCTATTCCATTAGGGCGCGCGCTAGGAGGTACCACTCTTGTTAATAGTGGCACCTGCTTTCGTATACCCAGCAAAACCCTAAATGCTTGGGAGAAACGCTTTAAAATTGAGG
>MEPT01000113.1 GCA_001769925.1 Bdellovibrionales bacterium RBG_16_40_8
GCAATGAAATTTTCATTATTGGGGGCGGAGAAATTTATCAGCAATCTATAAAATATGTAGATACAATTTTTCTAACACGCATCTATCAAGACTATGCTGGCGATGCAACCTATCCTGACCCCAACCAAAAACAATTTAAACTTATTGAAAAAATTGATCGAAAAGCCCCTGAACCGTTCTCATTTTTAACCTACAAGCGACATATAGAAAGCCGATAATTAATTTGTGAGTGCTTTTATATTTTTTTTATTAATAAAATTTCATGCAAATACTTTTGCAAATGAGCCAGTTAACCCAGAAATTAACGGAGCCACCGTCTTATTTTCAAAAAGTGACCCCCTACAGCAAAACCTTATTCATAAAAAGCTAAAGGCAAAATTGATTTATCGGGCAGAATTTATGCCAATAGATGTCGTAGGTTTTGATGATACTAAACTAAATCATAACATCAAAGCTGTTGTTGATCTATGCGCAAAATATCGTAAATTACCCGAAGTTAAAGCTTGTGATCCAAATGTTAAACTAATTGCTGACGAATCAGCAGCAAAAAGTTCTGACAATACAGAAGCCGGCACATGCGACAATTGCGAAATCCAAAATAGTACGCTAAATCCGAAAGACAATAAAAATATAGCTGATATAGCAAGCACAATAAAATCTAAGAATTCTGATTGTGCTCCTTATCCAGGCATAGACAATGACGTGTATGATAAGGCACCAATAAAAAATATAATAACAGGTAAACAACTTACGCTTTTTTGGGCGCAAGAAGCTGTCGGAGCACCCGAAACTGCAGCTTATCTTAAAGATTATAAGAATAACACCAAAGTAGAGGTTGGCATACTTGACGCGCAATTTGCATTAAATTCTTCTTCTATGCCGACAGAAAGTTTTTCCGAAGAATTAAAAGCCTGTTATACTGACAAACCAGCTAAGTGTGGTGGCAATACTGAATCTAATTCACATGGCACCCTTGCCTTAAATATTTTCGTAGGTAAGACTCCGTACGGAGTTGGTCACACTAGTAAAGTAACAAAGCTCGTACTAAGTGATGGCAAATTTAATGGCGGATACGTAGAAGCAATTGATCAAATTATGAAACCAGAAAATAAAATTCCTAAATTAATTAACATGTCTATGCGAGTGCCCGAAAAATCCAAATTAAATAATAGTTATGACGTGTTATCTACAGCATTTGCAAAACTTACTGACAAAACTATATTAGTAGCAGCCGCCGGAAATGCGTTTCCTGATCCTATTGGCATTCACGATTTAAAAGGAGTGAACGCAATCACGGTAGGGGCATTGCAGCCAAATGGTTTACAGACCGAATATAGTCAAGCTGATAACAAAATTGCTATCTCTGCGCCAGTTGGCTATGATATCCAAACGATTGCCGACGACAAAAGCCAAACTGGCAAGCAGCTGACTTCTTTTTCAGGAACTAGCGCAGCAACACCAGTCGTTTCAGGAGCTCTAACCAACGTATTAAGTTATTTACCCGGATTAAGTAGTGATGAAGCCCGTAAACTTCTAGAGAAAACTGCTATTCTCACAGCTGACGGCTCAAAATCGTTAAATGCCTACGCTTTGGTACGAGTAGCCGCTAAATTAGCAAATAATTGGCCTAAATGGCCGAATAATCGCAACTTAATTCATGGCGATGAAATTTATAACTTTATAGAAGAGGCAAAAGAATTATTTAAAGAAGCTACTGAAAAATTTAAAAACGCTAGCAAATCTAGCAATAGCAGTAACTACTGTTCATTAAAATTAGAGGCATTAAGTTTATTGCGAAAATCTTTTTTTCTCAATCCACGGTCAACTGAAACAAGAAATAAATTATATGCAGAGTATGAAGCTGCTGGCTATCAAGAACAAGCGCAATTTTACGGGTTACCCATAAAGGTAAAAGCAATACCCGCTGTAAATACTGAAATTATGAATCACAAATTAATTAGAGCTATTGGTAATGGTAACGTAAAGTCCGTAGAAGATCTTCTTAATTCGGGCGCATCTATCACTGCACGTGGCGGCTCGGTGAGTGGCCGCAAAGATGCTAGCATTTATCACATACTAGATAGAGCTAATCTTAAAGTAGACGATAAAAAAAATATATTTGATGCTATAAATAAAAAAACAAGTAACGATCCTGTATTTTATAGTGACATCTACACTAATTCAAAACTTGCTATCGAATTTGATAAGAACGATGTACTAAAAAATAATATAACTAAATATTATGCAAACGATGGCAATAAACATCGCGACGAAAATATAATTAATACTGATGTAAAAAATCTAATTATAACTTCGTTTCGCAACAAAAATTTATCGTCTACTATAATGCTACTTGATCATAAGCCTGAATTGATTAATGAAAAATATGGGCCTAACGAATTTAGGCTTATAGACCTGGGATTAATGTCTGAGTCAAAATCTTTAATATGTGAAATTTTTCGTCGCGATACCAGCGATCCCATGATTAACAAAGATGGCACTAAATTCTCTCGATTATCAATTAAACGTAGTTTTCAATGCAAGAACTGACCTACTTTGATGTTGATGTTTTTAAGTGTTTTTGCGCAAAAGGAAGATCTCATCAAAACGATAGGCTGGGGAATATCGAAAGTGCTCAGCAAAGCGGTAACTAAGCACTCATCGGTCAATCAGCGTGGCGTTTAATCAACACTTGATTGTGAAACTGAACATAAATTTCTAGGTGATCAATAAGCCCATGGATTTTTTTCGTAGTGCACCAGGTTTTACGAAATAATCGATTGATGTTTGCTCTTAGCATCGCGCAGGTGTGGTTCAAACTAAATAATGGGTCAAAGCCAATTTTTTTCAACTCTCCCTGGCCTGTCACACATCCCCGCTGTCCTTTTAACGTGTGATGATAGCCGTCAGGAAAGTGCCTTTTCACATCCCACAGATAATGTGGGTTTTCATCAGACTCAATGCATGCGTCTTTTGCGACAAAGTCCTTAATACGACGGAAAAGTCGATCCCTCCCCTCAAACCGCTTATCGATGCGTGGACCATATTTTTTCAGCGCATTTTTTGAAAGAAGCCCTTTTGCCGGCATACGTGACACCTCAAACCCTAAAATTCTGCGAGTGTGCTTTTCAACAGCCAGTGTTACAGAGAGAGGCTTAAGTTTTGTGTGCTCAATCGTCTCAAGATCATCAAATTGAAGTTCTCTCACGAGTTGAGCCCTTCGGCGCACGCACAGGTTATAATAACGCGCTTGGAGCCCAAGAAATTTCAATTTCCTCGCAACTGTAATGGTATGAGTTTTCAGAAGGTGCGCAATTCTTCTTTGAGAAACTCCGGAGACAAGAAGGAGATAAATTTTTCGATTGAGGTGGCGCTTATTTTGATCGTAGCAGGGGGAGCTTGTGGCTTGAGAAAAATGCCCACCACAGTGAGTGCACCTGTAACGTTGAATCCATTTTTTATCCGACTTTCGGAAGTAATGTCCGAACCGGACAATCCGCCCGAATTCCCTGCACGATATTGATTTTGACGGACAAACTCGACTCATGCCTTATGAGTGAGCAATCCTAGGGCCATCCGTAATCCACTTGTCATCAACATTAAGGTAGGGCAGTTTTCACACCGCATAATTACTTATTCATTTGGCGCATATTAAGTTAAATAAAATGCATTTTGTGCTTTTAAAACTTTAGTCTACACTGCGCTCGATGTTGTTTTTTGCATAAAGCAATACAGCAGACGGGCGGAGGGCCTGTTAGTGAAAACAATATTTGCATTAATAGCATTTTTATTTTCCGTATCGTCTTTTGCGTCTTTTGATCGTTTGCCCATTAAGAACTGGGATCCCGAATTGACCACGACTCCGCAAAAAATACTAGATACTCTAAGAATTGAGTCACGCTATTTTGCCTTTGATGAAGAAGAGGGCACTTGCGGGGGGCAAATTATTTCTCCAGCAATAACTCGAATGCAAAAATATCAATCAGAAGACGGAGAAATTCTATTTTATTTTATTGTTCACTTTGAAGTTAACGAAGCTCTTGATAATTGCGAAGATACTATACATACCAAATGCACCACTTCTTTTAGCGTATTACCCGGAGAAGTAGTCTCAATGGGTCAGTGGCTTTGCGAAAATGATTAATTTCAAAACTAATATCTAGATTAATGTCTAGATTTCTCAAAATGACTCAAGCCTCATAATGAGACGTCCGAATAGATTTATAAGAGGTAATACCCTTGAGTCGCAAGGCTCACCACGCATCAAGGATTGATGTCTGGATTCTTCACGGAGGAGGAACAAATGGGGTTAAGAATTAACACAAATGTGGCTTCGCTGAATGCGCAGAGAAATTTGCGTAGCTCGAAGCTCAACCTAGATAGAAGCTTAGAGCGACTATCTTCGGGTTACCGCATTAACCGCGCGGGAGATGATGCCGCCGGTCTTGCGATATCAGAGAACTTAAAGGCGCAGATCAGAGGCTTAAAACAAGCTTCAAGAAATGCCCAAGATGGTGTCTCACTGATCCAAGTCGCCGAGGGTGGCTTGAATGAGATCAGCTCCATCTTAACCCGCTTACGAGAACTCGGAGTGCAAGCCGCATCCGACACTATCGGGCCAGTTGAGAGACAATTTCTCAACGTTGAATACGATCAGCTTGTATCCGAAATCGATCGGATAGCTGATGGCACAGAGTTCAACGGCACACTGCTTTTAAGCGGAACCGGATCAATTCTCGACTTCCAGGTTGGATCGAGAAACGACCCGAATATAGATCGGTTAAGCTTCGATGCTTCGAAGGCTGACGCCAATTCTGCCGCACTGGGTATCAATCTCACCAGTGTTGCTGATAAAGCTTCAGCTCAGAATAGTTTATCAGCAATCGATTCAGCGATTGTAAGCGTATCTGCGATGCGTGCGGATTTTGGAGCTGTTCAAAACCGCCTGCAATCAACGACAAGCAACATCGCCGTAAGTGTTGAAAACATGGCTGCTGCCAATAGTCGTATCCGCGATGTGGATATTGCTGAAGAAACTGCAGACATGACGATGAGCAACGTTTTGTTAAACGCTGGCACATCGGTACTTGCGCAAGCGAATCAGTCTTCACAAGTCGCCCTGGGTCTCTTGAATAAGACTTTCTCATAACCCTTAATTGGCTTATGAGAAAGGCTACTGGTCCGAATGACCTTTAGCTCACTTAAGTGAAGAGACGACTACACCGCTCTTCACTGCCCGATGGCAAGCATCGGTATAAGTGCTGAAAATTGACCATTGTTTCCTGCTTTGGGCCGTCTCTTACGAGGCGGCTCATTTTAATTTGCGAATAAAATAATTTTCTAAAAACTAGACTCATCTACGGGCAAAAAATACCGATCTGATACATTAAGAGTTGAGTTGAACTTAACTCATAATAATGTTGGGTACAGTATGTGCCCCGAGGACCATGGGTGGTTCTCGTACATCAGGAAGATGTGCCATAACACAGGGAGGTCCATCTATGGCACTAGTTATTACCACTAACGTGGCATCACTAAACGCACAAAGAAGTCTCGTCGGCACGACAAAAGCTATGGATCAAAGTCTAGCAAGACTGTCGAGCGGATTTCGCATCAATCAGGCCGCTGATGATGCCGCCGGTCTAGCTATAAGCGAAAACTTGCGCGCGCAAATTCGCGGGTTAGGTCAGGCAAACCGCAACTCAAACGACGGTATTTCTTTGGTGCAAGTAGCAGAGGGCGGACTAAATGAGGTTTCAAACATGCTCATTCGTTTGCGCGAACTAGCAGTGCAAGCCGCATCCGATACGATTGGCGACACAGAAAGAAAATTTCTAGACGTTGAGTATCAGCAGCTAAAATCAGAGATTCAACGTATCTCAGAGGTCACGACTTTTAACGGGTATGATCTACTTAACGGCACCGGCGGTGTGATGGATATTCAAGTTGGCGTACACAACGATCCGTTTAAAGATCGAATTTCATTCAATACGGCTGCGGCGAATGCCACCCTAGATGCGCTCGGCATTATTTCTGAAAGTGTAGCTACAAAAGAACAGGCACAAAATAGTCTCGATGTAGTCGATAATTCTATGGTCTCGGTAAACGCTATGCGCGCCAACTTTGGTGCCATGCAGAACCGACTACAGTCGACAGTTAACAATTTGCTGGTGGCAAATGAGAACTTATCAGCGGCAAATTCACGAATTCGCGACGCAGACATCGCTTCTGAGAGCGCAGAGCTGACGCGAGCCTCGATTCTTAAACAAGCAGGCATTTCTGTGCTCGGACAAGCAAACCAAGCACAAAATTTGGCCTTAAAGCTGCTAGGATAAGCTAGAGTAAGCTAGGATAAAAAATATTTTATTTAGCCCTAGCAGATGTGTACTGAATACGTAATTTAGCACCCGGTTGTTGTGATAACTCCAGCCGGGGATTTATACGGATAGCATTTATGAGCGGGTCATATTCAAAGCCAATAATATCAGAATTTGTTTCTAAGAGTATTTCTTGATTGCCATAAAATACTCTCAAAGTCTCGACGGCATTATCACTAATAATCGGTATGGCATTTTCAAGATGAATAATTTTGTTCATGACACGTGCACGAATTGATTTGCCAAACGCTGCAAACTTAGCTCCGAAAGATTCACAAAGTGAAACTATATTAGAACCCTCATAACTTTTTCGCGTTAGACTTAAAAATTCTTCTAGAGCATATGGTTTGCCGCCAGGATCACGCGCACAATTATTCACATTTGACGGCACAATCGCCCCAAACGATAAAACTTTCGTGCGATCGCCGCCGGATTTTGCAACTAACCCATAGAATAAATCACTTGGCGTTACCTGCGACGCTTCTGCGGCATCAGTAACAAAAAATATTATTTTATAACTATCTTTGCCCATGAAAAAATTTTTCTGTCTTGCCTGAAAAAAATTATCAAGCTTTAGCTCACTTAACTCGTATAACGCTGCTAGTGGCGAAAATGATTCTTCAATTTGCGGCCCACCTGATTTAAGATCTTGAACGCCTATTTTCAAAGTATTACGCAGAAGATCTTTTAAATTTTCATCACGCGACGAAATAAAATATTTATTTGCTACTATTTCAGTTTCTGATTTTTTTACTTGCCTAAATTGCCCGAGTTGAAAATAATTTTCAGTACCAGACCATTTATCGAGATACTCTTTCTTCGAATAAGTACGATTATCAAATACCGATACTACCGCCAAATTATATTCAAGCGGGTTATGCGAAGAAAATGCGTCAACAAACTGGTCAATGCTAGTCGAAACTTTATCAATATGTTTACGCATACTTGCTGAATTGTCGACCACAAATAAAATTTCAGCTTTCGGTGTAAAATCAAATGATAACGTTCCGCCAGTTTCTGTATAAGTCTGATAAACAGGCTTAGGGCTAACCATCCAACTTGACTCAGTTGAATTAGTACATGCAACAATTAAAAAACTACCTAAAAGTAAAAAATATCTTTTCATAAGCTGGCCTTTTTATTAGTAACAGTTGTCGAACATTTTTCTATACTTGCAGAATAGTTACCTATTTCATCTAACCAAACCTCACCTTTGTAAGGAAAAGTCATTACATCTGCTCCGCTGGCAATTTTGCCCTGCTTTTCTCGGGCAATTTCAGAGTTTTCTGCCAAATAAATATGGTGAATGGCCTCTGCTTCGACAATTTGCAGTTTGTTTACTATATTCTCAATTTCACTTAATTCTTCTTGTGCCAAATTTTTGATGCGTTTACGAATAGCTGTCTTTGTACTAAAAGATTGCTTTTGTAACAATTGATCACGTTGAATATTTCTCGGCAACTCTTTGGCCAAAGCCCCAAGAGATGAAAAATCAAGCGGCTGGCTAGATAATTTTTTAATAAATTCAGTAACCGCAGAGCTGCTAGCGCTATTTTCAATTTCATGTAGGGCTTGTGTGCGCTTTTTGAATCGCTCTTTAAATAACTGGGATGTTTTAAATACTGAAGAATAATCGCATGTTTTCAGCTGTATTAAAGCAGTTAACAGATATGGTTCTGGCCCTACGATACCATCAAAAGTTGGTGATAAGACCGTTTGCAGTAAGGCTAGTGCCGAAGCATATTCTTTTTTTCTCGCCATTACTTGCGCTTTTTCTTCCATTGCCTCTAACCAAAAATCAGACGAGCGCGAAATCATGTCATAATTAGCATAAGCTTTATCAAGACTACCTTTTTCAAAATACAATCTCGCCTTGGTCATAATTTTTAAATCGTGCCCTCGAGCAGCAGCATTATAAGACACTGCAGTAAAAAGAAAAATCACCAAGCAAGAATTAATTAACTTCATAACATAAATCCCACTGAGAAGGTGCTAATTACAAAATCTATATCACGCGTTCCTGAATATATTTTATCTTGATAGGCCTGATATCTAACTTCAAGACGCGATGAAAAATGTTGAGAAAGCCAAAAGCCTACTCCTCCTCCAGCTGTCCAAGTCGGAGATGACCCTGATTGCCACGCTCCTTCACCGTTTTCGCTGCGAAATTGCGCTTGCCCGTATCCGCCCAAAACATAAAAATCAAATTGCGCCACCCCAAGGTCAAACATATTTATTTTCCCATAAAATGGGTAAAAGCTTAAAACTCCAAGAACTGAGTTGGTTGGATAATCAACTGCCGGCTTTACGTAGCTGTTACCGATATTATTTCTATTCTGCGCTTCATTATAAACTCGTTTACCCTCAGGGGTTAACTTATTATAAAAATCACAATACCGCGCGCCTACCGACCAATGAGGGCTAATATGCAGATCAATATTGCCACCAATATTTTGTGTGCTTAAATATGGATCGCCCCCTGACATCAGTCCATAATTAACGCCAAGTTCAAGACGCCAATTACGATTTACTGTACGATTTTGCACTACGCGAATTTTATTATCAGGATCTAAGGCCCTAGCTCGCTTCATGATGTCTTTATTTCCGCCTAGGTTATCCATTTTTTTTGAGAAATCGGTCGCACGTGCCATTTGTGCCTGCGCCTGCGGCATAAGTGCAGTGAGTAGAGCACTGAAAGATACGACATAAATTAAATAAAATAAATATTTAATCTTCACGGCTGACCTCCTGATCGCGGCTGGGCTGGCAAATTTACTTTAAATAAAATGGCTTTCTGTGCGGCACTTTGATGATTATAACTATTATACGCGTCGATCTTAAATAGAGCCTCAAAAGTAGTAATTTCGCCTTTTTGAAATTTATTTTTAAGCATCGAGTTTTTGACGATCTCATCTAACACATAATCAGTAAGTGGCCCAACTTGAATACTTACTTCGTAGAGAAATCGACTGCGTCTATCTTTATCAGTGCC
>MEPT01000114.1:0-3513 GCA_001769925.1 Bdellovibrionales bacterium RBG_16_40_8
TCATCAAATGGGTTTTCATTCTGAGGCGGTAAATCGTTTACTAAAAGTAATTGCATCAGAAAACCCTGAATATGCAAAAGAGGCTGTTACCAATATTGTCGAAAATTTGCCAAAAGAGTACGATGCAAGCGTTTCTGCAGCACTAAAAGCCATAAAGAATAAAAATTTGATTGAAGAGAAAGCTAAAGACAATTTTAATTTTGTATTAGCACGGTCGGCACATGATAAAAACCTGTATGATGAGGCTGCTACGTATGGGACATTAGTTTCAGAAAAAAGTCCCCACTATGCTGAAGCACAGTACCTATATTCTATCGGGCTGTACGGCGCTAAAAAAATTAAAGAAGCCGAACAGATGCTTCTTAAGCTCCGTGCTTGGATGAAAAAAACTGGCAAGTCAGATAGCAATATAGAAGCACTCATATCTATTAATATTGCACGTATATGTTTTATACAAAAACGTTATCAGGCGGCCCATGAAGAATATATGCGCATACCCAAAAATCACCCGCTTTGGGTACAAGGCTTGATTGAGCAGGGTTGGGTTCAGCTAAGCGTTGATGACCCCGAGGGCGCAATTGGCAATATGTATTCACTGCACTCGCCATATTTTAAATCGGTATTTATGCCCGAGTCTTGGGTGGTACGAACTATTGGGTATATAAATATTTGTCAGTACGGTGATGCATATAAAACACTTACTCGTTTAGAGCAGTTGCATAGCGGTTGGTTAGAAGCTGTAGATAAATATAAAAAGATTAAAAAAGATCCGCTAGATTATTACAATACAGTTAAGACTTATATTAAAGGGCGAAGCGATCAAAATATTGATGGTTTACCAAGCCAAGTTATTCGTGAAATTGCCAGGCAGCGTGGTTTTTTAAATAACCAAGGGGCAATAAATATTCTCGAAGACGAAATCACTCAATATGGTTATATTTATGGGCTTGTAAAAAAAGATCAAGCCGAGGTTAATCAAAAACTTGATAGAACAAAAGCGCGACTAGCTAAAGTAAAAGTAGATATCGAGAAAATCAAAGACTCACCTGAACTAAAAAAGAATTTAAGTCAGTGGAATGCACAAAAACGTCTTGATGAGCAGTTGGTTAGGTCTTATGAATTTCAAAAAGAAATATATGAAATTGCACGATTAGGGTATTTAAAAATGAAGGGCTTAGCTCAATCACGTATTGGGCATGAGAAGACCAGACTAAGAACTGCTGCTGGTATGCAGTTAGTTGAAGAGCTTAAAGACGTTTACGCGCGAATCGGTCAAATAATAGAAGGCAACGAGTTTTTGCGCTATGAGATTTTCGCAGGAAGTGGCGAGAATATACGCTATCAGGTATCTGGCGGGGCAACCTCAGAGGCAAAGCGAATACCGGCTAATGTCAAGCCGCAAAAGATATTGAATTGGCAGTTTGATGGTGAGTATTGGGAGGATGAAATCGGTTCATATCGATCTTCGTTAAAAAATAATTGTCCGAAAAATTTTACGGTGAGGTAATTTATGAAACTTATAGGTAAAATAATTGCTTGTGTGGCTGTAGCACTTTTTACGCTACCGTCGGCGGCAAAGACTAATGTTGAAGCTACAGTCGAGCAGATGAAAATAAATGCAGAAAATAGCGAGGTTAACTATAAGCAGTATCAAGATAATTTAGAAATTGTTAATAAAAATGTTGAGCAATCTGATGCCGCCATTAAAGATATTCAGAAAATGAAAAAGCAGCTGATCGCTAACACCAAAAATGTTGATAAAAATAAAAAGTCTCTCGGCGAAATTGAAAAAGAAATTCAAAAGTTGAAGCAAAAAGAGCAGTTAAAACAGGCACAAGAAGAAAAACAAATTGTAGAAGTTAAAAAGATACTAGAAAAGCTTGAACAAAATAAGAAAAAACGTGAAGAAAATCAGCTGGCATATGATCAAATGGCTTTGCAAGTTGTGCAAGAACGCAAAGATTGGGATATGCAGGTACAGCAAATGAGCACACTACAAAAAGAACTAGAGCAAAAAGAAAAAAAAGCAAAAGATGAAAAATCTAATTGGCAAGCAAAGCGTAAAGATTATGAGGGTGAAGCAAAAAAATGGGGAGCGAGGGCCAAAACCTCAAATGATCAATATAATAAGCACAAAAAGATGAATGACTAAGGAGTACACTGTGAGGGTAACAGTAGCCTTTTTTGAACTTCGTGAGAAAAGTCACTTTCATTACCAAAGGCATTGTAAGCGGTAGCTGCAAAATAGTACATAACCCCTTTAGGTATGGCGAAAGTCTCAGTTGTTGTCGATGGGTCTGTATGATCGATCACGGTTGTATAGTTACCTGATGATGTGCCGTAATAAATTTTAATCCCTGATAAGTCTGTGAGTGGGCTGCCGTCGGTGTTTGTTGTTGGGTTGTCCCAGGTAAGAGTAACGGTATCACCGCATTTTGAGTTGTCGCCGCTGCCAGCAACAGGAGCGCCAGGGCTAATAGATTTAAATCCACTACAATTTGAAATTAGTAGTGCTCCTAATGAAGCTATAAATATAAGTAAGGTGCTTTTCATAAAACTGGGCACTCTATAGAGATGTCTGAAGAGTCATCGGATAACTCAGATAACGTAGACGTTTCATCAGTTACCCAGCCGTACTCGTGTTCTTTACGATAAAGTGTTCTGCGATTAATACCTAACATCTGCGCGGCTTTTTCTTTTTTGCCGCCGGTTTTTTCAAGCACGAAACGAATATAGCGCTTTTCAAGTTCTTCAAGTGTTTGAATTCTATTAACTGACTGAGCAAAAAAAGACTCTCCGTCTACGGTTTGTGCGCTCGGTAGATCGCTGGCCTCTATATACTCTGTTTTAGCTAACACAATTAGGCGTTCAATAAGATTTTCAAGCTCACGAACATTACCCTCCCAGGGTAAATTAAGCAATTTAGCCATAGCCTCAGGAGCAAAACCCTTCACGCGAGAAGCATTCTCTAGGCTATATTTTCGTAAAAAATATTCGGCTAAAAGTGGAATGTCTTCGGGGCGATGACGAAGGGGCGGTATCACAATAGGGATCACACTTAATCGGTAGAATAGATCTTCACGAAAAGTACCATTCTTAATTGCGGTCTTTAGATCTTTGTGGGTGGCGGCAAGTATTCGCACATCTACTGGCCGATCTACATTTTCACCAACGAGGCGAACTTTTCTTTCTTGAATTACTCGCAAAAGTTTTGATTGTAAATTCATGTCCATGTCGCCAATTTCATCAAGAAAAATAGTGCCACCTTCAGCCTCTTCGAAAAGCCCACGCTTTCTTTGTATTGCGCCAGTAAATGACCCCTTGGCGTGGCCGAAAAGTTCTGATTCAAGAAGGGTATCTGGTATAGCTGTACAGTTGATAGCTACGAATGGTTTTTTTGTACGAGGGCCTAGATCGTGAATGGCGCGAGCCACACGCTCTTTACCAGTGCCGCTTTCGCCAGAAATTAAAACGTTGGCGCTGGCTGGAGCAACACGCCTGACAAGATCGAAA
>MEPT01000114.1:3520-5111 GCA_001769925.1 Bdellovibrionales bacterium RBG_16_40_8
GCATGCCTGGGCTTTTGCCCAATATACCGGCAAAAGAGTTGGCTTGATTTAATTTTTCTCGTAAGACACGATTTTCTTTTTGCAGTGATGAGTATTCAAGCGCTCTATCAACGGTAACAACAAGTTCATTTAATTTAAACGGTTTAACTACGTAATCGAAAGCGCCTTTGCGCACAGATTCTAGTGCTGTTTCAATACTGCCGAATGCTGTAATAAGTATGATCGGTATTTTTGTATTTATTGTTTTAAAAATTTCAGTAAATTCTATACCACTTATTCCGGGCATATTAATATCAGATATAATCAGATCAATATTGTTAATTTCAGAAGGTGATAATTCTTTTAATTGAGTTAGGGCTACGGTCGCAGTAGGGTACTCAGTAACCACAAACCCTCTGCCTGAGAAGAAGTCTTGTAGAAGAGATCGCATTTCGCGATCATCATCTATTACGAGAATTTGTCTTTTATTGTTGGGCATAATCATTAAGGGACTACGTATCACAATATGCAAGGCTTGTCAGTATATTGAATGCTTTAAGAGCATCGATCCAGGTAAAAATTCCAATAAGCTTATTATTGTTGCAAACCAAGACGCATCTATTCTCCTATTCTATTGTTATCACTATTTACTGCGCTATCCAACCGCCATCTATAACTAGCGGGTGACCGGTAATAAATGATGATTGATCAGAACAAAGCCACAAAGTAGCAGCGGCTACTTCTTCGGGCTGACCAATGCGGCCGATTGGCTCTCCGCTTACCAATTGACTACGTAATTGTGCCTCACCATGAGTGAAACGTTCAATCATTGGAGTTTGAATTACGCCTGGGCAAATCGCATTCACCCGTATATTGTTTTTTGCATATTCAAGAGCTGCAGTTTTGGTTAGACCAATTACCCCATGTTTACTTGCGACATATGCTGTAATACCTGAAAATCCGACAATACCCGCGATTGATGAGCAATTTACGATTGTGCCGCCACCTTGCTTAAGCATATGCGGAATTTGATATTTCATACAAAGCCAAACGCCCTTTAAATTAACACTGATTACTTTATCCCAATTTTCTTCGCTGCAATCCGGAGTCATCGCCTGCGCGCCCTCAATGCCTGCGTTATTAAATGCATAATTTAATTGCCCATAAATAGACACAGTTTTTGTAACTGCATACTTTACGTCAGCACTATTTGATACATCGCACTTTAAAAAGTGAGCGCTGCCACCAGCTTCTTGAATTTTGGCCACAGTCAGTGTGCCAGCATCGGTGTTAGTATCGATGGCCATGACATGAGCACCATTTTGTGCAAAGGCCATGGCCGCTGCGCGCCCGATACCATTAGCCGCCCCAGTGATAAATGCTACCTTGTCTTTCATGTTGTACGAAGTGAGCGGCGTCATTTTTACTCCTAATGAATTTCGATCGTTTTAGATTTTAAAATTTCATTTTTAGGTACGGTGACCGTCAAAACTCCGTTTTCAAATTTTGCATCAACTTTCTTTTCATCGATTGCGGCGGGCAGTGTGAACGTGCGCGTATATGAGCCGTAGTAGATTTCTGAGAGGTGCTGCTTGTCATTATCTTCTTTTTT
>MEPT01000114.1:5147-5258 GCA_001769925.1 Bdellovibrionales bacterium RBG_16_40_8
ACCTGTTCTTTTTTAACTCCAGGCAAGTCAAACTTCATAATGTAGCTATTCTTAGCTTCGGTGATTTCGCATGAAGGCGAAAAATCCATCGCCTTTTCGGTACCACCTCTT
>MEPT01000114.1:5306-5526 GCA_001769925.1 Bdellovibrionales bacterium RBG_16_40_8
TTTGCCATTTCGCGAAACGGACTCCAAATGCCCTCGCGCCACAACCCAAGTTCGTTTGACTTTGCCATAAAAGCCTCCTTCTAATTAAATGTTTCATCTGTATTTAAAGCAATTGTGATGCCATAATTAATAAGGACTATATTAGTAGCCAAAGAATTTTTGTGAGACATTTCTGCCGATGAGCCATGACATTTTGTCTCGACGGTGTTAGTTTTATCAG
>MEPT01000114.1:5631-6450 GCA_001769925.1 Bdellovibrionales bacterium RBG_16_40_8
ACGCCTAATCCGCAGACGATGAAGTTTCGTGTTGCTACGCAAATTGCAGATGAAACAGTTTTCTTTGAGGATCCAGAACAAACAGTTAGGTCGCCACTTGCGCAAAAGTTATTTGGCTTTCCGTGGGCAAAGGCAATCATGATTGGGCCAGATTTTGTTACTATAACCAAACAAGAATGGGTAGAATGGGCAGTGCTGGCTGATCCGCTTACTAGCTTAATTGCCGAGCATTTACAGCGAGATGAAGGTGTTTTGATTGATATGGCTACACTTTCAAGTGACGACAATGATTCACCTATAATAAAAAAAATCAAAGAGATTTTAAATCGCGACATTCGTCCAGTTGTCGCTGCTGATGGTGGCGATATTGTATTTAGTCGTTATGTCGAAGGCAGACTTTACTTACACCTGCGGGGAGCTTGTTCTGGCTGCCCTAGTTCTGTAATTACCCTTAAAAATGGCATCGAAGTTCGCATGAAAGAAGTAATCCCAGAAATAGTCGAAGTCGTCTCAGAAAACTAACAGCTTAGAACCAATATAACTGGGGGTAAGGTTACAACGGTACGGTTACGGCGTACCTTTTGTGCGGATAGAAGTTTTAAGCGCGCCTATTCGTTTAATCGCTTCAGCGGGGTCACTAAGGCCGACATCCATAATTAGATACCCAATATGTGAGTCGGTAGAGAGATGCTGAGTAACAATGTTACCTTTTAGTGCCGAAATTATACTATTTATCTCGCCCAATACGCCGGGAACGTTTTTATGAATATTGATTATACGTGGGTATTCGCCAGGCATTGCAACATCTAGTTGCGGAAA
>MEPT01000114.1:6463-9620 GCA_001769925.1 Bdellovibrionales bacterium RBG_16_40_8
TGATAAAAAGTAGCGCATAAAACTCTCTGCTACTTCTTGGCCGATAGCCTCTTGCGCCTCTTCGGTGCTGCCGCCTATGTGTGGAGTAAGAATGACGTTTTCTAGCTCTTGTATTTCTGAGGTGAAGCGCTCTTTATTTGAAGACGGCTCTAGCGGAAAAACATCAATCGCTGCACCAGATAAGTGTTTTTCTTTAAGTGCCAATGCCAAAGAAGGAATATCAACAACTTTACCGCGGCTGGCGTTGATAAGATATGAGCCTTTTTTCATAAGCGAGAGTTCGCGCTCGCCAATCATTCTTTGCGTAATTGGAGTATCGGGCACATGAAGGCTAACAAAATCTGCTCGTGCCAAACAGTCGTTTAGACTTTCACAAGTGCGTGCATTGCCTAACGGCAGTTTTTTGACGATGTCGAAGTAAATTACTTTTACGCCCACAGCTTCGGCTATTACGCTTAGCTGGCTACCGATATGGCCATAGCCGATAATTGCCAAAGTTTTACCGCGCACCTCATTAGCTCCAGCAGCTGATTTTAGCCACATTCCTTTATGCATCTGCTGAGTGCGATCTGTAAGATGACGAGATAGCGCGATCATTTCACATAAAACAAGCTCGGCAACACTGCGCGTATTACTATAAGGCGCGTTAAAAACTGGAATTCCTTTTGAGTTAGCATAGTCCAGCTCCACCTGATCTGTGCCAATACAAAAACATCCGACAACTTCAAGGTCAGATAAAGATAAGAATATTTCTTTGCTGAGTTGGGTTTTAGAGCGAATTCCAATAGCATGAAACCCCTTCATTCGATTAACTAGATCGCGCTCTGCTGGGCTTGTAGCGTCTAGTTCTACATGAAAACCGTAGGATTCAAGTCGAGTCTTTGCCCCCGGATCAATACCTTCAAGCAGTAAAATCTTCTTTTTTGTCATAAATTGAGTTTAAATGAGGATTTAGTAACTGTGTAGGAAAGTATGCAAAATCTGACTCTGTTAGCCATTGATGATGATGAATTAATATTACAATCACTAAAGGTGGGTATGCCTCGCCATTGGCGGCTAGAGGCTCTTTCAAGCCCAAAGAATGTACCTACTACCGGAGATTATACAGCAGCCTTTGTCGACATGCATCTTTCAGGTAATACCATGCGTGCTGAGGGTTTAGACGTAATTAAAAAACTCAAAGAAAACATGCCACATCTTGAAATCATTGCCATGTCGGGTGATCTTGATCGCGACCTTATGGAGAAATGTTTACGCGCCGGGGCTTCACGCTATATGGCTAAGCCCTTAAATCTTGATGAAGTGGTGCTTACTCTCGACAAAATTGAAGCACTTAGGCTGTTGCAGGCGGCGTCTTTTCGGCATCCAGATCAGCGCGCACACTGGGTGGGAGAAAGCCCAGAATCAAAAAACATCAAACGCCAAATTGCTTTTTTAAAAGGCGAAACTGGCCCTATTCTAATCGAGGGAGAATCGGGTACCGGCAAAGAGGTCGTGGCACAATTAATTTATCGTCAAGAGGGAGAACGCCCCCTAATAACGGTAAACGTAGCAGCTATCCCAGAGAATCTTTTTGAATCAGAACTTTTTGGCCATACCCGCGGGTCTTTTACCGGTGCTGAACAAAATAAGATTGGCTTAGCAGAAGCAGCCCATGGCGGAGATTTGTTTCTTGATGAGATTGAGGCACTGCCGCTTACCTTGCAGGTTAAGCTTTTACGTTTTCTCGAGTCTGGCGAAATTCGCCGTATTGGTGCCAAAGACGCCCTTCGCGTTAACACTCGAGTTATCTCGGCCACTAACAGAAATCTTGAACAGATGGTTAAAGAGGGGTCTTTTCGCGAAGATCTGCTCTGGCGGTTAAATAGTAAAAAAATAACATTGCCGCCACTTAGAGATCGTAAAGCCGATATAGTTGAACTAGCCAATTGGTTTTTATCTCAAGAGAAAAACCGCAAAAAAGATCTTTCTGAAGATGCTATTACTGCCATGAAAGAATATGCATGGCCCGGCAACGTTCGTGAGCTTAAAAGGGTCTGCGAACAACTTGCGCTTATTGCACCCTTGCCGGTTATTCGCAAAGAAGACGTGTTAAAAATTGTCTCGCCAAGCGTTGTCGTGCCTTATGCCGAAGCCGTTGATTTTAATCAGGGATTAGAAAAAATACTTTTTAATTTTGAAGGCCAAGTTTTGACGCAAGCGCTTAAAAAAATTAATGATGTTGATGAAGTGGCGCGTGTTCTGCAAATTTCAAGATCTAATTTATATAAAAAAATTAAAGACTTTAATATTGATTGGAAGTCTTAATGAACGAAGTCGGTCTCTGGCGCAATGATTATTATGTCGAAACAGTTACTGCGGTTGTGCTTTTCTTTTTCGTGGTGGGTGCAGTCGCTTATCTTATGCAACTGCGAAATCCGAAATGGATTGGGGTTTGGGCAAGTATTAAAAGTTGGGTTGTTACCTCGCCAGTTATTTTTTTCTTTATAGCGCTACCGTCTCCGTGGCCACTTATATTTATCGTATTTATAGCTATTTTTGGTGCCAAAACATTTTTTCGCATGACTGGCATGTATCATCGTAGTTGGTATGTGTGGCTTACCTATATTTTTATCGGCATACAGGGCTATTCTATATACCGTGGCTATGATCGTTTTTTTAACATAATGCCAATGATTTTTTTCGCATTTGCCGCGCTCATTCCTATAATTCGTAATTCGCATACACAGATGATTCAATACATAGCACTTTCACTAATTAATTTTATAATTGTAGGTTGGGGTTTTATGCACCTTGGGCGTATTCTGCTCTGGCAAGGTGGCCCACTTATTGTGCTTTACCTAGCCATTCTTTTTGAATTTTGTGAAGCTACTAACTACGCTATTACGCGAAGGTTTGGTCGAACTAAACCAATCAACAATATTACTTCGCATTTTTCTCTCGAAGGTTTTTTAGGCTCTATGGCACTGACTATTATACTTGCTTGGGGTATTCGCCACATGCTCCCGCATAGGTCAGAAATATATTGGCTTACTCCGGCGCTGATTGTTTCAATTGTGGGCCGATTGGGTGGGCTAACCCTTTCAACAATACGACGTGATCTTAATATCAAAGAAACGGGTATTTTTATTATCGGTCGCGATGATATTTTATCACG
>MEPT01000114.1:9678-9912 GCA_001769925.1 Bdellovibrionales bacterium RBG_16_40_8
ATTCAAACTATGAAAGTTTTCGGTACAGTTAAATGATGAAAAATTGGGAGTATGAAAACGAGCAATGGACACGCCTGCCGAGTCATCTTAAACACCTCCCGTTATTCACGCGTCATATTGATTTTACCAGTTGGTTTTTTCGCCTGGCTTGGGGTTTTGTACTAAAGTTTATAATTTTTCGTTTGTATATATTTTTACGAGTCAAGGGTAGTTATAAAGAGCTTTGGCAGAAAT
>MEPT01000114.1:9937-11157 GCA_001769925.1 Bdellovibrionales bacterium RBG_16_40_8
TCACGCGAGCCATCTCGACGCAGTTGCAATCACAGCATCGATACCGTTTCGTTATTGGTTAGATCTTTATATTTCTGCCGCAAAAGATTATTGGTTTAAAAATCCGTTATTTACTTTTTTTTCTATGCACTGTTTAGGTGCGGTGCCGATAGATCGCAAAGATAGAAGAGGCGAGGCAATTAAACTGTGTACAAATCTTTTAACAAAACTTGAGCGTATATGGCTCATAATTTTTCCTGAGGGTACGCGTTCGCCAGATGGTTATGTGCGCGAGTTCAAAGGTGGTGTAACTATATTTTCACGACGAACGAAAGTGCCGGTGCTTTTTTTATATATTGAAGGCAATGCAACACTTTATCCTAAGGGCGCTTGGCTACCCAAGCCAGGTAGCTTGACTGTACATATTGGCCCGGTTCTTCAGCCTGATCAGGCCGAAGAAATTAATGAACATTATAAAAATTGGGCTTTAACCATTAACCCGCAGGCATATCCACCAGAGCCCTTACCGGCTGAAGATTAGTTATTGATCTTAATATCCTAGCGCTGATAAGATAATTTTATAAAATGGTCCCGTAGCTCAGCTGGATAGAGCAACTGCCTTCTAAGCAGTAGGTCGCACGTTCGAGTCGTGCCGGGATCACCAGTTATCAATGGGGTGCGGTATCAAAAAAAAGCAGAGATAAACGAAATCACCGATTGGCTAAAAAAACATTTTGATAAAGCCAATAGAAATAAAAGTGAATGATATGCCCTCAGAAAAGTTGATTAGATCATGAAAAAATAACTGACTTACTAAAATTGGCCCCGTAGAATTCTATGCTACATCACAAGGGGCAAAAGCAATGTCATCAAAGCTTATTTTTAAAGATAAAAAGTTTAGCCCTTTATTTTGGACACAATTTCTTGGGGCTTTAAATGATAATTTTTTGAAAAATGCGCTACTGATGATAATTACATTTAAAAGTATAACAATTGCAGGACTACAAACTGATAAACTGGTGGCTCTTGCCAGCGGGATTTTTATTTTACCATTTTTGCTCTTTTCGCCACTAGCCGGGCAACTTGCCGACAAGCTTGAAAAAGCTCGTCTTGCGCGCCTCACGAAGCTCTGGGAGCTTGCGATCATGACTATTGCGGTGATTGGATTTTCTTTCGAAAACTATTGGCTGTTACTTGTCGTTTTATTTTTTATGGGTATGCAATCGACTTTTTTTGGCCCG
>MEPT01000114.1:11177-15056 GCA_001769925.1 Bdellovibrionales bacterium RBG_16_40_8
TATGATTCCGCAAATTGTAAAATCTGAGCAGCTTGTAGAAGGTAATGCCTACGTTGAATTGGGTACATTTCTCGCTATTTTGCTTGGTACCATAGCTGGGGGGTCAGCGGTAGGCGGTGGGTATGAAATATATATTATTTCGACAGGTTTATTAACAATTGCGTCATTGGGAGTATGGACAAGTTACAAGCTTTCACCAGTTGCGGTTGGTAATCCAAATTTAAGATTATCTTATAATCCTATACCAACGCTAGGGGAGATGTGGAATTTGCTGCGAGAGAAAAAAGCGGTATTTAACTCTGTTCTTGGAGTTTCGTGGTTTTGGTTTTTTGGTGCTTGTATCTTGTCTATTTTGCCGATTTACTGCAAAGATTTTCTGCATGTTAATGAGCGAGTAGTTACAGCGTTTCTAGCAATGTTCACTCTAGGAATTGGCATTGGCTCTATACTATGTGAAAAACTCTCTTTTAAACGAGTCGAAATTGGATTAGTGCCAATTGGCTCACTCGGTATGACTATTTTTTTATTTGATCTATACCTTATTAGACCAGACTGGGCGGCACATGGTATTACAATTTCACCTGAAGCACTCGTTGGGTTAGGTGAATTTATAAGTACGTCTGATGGTAGGCGCTTGTTATTTGATTTTTTATGTACTTCTATATTTGGTGGGTTCTTCATTGTGCCGCTTTACTCACTTATTCAAGAGCGTAGCAATGCAGATAGTCGCTCGCGAGTAATTGCTGCTAATAACGTAATGAATGCCGTATTTATGGTAGTAGCAAGTCTACTTATAGTATTATTTTATTCATTGAAGCTAACATTTCCGCAAATACTTTTGATCATATGTATTTTAAACGCAGTAGCTTCTGTATATATCTACTTAATTGTACCAGAATTTACTTTGCGCTTTTTAAGCTGGATATTGGTTAATATTTTTTATCGTCTTCGCGTAAAAGGTATTGAAAATATACCAAAAAATGGAGCAGTGGTATTAACATGTAATCATGTCAGCTTTATCGACTGGTTAATTATTATGGGCGCTATTAGTAGGCCCACCCGCTTTATTATGCACTATAAATTTTTTGACATACCGCTTTTGAAATATTTAATGCGGCAAGCTCGAGTAATTCCGATTGCTGGTAAAGATGAAGACCGTGAAGTTTTTGCTAGCGCCTTTAATCAGGTTTCTAACGACATCAAAGAGGGCGAAATAGTTTGCGTTTTTCCTGAAGGTAAGATTACGTATGACGGCAATCTTTCTGAATTTAAGCCAGGCATATTAAAAATTATTGAAAAAGACCCGGTTGTGGTCATTCCGATGGCAATTAATAATTTATGGGGCAGTATGTTCAGCCGCATTGATAGCCCTCGTATTATTAAACCACCCCGTAAATTTTGGAGAACAATTACCTTGAATATAGGTAAACCTATTTCGCCTAAGGATTTATCGCTTAAGACGCTAGAGAATAATATACGCGGGTTAATGGACTAGACCATAGTCACTAGTAACAAGTGAAAATACTTAACTCGTGTACTCACAATACCGATGAAAGCTAGTGATAAAAATATTTTTTACCGCATTGATATTACTTGCCTCATTATCGCTAAGCGCAGCAGCAAAACAAACATCGCAAGACCCATTTGAGAAATTAGAATATTTTAAGCTTAAAAATGGCGTCGAGGTGTTTTTAGCGCCAAGTGCAGAGGCCAATCTTACAATGATAAGAGTCGAAGTGGACGTTGGCTACGACGTTGAGACTAGAGAAAATATAGGCGTTACCCATTTACTTGAACACGTTTTGTTTCGTGATGAAAAATTAAAAGATGAAATGAGCTATCTGCAACTAATAAAAGAAAAAGGTGGCGAAGCCAATGGGCAAACGTCGGCTAGAGAAACAATCTACTACGGTCACATACCAGCAAAAGACGGCAAGTGGCTTTTAAATACAATAGGTAACCTAATTTTAAAGCCAAGTATTACAGATGACTACGTAACCAAAGAAAAGCGTACCGTTGAACTTGAGCGCGGCAAACCAAGCCCTATTGATCTAGCTTTTGGTTTTGATATTAAAAATTATTTATACCCCAAATATTTACGACAAAAAGATTTTTGGCAAAGTGAGTTTGGTGTAACATTTAGCTATAAATTTTCGCTGACACAAGAACAACTATCGACTCAACGTCTGACCTTAGCTCAAGTTAAACAGCACTATGATGATTATTATATACCTGCAAATATGAGGGTTTTTGTTGCAGGTAAATTTGTAAAAAATGAAATAATGAAGGTCATTAATTCTGAATGGGGTAGTTTGCCTGTAAAAGATGGTAAAAAAATGCCTGGCCCTGAAAAGCCGAATCCATCTAAAACTCCGTACGAAGTGGTGGCGCTGAACCCAGCATCGCCATATATTTATTTGGGTACCAAATTTTGGGATATAAACCAAACCGAAGCACTTATACTTGATGTTTATAGTGAAAGTGTAGCTCATCGCCTAATGAAAGAGCTTAGAAACAAAAAGGGGCAGGCATATACCGTACGCGGCGTTACTAGTGGAGAATACAATTTCGGGTATACGTTTGTTGAGTTTGAAACGCCCAAAGAAAACTTTAGCGAGAATCTTAAACTTGTACAAGGTTACCTAGATAATGAAGCTGAAGAGGGCGGCATAACAGACGAACAAGTTAATGAAGCTATTGAGCTTTATATGAAAAAGTACTTTCTGGCCGGCGCTGAAGCCAGTGATATGATGGGGTTATTGTATTCTATAAGGCAAGATTTAAAGTTGTACAATAGCCATGTTTCACCAATGAAAATATTAATGAATATTAAGCCAAGTGAGGTTCGCGATATTTTAAAAAAGTTTTATAAACCTAATCAGCGTTACGGATTTTTCTATAAGCCACCATTATTTTTTTATTACGATTCAATAGTTTTATCAATTATCGTATTCTTGATTTCATTTTTTACTCTTCGCCGAGTATTAACTCAAAATTTTAAACACGACCAAGTTAGGTGGATTAGAAAGGTTAAGTTCCCCCCATTAAAAAGTTTAGAGTTTTCTGTAGGGATAATTGCTTTGATTGTGTTTTTGCATATTCAGTTCGTGATGAAAGAGTCTTTGTATTCTATATCTATTTGGCAGGCTTCGTTAATTTTATCTGCCTATGTAAGACCAATTATCGACATTATATTATTTCTTGTTGTAGTGCAGGGTATTGTGTCATTTCTTCCAAGAAAGCTAATGGTTATTAATGATCAACTAATGATCAAAAGTTTATCGTATTTTTCTAAAAAAATACCGCTAGTAGAAATCCAAAGTATTGAATCTGTAAGATGTATTGGCTACCCATTACCGCTAACAAGGTGGCTTGTTTCTGTTAGACATAGATTTTTCTTTTTTAATCAAAAGTTTTGGAAGAAGGGCCTACTTATTAATCTAAAAAGTGGTAAGTCATATTATTTTGGTGTTAATGATGCCGAGCAATCTAAGCATGAACTTGATGGATTTCTTTCGCGCCTAAGTAAATCAGAAAATCATTTAAGAGTTTCATAATTACGTGGGTGGCGCAAAAAATTTTCGTAAGCTAAGTAAAATGATATAATTGCAAAAAGTATGGTGACATCGCGAATAGTGGCCTCAAAGCCGCGATAATCGGTGTAATAGGCAATCGGAAAACTCATGAGTGGCCCAATAGAAGTAAATCCTAGCGTTAACAGTGAACCAAAGCGCCCACGATAGTCATCGGGAGTTTCGAGGTGAATACTTTGCGTGATAGACGCTATATTTAGGTATGAAAAAAATCCGCAAAAGCCAAGTAATATGGCTGTTACGAACGAGCTTGCAATCATAGGTATGAGAAAAAGTGATACAACTA
>MEPT01000114.1:15129-25448 GCA_001769925.1 Bdellovibrionales bacterium RBG_16_40_8
ATAGCCGGAAAGGCAAAAAGGTAACCAAAATTTTCAGCACTTAAAGAAAATTTTTGTTTTAAATAAGATCTAAATACTAGGTTTAAAAGCGGCATAATCAATATTATGCTCGTGAAAAGCTGAAATTGCTTATAGCGTTTAGTCGGGTCGTCAAAAAAGAATTTAAGGCTAACAATGATTTCACGTAGGCTTTTAGCAAGATTAGTTGTGCTGGTCATGACTTTGTCGCGAAGTGAAACGCGTGAGATAATGTAAATTATCGCAAGATAGCTAACGGCATCGAAAAGAAATACTAAAGAAGGTCCGTGTAGGTACATTAGCACTCCGGCAGCGGCGGGTCCTAGCATGCGCGCAACGTGAAATGAAGTTGATTGCAGGGCGAGGCCTTGTTGAAAATCTTCGCGCGGTAGTGTGCGCGCGAACACGGCGGTAAATGATGGGCCATCGAACGAATTAACGAGTCCTTCAATAAAGCCAAAGAAATAAATCATCCAAAGTTTTACATGAAAAAACTCAGTAATTAAAAAAAATGAAAATGTCGAAATAGTTAAAATTGTTTTTGTGATAAGTAAAACCTTGCGCGCATCAGCGCGATCGGCAATCGCCCCACCGTGGAGCGAAAGAAAAATTCCTGGCAGTGAGGTAGCTAAAAGTAATGTGCCAAGCGCCATTGTAGTGCCGGCTATATCTAGAACGAGCCACGAGCGGGCAAGCTCGTGTGACCAGGTTCCGATCAATGAAAGTAGCTGACAAATAAAAAATAGACGAAAAGGGCGGTGAACAAAGGGGTGAAGGCGCTTTTTTACGAATTTTAACATAGAAGAATGCTATTATGCTGGAGAATCATATTGATTTAAAGCACTAATGATTTTAGTTTCATGCGTTTCATAAACCATTTCTACGAGGGAATTATGACGCCAAGAGTTAGAGAGATATTAAATTGGTACGGATCTGAAAACCCCGGAGTTCTTACAAATATGGCTCGCATGTTAAATCATGGCCGTATTGGTGGCTCAGGAAAACTTGTGATTTTGCCAGTGGATCAGGGCTTTGAGCATGGACCGGCACGAAGTTTTGCGAAAAATCCAGATGGCTACGACCCAAGCTATCACATGAACTTAGCGATTGAATCTGGCTGTAATGCTTACGCTGCTCCACTAGGTGCGCTTGAAGTATGTGCTAGAGATTATGCCGGAGAAATTCCGCTTATTTTGAAAATTAATAATTCAGATACACTTATGGATGTTAAAGAAAATCCAATTTCAGCATTAACCTCATCGGTAGACGATGCCCTTCGTTTAGGGTGCGTAGGAATTGGTTTTACTATTTATCCTGGCAGTACCGAGCGTAAGCACATGTACGAAGAAATTGCTGCGGCATCGCGTGAAGCAAAAAAAGCAGGGCTTGCGGTGATTATTTGGTCTTATCCTCGAGGAAAAGATATTTCAAAAGAAGGTGAGACAGCCATTGATGTTATTGCCTACGCTGCGCACATTGCCGCACAACTTGGTGCTAACATCATTAAAGTTAAACCTCCTACATCACACATTGAGCAAAAAGAGGCGAAAAAAGTTTATGAAGCCACAGGTATTCGTGTTGAAGACATGGCGCATCGATCTAAACATGTGGTTGATAGTTGTTTTAATGGTCGTCGCGTAGTTATTTTTAGTGGTGGTGCAAATAAATCTACAGCAGAAATACTTGATGAGGTGCGTGGCTTAGCTAAGGGCGGAGCCTTTGGTTCGATTATGGGTCGTAATGCATTTCAGCGCCCAAAAAAAGAAGCTATTAAATTAATTCATGACGTAATGGATATTTTCACAGGTCACGAGTAAAAAAATGTCAGATCTTAAAGAAAATCCACTGCGGGCCGAAAAAAGACGTAAGCTGCATGCATTAAAAGAGCTGGGGATTGATCCATACCCACATGAGTATAGGCGCACTCATCATGCGGCCGATTTACAACAGAAATTTGCATACCTAAAAGCTGGAGATAAAGTCGAACTTGAGCAAGTAAGTCTTGCTGGTCGACTTATGACTATGCGAGATATGGGTAAGGCTGCATTTTTTAATCTGCAAGATCAGTCTGGGCAAATGCAAATTTATTTACGAATTCAAGAGCAAAATGATGTTGCACAAAAATCATTTAAGCTTATAGATCTTGGCGACATTGTCGGGGTTAAAGGATTTGTGTTTAAAACACAAAAAGGCGAACTTTCTATTCATGCACAAGAATTTCAAATTTTATGTAAAACATTAGAGCCACTGCCTGAAAAATTTCACGGACTTACTGACATCGAGATGAAATACCGATACCGTCACCTTGATCTAATTGTCGACGGTGATTCACGTAAAGTGTTTGTGATGCGCTCAAAAATTATTCGTGAAATTCGTAATTTTCTCGATAGCCGGGGTTTTCTCGAAGTTGAAACTCCGGTTTTGCAGCCGGTGTACGGCGGGGCGGCGGCTCATCCATTTGAAACACACCATCGTGCGCTCGACATGAAACTTTATCTTAAAATAAGCCCTGAAATTTACTTAAAAAGGCTTGTCGTTGGCGGTTTCGAAAAGGTTTACGAAATTAGTAAAAATTTTCGTAATGAGGGTATAGATCGTTCACATAATCCTGAGTTTACCATGCTTGAGTATTATGAAGCTTACACTGATTACAAATATCAGATGCGTCAATTCGAAGAACTTGTTGCCCATGTAGCTAAGACTCTTACCGGGTCTATGAAGGTAAGATATCAAGATAAAGAAATTGATTTTACACCACCTTGGCATCGCATGACTGTTTATGAAGGTATTAAAAAGTACGCAGGTATTGATCCAGAAACAATTTCTGAGAAAGAATTATTTAATAGTATCAAAGAATTTGGATCAGCTCTTGAAAAGCCAGTTACAAAGGGCGAAATGCTTATGGAGGCTTTTGAGCTGAAAGTTGAAGAGCATTTGTGGCAACCTACTTTTGTTCTTGATCACCCTGTAGAAATTTCACCACTCACAAAAATGCATCGCGAGAAAAAGGGGTTGGTAGAGCGTTTCGAGCCATTTGCAGCATGTATGGAAATCGGCAATGCCTATACTGAACTTAATGACCCTGAAGATCAGTTAAATCGACTTCAAGACCAAGAAAAAAAACGCATCACCGACGAAGATGCTCATCCGCTTGATGATGATTTCGTGCATGCTATTGATGTGGGTATGCCGCCTACGGGCGGAGTTGGGATTGGAGTTGAACGAATTGTGATGATTCTTACCAATCAGCCTAGCATTCGTGACATTATATTTTTCCCGACTATGAAATTTAAATGATGAAACAGTTTTTTTCGATTCTTCTTTTTTTGTCAGGCTGTACATTGGCGCCAACAAAAACATATATGACCGAAGACATCAATACACAAAAGCTGGTAACGGTACTTAAAAAGCCAATTAATATCACTAACGAAACAATAATTCTTGATGCGCGGGCGCCTTTTGAGTTTGCGGTCGCTCATCTGCCGCAAGCGGTTAACATACGATCAAGTGATTTTGGTAAAGATCCGTCGGCTGAAGTCAGGCGACTTGCACTTCTTGGCATCTCACCACAATCGCAAGTGGTTATTCTTGGTTTAGGTTTAAATGGTGCTGGTGAAGAGGGGCATATGGCGTGGACACTTCTTTACTTAGGTGTTGAAAATGTGCAAACGGCACAAGCCGACTCACTGGGTCTTCGATATTCAAATTTAATCCCTCCGCCAAGAGCTAATGCGCCCACATGGGAGCCTCGTTTGCGGGGTTCAATACGAGCTAGTAAACAAGAATTGCTACGCGTGGCTATGAGTAAGTTTGACGATCGTGCACATATTCTAGATGTTCGCTCAAAAAAAGAGTTTTTTTCAAAAAATCGCGATCTTGAATATGAAGTACCTGACCTTAGAGCGGTAAACATAGAATGGAAAGATTTTTTTACTCAGATGGGTCGGCCAAATTTGGCAATGAGAGATCAGCTTCGTGCAGTGCAAATTAACCCGAATGATCGCGTAATAGTTATCTCAAATAATGGTTTACGTTCTGCTGCCACAACATACGCACTCTTGTCGTTGGGTTATAAGAATGCCGCAAGCTTCGCTGGTGGCTATACAGAGTTGCTAAAAAAGTAAATTTAGGTACCGGTAGTTTTTTGCATATGAAAAAGAACTTCATACAGCGCGCGCAGCATTTCAGGATCGTAGCGACTAGCAAGTTTGTTTTTCATGAAATCAAGTGCCGCAGCAGGGCGCATGGGTTTATTGTATGAACGTTGCGTGGTTAAAGCATCAAAGGTGTCAGCTAAGGCAATAATTTTAGCCATCGGATGAATTTCGTGGGGCTGAAGTTGTTGAGGGTACCCATTGCCGGCCATGCTCTCGTGGTGCTCAAAGCAACAGGCTTTAACTTCATCAGAGGCGTTATGCTCACTTAAAATTACTAGCCCATATTGTGGGTGTTTTTGCATTTGCGCCCACTCAACGTCGTTAAGCGGGCCAATTTTGGTGATAATTTCAATGCTAACTTGACGTTTACCTACGTCGTGAAAAATTGCACCTTGACCCATATGTGCTAGATCATCTTTTGAAAAGCCAAGTACTTTAGCAAGGCCTAAACTGTATACCCCTACATCAAGAGAGTGGGTATAGGTGTAAAAGTCATGACTTGAAAGACCAACCAAGTGTGACATAGCCTCGGGCTCGCTATCCATAAGCTCTATTAGATGGTTTATTATAGGTTTTGATTCGTTTAATGCGCGATTTATATCTTCGCTTTCGAAAAGTTCTTCAATAAGCGTCAAAGAGCTTTCGCGCAGTATAACAGCTTTTTCTTTTGATGTGAGTTGCCCAGAATTGATCTTTTCATGTACATACGTTTTGAAAGCCGCACGATCTTCAATTTTAACATAAAAGTTATCGGGCGCCTTAGATTCAAATTTACTAAGTTTTTCTTGCTCAAGGTTGCCCCCGGCGCGTAAATAGTGGATTTGTTTGTTATTAATCAGTACATAGAGATCAAACGGGATGGGCGCATTTGCATGAAGTGAATTTAATCTCACTTTAATGAAGCGGTCATCGTGTTGTTCAGCCATACTACGAGTTTGCCACGGTATGCGTAGCAACCCAAGGTTGGTTTGTATATAAAAGACCTAGGTCTGGGAGATTTTTTTTGACCTTAGCATATGATACGCACATTCAATATTTGAAAGGTGTTGGCCCAAAGCTTGGCGATGTACTGCGTAAAAGGGGAGTGGCTACAGTAGGAGCACTGCTAGAGTGGTTTCCTCGCGCCTATGAGGATCGCAGGCATGCGCGAAATATTGCATCCCTTGCGCATGAACAGATTGTTAGCATTGAAGCTACAGTTATCAGTGTACGCGCTATTTCTATGGGTAAAAGTCACCGTAAAATTTATGAAATAGTTGTTAGAGACGAAAGCGGGCGTATTAGCTGTAAATATTTTCGCGTACCTTATAGAGGATACTTTGAGCGTTTTACCACGCATCAAAAAGTTCGTATTGCAGGTAAAGTGACTTTATATCGTAATAAATTAGAATTTCATCACCCAGACATACAGCTAGTTTCTGATGATGAGCCTAAAACAGAAGATCAGCTTATACCGCTTTATACTGATACCGAGGGTTTGAGCCCGCATAAAATTCGTAAGCTAATGACCGTTGCTATTGATGAACTTGTATTAAAACAAAAAGCAGTGCCAGAAGTTTTTCCTTTGCAGCTGCGCGAGAAATTTAATTTGCTACCGCGCGCCGAGGCGCTTAGGTTGATTCACTGCCCGCCCCCCCTTTCAGGTGAAGATTTTTTAAATTATCGCTCTCCAGCGCAGAGAAGAATTATTTTTGAAGAGTTTTTTTGGCTTGAAATTTATATGGCTAGAGAAAAACTTGGTTTAAAACGTGAGCCAGCTCCAGCGTTATTAGGTGGTCGTGAGCTCGCAGATAAGTTGATTGCCAGTCTTTCGTTTCAATTAACTAAAGCGCAAATTTTTGTATTTGAAGAAATTTTTGCAGATATTCAAAAGCCCAACCCTATGCATCGTTTGGTGCAGGGCGATGTTGGTTCAGGAAAAACCGTTGTAGCACTACTGGCCGCATGTGTGACAAAAGCGAGTGGCTTTCAAACTGCCCTTATGGTGCCCACTGAAATTTTAGCAGAGCAACACTTTGCAAATGCAGAAAAGCTTCTTTCGCCACTTGGTATACGCGTTGCGCTTCTAGTTGGTAGTCTCAAAGCTAAGGCTCATCAAGAGATATGTGAGAAGCTCGCCAGCGGTGAAATTGATCTTGTTATTGGCACACATGCGCTAATTGAAGAAGAGGTAGTGTTTAAAAATCTCGGACTCGTAGTTATTGATGAGCAGCACCGATTTGGCGTAGAGCAAAGACAAAAACTTAAAAAAAATCTAACTCCACATTTTCTGGTTATGACAGCAACACCTATACCACGAACCCTTGCCATGACAGTTTACGGAGATTTAGATGTTTCAACTATTGACGAGTTACCGCCAGGCCGTTCACCAATTGTTACTCGCAAAACATTTTCTTCAAAACGTGAAAAAGTTTTTCAGTTTATGCATGAGCAGATTCAAAAAGGCAGGCAGGCATATGTGATATACCCGCTTGTTGAAGAAAGTGAAAAGATAGATTTAAAAGATGCCATTTCAGAATATGAATCTTTGAAAAATAGTTTTACTGACCTCAAAATCGGGCTGCTTCATGGTAAAATGAAGTCTGATGAAAAAGACGCAATAATGAATGAATTTAGACAAAATAAAATTCAGGTTTTAGTTTCAACTACTGTTGTTGAGGTCGGGGTTGACGTGCCTAACGCTAACATGATGATTATTGAACATGCTGAACGCTTTGGTCTGTCACAGCTTCATCAGCTTCGCGGTCGAGTAGGTCGCGGAGAACACAAAAGTTATTGCGTTTTGATTTTAGGTTACGCCGTATCTGAAGAGGCAATACATCGCGCCAGTGTCATCGAAAGTACAACCGATGGATTTAAAATAGCTGAGGCAGATCTTGAGATTCGTGGGCCAGGAGAATTTCTTGGCAGACGGCAATCAGGGCTGCCAGGCTTTAAAATGGCTAATCTCGTTCGTGATCTCGCAATTTTGAAAGATGCTCGTCAAGCCGCTACTGAAATTCTGATCATTGACCCTGAACTTGCACGCGCTGAACACCAACTTATGCGTAGCGCACTTAACGAACACAAAAAATCTATTGTTGGTTAATGAATGAAGAAAACAATGTGGCGTCTATTTCTCACTCCTGAATAAGACTCTTTATGGGTTGACTTATTCAGGAGTGGGTAGCAAAGTTCCTAGCAGCGTAAGGCATAATTTTTTTAATTAACGACAATTATTAAAGACAATTATTAAAGACAAAAAGGTATTTTAATGGATCAGCTGAAACTTTTGTGAGTGTAGCAAAAAAACTTAAAATTTCACGCCAGGCTTATTCAAAGCTCGCCGAAATAGCTGAAGGTTTAGATTGTGAACTGGTATATGCAATTAGACTAAAAAAACGACCTCAGGCCGCAATTGGCGCATTTGCCCGTATGATAATGAGCGACAGTAAATTTCGTCGGCAACAGGGTTGGACAGAACGACGGTAGAACTAGAATAAGTTAATCTAATATGAAAATTGAATTGATAAAAAAAATAAGATTTAGTCAACCAACTGCGACAGAAATTAAGTTTATTGCAAAAATGGCGGCTAAAGGGCTGTCTAAAATGCTATCTAAAAAGCTGTCGAAAAAATTAGTGGCAGACTTAACCATTGTTTTAGTGAGTGAAAAAGAAATGCAATTACTCAATAATCAGTATCGCAAAAAAAATAAGCCGACAGATGTGCTTAGTTTTGCCCCAGTAGAAGAGAACAGCTTTGGCGAGCTAGTGTTTTGCCTTTCTATATTAAAAAAACAAGCAAAGAGGCACGGATTAACTCTTAAAGAAGAGTTTTTATACCTTCTTATTCATGGGCTGCTTCATCTTTTAGGCTACGATCATGAAATCAATGACAAGCGTGCTCGTGATATGTATCTTTTGCAAGATAAGATATATGAAGAACTGAGGTATTTATGTCGGTAATCACAGAGCTTTCAGATATAAAAAATACTTTGCGCGGTATTAGCGAAAAAGTCAGTGAGCTTCGGAGGTATCTTTGACATCGATCGTAAGCGTAAACGCCTAGATGAACTAGAAACTGAATCGCAAAATCCTGGTGTATGGAACAATCACAAAGAAATGCAGAAGATTAATCAAGAAAAGGTAATCTTAACTAAAGCCACACAAGATTACGACGAGCTTTTTCGTAAGAGCGAAGATGCGCAAGCTATGCTTGAAATGGTCGACGAATCTCAAGACGAAGCGCTTTTTTATGAGCTAAAATCAGAATGTGGCATAATGCAAAAAACAATCTCTGATCTAGAGGTTAAAAGCCTTTTAAGCGGCCGAATGGATATCAATAGCGCTTACCTTTCTATCAATTCAGGCGCGGGTGGTACAGAGGCCCAAGACTGGGCAGAAATATTACTTCGTATGTATACACGCTACGCTGAACGTCAGGGTTTTAATATAGAAGTTTTGTCTATAAATTACGGCGAAGAAGCCGGGATCAAGTCGGCTACCATAAGCATTCAAGGCTCGTTCGCCTTTGGCTATCTAAGATCAGAAAATGGTGTTCATCGATTAGTAAGAATTAGCCCATTCGACGCCAACGCACGAAGGCATACAAGCTTTGCTTCAGTCACCGTTTGGCCTGAGGTTGACGATGACATCGAAGTAGTAATTAAAGATGAGGATCTTAAGGTCGACACCTATCGTTCAAGTGGAGCTGGCGGGCAACATGTGAATAAAACTGATTCGGCCGTAAGATTAACACACATTCCTACTGGTATAGTTATAGCTTGTCAAAAAGAGCGAAGTCAGCATGCTAATCGCGATCGTGCTATGAAAATGCTAAAGGCGGCACTTTACGAAATTGAACTTAAAAAGCTACAAAAAGAAAAAGAAAATGTAGATGCACAAAAAAAATCTAATGAGTGGGGCAGTCAAATCAGATCATATGTTTTACACCCATATCAGCTTGTTAAGGATCATCGCACTAATTGGGAAACAAGCCAGACCAGTCACGTTCTTGATGGAGAACTTAACGAAGCCATCGAGGAATTTTTAAAATCGCAAGTTATTTCAGCGCAGGGCAACCCCCAATGATAAAGGCATGGATGGTATGGCGTTACCTGCAAGATGGACGAAAATATTTGGGTCTTTCTTTTGTGTTGTCTGTTTCTGGCATAGCGCTTGGTGTGGCTTCGCTGGTTATTGCTATGGCGGTAGTGAGTGGCTACGAAAGTACTCTGCGTGAATCGGTTATTAATATGCAAGGACACGTGCGTTTTTCACGTGTTGGTAGTGTTTTGACTGATCAGGGTGAAGTTGAAAATAAAATACGTGATATTCTACCAGAACTTCTAGCCATGACTCCGTATGTAATTGCTGAGGGGCTTATTGCCCATAATAAAAAGCTTTCAGGCATAGCGCTTGAAGGAGTTGATCCCGGTACCGTAGGCTTTGTGTTGTCACTTGATAAACTCATAAGCGCCGGAAGCGCCCAATTAACGAGCAAAGATGAAATTCCATCAGCACTAATCGGAAAAGGTGTTGCGAAAAAATTTAATATTCAAGTAGGCGAAGAATTTAAATTAGTCATACCGGTAACGCGTTCACGTACGTCAGACGGGTTTAAGCCAAAGATGCAGAGGTTTCGCGTAACTGGAGTGCTAGATCTTGGGCGCGCTGACTTTGATGAGCGATATGTGGTTACCGATATTCGTACGGTGCAGAAATTCGCTGAGCTAGAGGATCGTATTTCAGGATGGCGCCTTAAGCTTTCTGATTATCGGTTGGCGGTGGTTGCAAAAGCGAAAATTGAAGATAAATTAGGTTACGCTTATTCGGCAAGAGCTTGGCCCGATGCAAATAGAAATTTATTTCAAGCCGTCAAATATGAAAAAGTAGTTATTTTTATAATTATTCTCTTAATGATAGTAGCGGCGGCATTTAACGTGGCAAGTACTTTATTTTTGAGTGTGGTCAGGCGATACCCACAAATCAGTATTTTAAAAGCCATGGGGGGAAGTCAGCGTTTTGTACGTCAGCTTTTTACTTATCAAGGACTTATTATTGGTCTTATCGGAGCGACTTTTGGCCTTGTTTTGGGCAAATTGGGTTGTAAGGTATTTTTGTGGGCTGAAAAAAAATGGGGGTTTTTTCCTGGAGAGGTATAT